>CAZCZD010000022.1:0-8790 GCA_964503305.1 uncultured Candidatus Saccharibacteria bacterium | reverse complement strand
ATACATTGCAATATAAACAAAGTGATTAATTGTGAAGGCAATAATTCCAATAAATAAAATAATCAATCCAATAATTGCGATACGAACGGTTTTTTGTTGTCTATCTTCATTAGTGTAATTCACTTCCACCTCCTTTAAACCTAAATGCTTTAAAAGTGCTACTATTATCATAATAATTGCCTACTTCTGCGGTTCTATCGCCATGTGAAGCCGAGGCGATGCGCCCAGTGCCATTGTCGTCAACATAGAGTTCAACGTGGCCGCTACTTGCGCGAATATCACCACCTTTTAGACTACTAGCATCATTTGGAACTTCCTCATATTTACCAGAAGTTTGGAGATAATTTAAGACGTTACTTGCGCCACAGCAGACGAAATCTGGATCAACACCGGAATAGCGAAGCACGGTTGCGACGTAGGCGTCACAGGATGCACCAATTTTAACCCATTCATCATCATAAGTATTTAATCCAACGGCTGCGAGAGCGGTAGTGTAGGTTGGGCGTGGATCATATTTGTCGTGCATACCTTTTTCGGCGAATGGCCACGCGAGTTCGAGTGCGGTTTTATTAATATCACCGTTTCCTCCACCACAACTCGTGCCGGTTCCACCACCAATTGCACGATACATAATATAAGCTCCAGGATCCTGGTTTGCTGGATATTCGATACCGCCGTGGTCGCGCTTAATTTGGCCCCAACCATTCGGGTTTTTATTTGGATCACGTTTTTCGTCAGCTTTATTCATAACGTATGGCGAACCTTCACCACGGTTTGCTTCTTCTTCCGAGAAACCAAGGCTACGAGCCTGAGATTTATACGCTTCAGCTGTACCATTGTATCTAAAGAACATTAACTTAATATTGTTGTCATCACTCAAATCTAAACCGGAGGCATAAACATCGCGAATTTGTTGTGCGGTATAGTCTGTTTGTTCTTGGAATTCAGTATCGGTAATTGGGCCTGGAGCATAATACTTATTTAAGTGCTGATAAACACCTTGACCATTACTTGGGTTAACACGGCTTAATCTAGTTTCGCGATAATGAACGACTGCGAGAATTTGCCAAGGAATATTATATTTATTGGCAGCGCTCTCATAAAATGAGCGGTTTGATTCGATGGTTTGTAATTCGGAATCAGTGAAGACTGGAGTTCCATCATAAAGTTTATTATTAGCACCAACACTTCCGCCACCAGAAGAGCTACCACCACTCTTTAAAGTGGAAGCGATAACTTCGGCAAATTTCTTTTTACCTTCAGCGGGTGGGTGGACACCTAAGCCGTCGGCATTTGTGATATAAGCATCATCATCGTCTTTTACGGCGGCAGCCCAGTCGGCAACGGCCACGTTGGAATGTGAGCTAGCCGCAGACTTAAAGTTGGTATTGTTAGTGTTGTAAGTATTTGGGCTATTTAATTTGTGGTTAGTGACCAAAACGAGGGTTCTATCACTTCCAATTACATCTAATACGGCGTCGATATCAGAAGAGCTAACTCCTCCTTGGTCGTTGGTACCAAGTGCAAAAACGATGGTTTTTTTAATACTATCTGCGTCCATGTTTTTTAAGATAGTAAGACCGGATTCATTTCCACTTACGTCGTGGCTAAAATGTTTGCTGTCTTGAGCGATAATTTCTGCGTCTGGGAGTTCATTTTTAAGCTCAGAAGAGCTACCGTTGGTAATTGAGTCACCAATAATTAAAACATCTTTACTGTCGATTGTTCCCTGTGTTGGTGGACAATTATCATCACCATTTTTGCCATTTGGGTTATAAAAAACAATATTATTTTCGGAGAATTCGTCGTCGCGGCCACTAGGAAGTTTTACTTTAGCGAAAGTTGGCGCTGCGCCGCTAAATGTAATTAAAATTGATAATAAAAAGCAAGAGAAAGATTTGAAAAAATTTTTCAAAATAAGCTTAACCTTCATATAGGTTAATTATAACATACAACTCTTGTATTTGACTTTGTATTTTTCAAGGTTAATCTTTTGTTCTTCAAGGTATTCTTTAGCTTTGTCTTTTAATTTATTGACGCGTGAATCGTCACAAGTATAAAGGTAAATATTGATGATAGTATTTCCAGACGTATCTTTCTCGGCGTATATTTTATAGCCACCAGGATAGTTGTCATATGGTGTCACATTCCATATTTGATCGGTGCCATTATAATTTTCGTGGAAGATATCAGATTTTTTATCGGAAATTTCTTGAGCGCGACCAGCTTCTTTTTCGTTATCTTTGTAAAATGTGCCGTTCTCATCTTCCTCGTTTAGAAACTCGTAAAGATAGGCAGTTTCGTCGGCATTGGCAGTAATTGAACCGTTAAATTCAATAAAATCGTCTTTTTTAATTTGGACCGCATAAGTTCCTGGCTCAATTTTTACGGTTGCTTTGGTTGGAAAAACTTTACCATCAATTCGAACTTCAGCATCAGTCGGTGCGACGAGAATTTCAATAGTGGCGGTTTTGTCGCGATTAATAATAATGACAGTGAGAGAATAAACCAAAATGCCAATCAAAGCAGCTAGAACGAAAATAATAGTACCACGAAGAGCTTTTTGTTTTTTGGTTTCTTCTTTATTAAATCTGAATAAGTCTTTTTTAGTTTTTGTAGCCATTAATTCCCTTTCCACCTATAAGCTTTGAATGTTGCAGAGTTGTCATAGAATGGGCCAATTTCACCAGTACGACTACCATAGGATGCGCTGGCGATTTTACCGACACCATTTACTTCAACATACATTTCGATGTGGCCGTTCGAGAGGCGAATGTCGCCAGGCTTCAAACTTGCAGCGTTGTTTGGAACTTCCTCGAATTTACCAGAGTTAGTGACGTAGCTCCAAGTTGCACCATGGTTGGAAACACCACAACATGCAAAGTTTGGATCAACGCCAGAATAACGGAAAACGGTTGTCACAAAGGCATCACAAGATGCGCCGATGCGAGCATAGTAATCACCATAGTTAGAAAGTCCAACTTCAGCTAAAGCTGTTTTATAGGTATCGCGTGGAGTGAGGCCGTGGCCATGTTCTGGCCATGCGAGATTGATTGCAGTTTGATTTAAGTCACCATTTCCAGAACCGCCGGTTGAACAACTTGAATAGCCGGAGCTTCCACCAAGTGAAGCGTAAATGATAAAAGCGCCTGGTTGGAGATTTGCTTTATCGGTCATTCCGCCACCATCATTGGTGATTTGTTTCCAGTTTGGATTTTTGCGGCTATCACGCTTTTCATCGGCAAGATTCATTACATAAGGTGAACCTTCGCCACGACGAGCTTCTGCTTCCGAAAAGCCGAGATCGCGAGCTTGGGCGATATATGAACTTGCGGTGCCGTTATAACGGAAGAAGAAAAGTTTGACATCATCATCGGTATTTAAATTCAAGCCGGCGCCATATTTGTCGCGAATGAGTTTAGCGACAATATCGGTTTGGCGTTGGAATTCGTCGTCAGAAATTGGTCCAGCTGGAAGAAAGGCGTTGGAATTTTTACCACCACCAGTATATGAATAAAGTTGATATGCACCTTGGCCGTTGCTTGGGTTATAGCGATTTAAGCCAGCTTCACGGAAGTGAAGTGCGGCAATGATTTGCCAAGGAAAGTTATATTTATTAGCGGCTTTTTCATAGAATGATTTATTTTCATTGATCTTTTTAAGGCTATCAGCAGAAAGAACTGGATCGCCATTGTATAATGTGTTATCACCTGAAGTGACAGAACCTGAACTTGGATTACATTCTTCCCCTTCCGGATCGTAATAGTAAATGTAATTTAGGTCATACATATCCCAAGTTTTTTCTTTCAAAGCAAAAACTGGAGTACTAAAATTAAGCGCGAGGATGAGTGAGGCGAAAATAAACGAAAAGATTTTTTCTAGGCGATTTTTCATGCGGCATAACTCCTATTTCTTACGTCGGCATACTCAATTTCAGAAATGAGGGTTGTTAAAGCTTCTTTGAATTTTGATTCTTTGTGGTGATAGTGATATTCCGGTTTTTCTTCAACTGGCGGTTCGTAGTTTGCGATGTAATTATAGTATTCGATTAAAGCGATGACTTCCTCGGTTTCTTTTTTAGTTTTACCAGAATAACGAGCAAGAAGGCCGGCAGTTGAGGTGTCGATTGGGTTAATTTCATACCAAGCTTCTTTGTAAGCGAGGGTTGGGCTCTTAATAGTTCCGTCTTCTTTTCTAGTTTCGTCGAGTTCGATTTGAACGGCGATGCGTTGGTCTTCCGTGAAGTGTTGGAGATAAATCATTTCTTCGTAATGTGGGTTGGTTTCTGGATTCATTACGCAGAAGCTACCACGAGCCCAACCTTCAGTTTCTGGATCCATGTCCTCGACAGCATTAACGAGGTCGATAACATCATTTAAGACTGGAATGTTGTCGGCAAAACCAAGACTGGTTTCAAATGCATTGGCAATATTACTATCAAACACACCAAATGGTGAGTCGCGTTCGTCGCAATACATAATTTTATTTGCGAGAAGTGAGTTTGGAATTACTTCGTAAGTTCCATCTTCAAGTTTTCTAACATTCTTTTCGAGAATTTCTTGATATTTTGGATTATCAGAACTTACTTTCATGACATTAGGATCAGTAGCAGGATCTTCTTCGCCGTAAACGCCACAAGCAGCACCAATGTCAGTTAAGTTTTGACAAGTGGATTCGTCAGCAAAGACATCTGCATAGTCGGTACCAGCGAGCTCATAGTCGACGGTATAGTCCGGATCGCTAATGCTATTTGCATAGGTTTTGGTGGCGGTTGAACCGACGAGTGAGGCAAAAGTATTGCCGACAATATTGCTAATATTGGCGATTGAGGAGATGACATTATTTGAGCTTGAAATGACGGCAAACTTAGAGGCTAGGCTACCAAGGAAAGTATCTGGTGATGAAGCGTCAAATGGGCTTCTGTTTCTACGTCCGAGTTCGGATTCGTAGGCGTTGGCAATTTGGGTTTGACGAGCATAGGCAGTGGCAATTTCTTTACTTGCAAGCATTTGGCCGCTTGTTGAGCGAGCGACTTTTTTATTGCCAAGTGCGGCGCCTTTCACAAATGTTTCACCAGCAGGAATTCCGGCGAGCGAGTCAGCAGTGTTTTCAAAAAGACTCATTGCAATTTTTGGAATTAAGGCACCTAGGATAGCAACGATTCCCTGCTGGAGGGCGAAGTTGATAAAGGTGGTTTTTGCGAGAGTGGTGATTGTTTTGGCGATACCACCAGAAAAGAGGCCAACAGCGATGGAGACGGTTGCACCGACGGCGCGAAGTCCACCACAAATTCTATTGTTGGCAGCGGAGAGTCCGATTGCAAAACCGGAAGCCACAAAAGCGGATTCAACGGAATAATTTTTAGTTTTATTTAGGTCTGGGTTGGCGCCAGCAAGAACGTTAGCGAAGCCTTCTGCCTCAATTGGAGCGCCAGTAACTTCTTTTTCTTCACCGGATTCAACGTCGGTGTAAGTTGTAGTGGTTGACTCGTTTAAGAAGTTTAAGAGATAGCCTTGAGCAGCATCGTTACCATCGCCAGCTTTGGTTTTACTAATGTTTTCGGCGTTGGATAAGAAATAATTGATGGCTTGGTAAATCTCTGCGGCAGCAACAGTTACAGAAACCATATTAGCAACTTTGAGTGCGGCGCAAGCGAGACTGGTGGTGTCAGCAACACGTCCAGCAATTTCGGTTAAGTAGCCTTTAGCCTTCACGCGAGAATTTCCTTCCCCGCCGGCATTGGCGATATCGTCACCAGATTTCACTTTTTCCATAATTGGATTGCCTTCGTCGTCGGTCATAGGCTTACCATCTTCGTCAGTTTTCTGACGTTCAATTACGGTATTGACGGAGCCAGAAGTTTTCCCTTCGAAGAGATCGCTTTCGGTCTTTTTATAAGCTGCGCGATCGGCATCAGAATCGCCGGTTTGTTTATAACTTCGGTAGAGATTACGGCTAATACCAAGACGGGTAAAGGCAAAAGTTGCAGTCATGTCGTAGAAGTTGCTGGTGCGGCCACGTTTTGCTTTAGTGAAGGCTTCACGGAAATTTACGTCGTTGGTATAAACCTCGCGTAAAGTACTGGCGGTAATTGGAATTCCAGACCATTCAAGAGTGTATCCAGATTCGGAACCGGAAACGGTAATACCTTGCTCCTTCAAACGGTCTTCAAAATATTCTGGAAATTCTCCACGTTTGCCAGCGAGAAGCTCTTCGGTTACACGAAGGGTGTTTTCGGAATATGAACCAAACATAGTGTCAGTTGCGCGGGTGATGAGGGTTTCGATTTGGTTACCGAGATTTCCAACCATGGCAAACATAACGAAAATGCCGGTAATGATAAGGCCGGAAATAAGGAAGGCTGGAGTAGCTTTTTTGAAGCGACCTTTAAAACTGCGTTTTTTGCGATTATTGGCAGCTTCGCGTACAGCTTCAGCAACGGATTTTCCGGAGCCAGTATAATTAAAGTTTTCAGAGTTTTTAGCTGTGTCGGTTGCAGTCTCTCTTTTTTCTTCAATTGGCTTAATTTTTTCGGCAGTTTTTTCGACTGAACGCAAAAAATCAGGCGTAATGCTGTCCTTTCCAAAATAAGCACTTTTAACCATAAAATAAGAGACCTTTTATGTCTCTTATTTTATCATTTTTTTCAGCTTTTTGAAAGTATAAGCTTTTTAAATTATCGCTGTTGTTGGGCCCTTTGAGCTGGGTTAGTGGTAATAAGCCCTTCCTCGGTTTCAGAAGCGATAACTTGGATGTGAACGTGGTTTTGACCGGCGAAGAAAAGACCTTGTCCAACTGGGAAGTTTGCAAGACGCTTCTTCTCTTCTTCAGTGAGTTTAAAGACGTCTGAAAGCACGTCAACTGCAGCTGCAGACTGCTTCAAAAGAAGCTGAAGTGAAGAGTTGTGAACGATTGCGCGGCCCATTTTGCTAGACATGAAATCTTCGACGTCCTGGGTAATTGTGGTAAGGCCAAGATAATATTTACGAGCGCGCTTTGCAAGGCTGAAGAGGAAGTTTGCAGAGTCATCATATTTCATGAGCTGCCATGCCTCATCAACGATGAGAAGGCGTTTTCTTTGGTCAGCACGAACAACGTTCCAAATGTGGGAAAGGACAATATACATTGCGACTGGGCGAAGCTCGTCTTCGAGATCACGAATGTTGAAGACTACCATTTGGTTGTTGATATTGATGTTCGATTGCTGTGAGAAAATACCTGCGAAAGTACCCGTAGTATATTTACGGAGACGTTGTGCGAGTTGTGGACCAGTACCACCCATGTGAAGTAATGTATCATAAAGGTTGATGATGGTTGGTGGTGTGGATTGGTGAGTTAGTGGATCGGAAGTAATGCCGGCACGAGCATAAGTATCGATGAGGGCTTGATCAAGATCGGCTTCCTCGTTTGCAGTAAGGGCTGGGACGATTTGACCGTTTGGACCGATTTGGTTGCCGCCGAGCATTAAGCGGAAAAGACCGTGAAGTGTTACGAGATTTGCGCGAAGTGCATCGGATGCATCTTCAGTGTCGATAACTTTTGGAAGATCAAATGGGTTGATACGAACGTCAGAGTTCAAAGAAAGACGGACATAGGAACCACCGACAGCGTCACAGAGGCGTTGGTACTCGTTTTCAGGGTCGATAATAAGAATTTCGGCGCCAAGCATCATTGAACGGAGAGCTTCGAGCTTCACGGTGAAGGATTTACCTGCACCAGACTTAGCGAAGACGACCATGTTGGCGTTTTCAAGTGTGAAGCGGTCGAAAATCACAAGACCGTTGTTGTGCATGTTAATACCATAGAGAATACCGCGTTCCTGAGTAAGGTCGGCAGAAGTGAATGGGAAGGAAGTTGAAATTGCACCAGTGTTCATGTTGCGACGAATTTGAAGTTGATCGGTACACATTGGCATGGTAGTGTTCATTCCCTGCTCTTGCTGGGAAGTTGCGACTTTCGAGAAAACCATTTGTTGACCAAAGATAGTTTCAATCTTGTGCTGGACAAAGTTTAATTCATCAAGAGAATCAGCCCAAATTGTAACGTAAAGACCGAAGCGGAAGAATTTTTCAGCACCAACCTGGAGTGCATCACGAAGTTCCTCAGCATCCTGGATGGCTGCATCGGTTTCTGGGTTACGAATTCTACCTTTTTCAGCGTTCAAGGAGATATCAGCTTCAAGCTGAGTCACTTTTTTACGGAGGTTTTTCATCACAATTGCGGTATCAACAGGATAGATATACATTGAAATATCAAGCACTTCGTCGATGTTGATTAGCGGTGAAAGCCAACCAGTATAAAGTGTACGTGGATAGCCATAAACATACATGGTACGACCATATTTGGTGCCAAGACGGAAGTAGCTAGAATGAATTTCGATTGATGAAGGAGAGATGAGGTCGCGGAGAGTGGTAATACCTTGCTCAAAGGCACGCTGAATTTCTGCATCTTCCATCGTCTGGGCTTGTGCGGCAAGCTCAGCAGCAGTAAGTTTCTTTTTCTTTGCCATTATTGTTCTCCTCCCTCAGGTTTAGCTCCTTTTTTAACATATGTTGTTGCCATTTTACTGAAGTCGATAAACGGTTCGCGGACTGCGGTATCTGGGTTGTTGAAGTTGTAGAAGAGTTCTGAAAGCTCTTTGGTATTCAAACGGACGGAATGGATACCCATTTGGAAAAGTCCGGAGATGACACTTTCGACGCGGTCGTTGATTTCTTTAACTGCTTTGTCATAATTTGCGCGATCAATTTTTGTGACGGCAGCTTCTTTTGAACCGAAGATGCCGGAGAA
>CAZCZD010000021.1:0-13349 GCA_964503305.1 uncultured Candidatus Saccharibacteria bacterium | reverse complement strand
CATTAAGAGAATTAAGGATTATGTTGGCGACGAAACATTTATGCTGACATATGGAGATGGCGTTTGCGATATCAACATCAATGAACTCCTTGAGTTCCATAAGAGCCACGGCAAGATAGCAACTATCACAGCTATCCAGCTGACACAGAGATTCGGAATCCTTGACATTGAGGACGACAATACAATCTCAAGCTTCAGAGAGAAGTCAGATGATGACAGCGCTCGTATAAATGGTGGATATATGGTTCTTGAGCCGGAAGTATTCAACTACCTTGAAGACGATACAACAGTATTCGAGCAGGGACCTATGAAGCAGATGGCTGCAGATGGCCAGCTCGTAGCATACCAGTACGACGGATATTGGCAGTGCATGGATACAAAACGTGAAATGGATGAGCTTGAAGAATATGTGAATATGAAGCGCCAAGAACTTGGAATCAATGAGTATTTTGACGTTTATGAGTATATGAATTCATATGATGCAGATGATATGGAAATTGATGATTCAATGCTTGATTTATATGAATGAAAATAATATGAGTAGTAATTAATGCTACTTATTTATTTTGGAATGTAGTTCAGTTTGGGAGAACGCTTGATTTGGGATCAAGAGGTCGTCGGTTCAAATCCGGTCATTCCAAGAATAACAAATAAAATAGTGAAGTGATTATAAAATACAAATTTAAATATATGGGGACTACTCTCACTATTCGAGGGTGTCCCCATTTTTTACGCTTTATTAGAGATAAAAAGACATAAAAGTAAAGGAGTGATAAGCGATGAAAGATTTTGTAACAAGTGATGTAACAGGAAAGACATACGACCCAACTAAGTGTGTAAGGATTTTAAATAGCTTGCAAGCATGTAAATACATGAAAAATTAGTGCTTGCCGCTTGATATGTATCCAAGCATTGATTTTAAAACTGGTTAGGATGTAATTGTATATATTTTTGACAGAGAACAATCAGCGCCGCTTTATAGTAAGTGGTGCGATCACACATTATAAAGGAGAAAAATAAATGAAAACAGAAAGAGTTAAAGAACGAGAATACTTACGTTATGTGGTTGCATATCTTGATGATAAAGGCCGAGCGGTATATCTTCACTCTCTTCATGGTGGTAAATATATGTTTGTTGAAGAAATTGGATATGCCACCAAATTGGAAGATGAAAATGCAGCGGAGATGTTTTATGATTTTGCCCGCCAAGATTTACCTGATAAAGAACTTGTGCTTTTGCCGGTCATTATTAGCTATGAACTTGTAAAGGAGGCTGATGATGATTGAAAATTTTAGCGTTAGATACAAGCACGAAAGTTTCTGGGTATGCGGTTTTTAATAATAAAGAATTAATACGCTACTCTTCTATCGATAAATCCGATAAATCAGATTCATATGATCGGATGTCAGAAATGGTTTATGAAATAATTACGCTTATTGAGCGTGAAGCGCCAGATGTTGTAGTTATAGAAGAAACAGTTGTAACCAGGAATCCATAGACGCAGAGAATGCTATCGATGATTCTTGGGGTTGTATTTGGGTGCTGCGTGATTAATAATTTCAAATATTACTCTCTTCGCCCAACACAGTGGCGTAAGTTAGTCAGGTGGGATGATGAAAAACTGCCGAGAAAACGTGATGAACTAAAGTTATGGTCTATCAATAAGGTGGCTGAGTTATATGATGTTCAATATATTGGTGATGATATTTCTGATGCTATTCTAATTGGGAAGGCTTTTATTAATATGATTGAGGAGCAAGAAGAAAATGACGGATTATTTTAAAACTACTAGAGCGTATTTAGATGAATACAATCGGATATAGGAAAAGATTAAGTCAAGTCCAGTAGAAACAAGTGACTCAGAGGATATTTTTTTAGATAGTTTTATATATCTATTAACGAATGGTTTGATGATTGATCTTGGGTATAATCGCCAAGAATTAACATAGATGAAAGATATATTAACGGATGCATTAATGTAACAAAAATTATTAAGATAAAAAGGAGAAAAGGATTATGAAGATAGATACATTTTTAAAGTTATATAATACAAAGAAAACTGAAGAGGAAAAGGCTGCTGCAATAGCGCAAATTATGAATAATGCTCATATTAGTTACTCAGACAAAGTAGACCGCGCCGGTATTATTGCGAAGAATTCTTACCATGTGAAAGAAATTGGTGCAGATGGTGTAGAACGAGAGGTATTTAGGCAGAACTCTGCTGCAAAGTATATGCTCTACTCTCTCACTCTGGTCGATTTATATACATCGCTTGAAATTGATTTTAAGCAAAGTCTAGAGCTATTTGAGAAGATTAATGGTGAAATACTTGACATGATAATTATGTCAATTGATGAGCGAGAACGTAAGGAGTTCCAGATGCTACTTGATTTCGCATGTGATGATTTACTTGTTAATGAGTATGAACCGCATGCATTCATTCGTGAACAGGTTGAGCGGTTTGGAAGTTTATTTGGGACTATTATTGCTCCGGCGATTGAGAATATAGATGTAAGTAAAATTCAAGAAGTAATGAATAAAATTAGTTAAGTAGGCGTAGATTTATACGCCGAAATGGAGGTGTATAAAATGGCGCATACAACTATAACAATAACTGCTGATAAAAGTGCTTCTATAGCATAGGCATTAATTGATAATGCAAGTAAGATTTATAAAAATGCAATTTCTTCTGTTAAACCCAAATTAATTAGGCAGGCAGAATTAATAGTAACCACTGCAATTGATTCATATTATGATAGTTATAGCCCTTATGTATACAATCGTTCAGAAAGTTTATATTCTGTTTTTAGGGTTGAAGATACTGCATTTGGTTTTGATTTATTGTTTGATGAAAATAAATTAGATGGTAAACATCGTGAAGGTGCAACAGGTTAGTATATTTATGATGTAATGTTTAAAAAAGGATATCATGGTGGTGCTCCTTATAATGGTAATTATTATTGGAGGTGGCCGTCTCCCGGTGCGACCAAAGAAACACCGCCATATATTATGTGGTATCCTTTTGGTCCAGCCGTATAGACAGAATCCCCATGGGAACGTATTTAGGCTGAATGGGCAACATATAGTAACACAGAGGGAAAGTAGTTATTATTAAAAGCGTTCCAAAATGAAATAAATAGAGTAATAAAGGAGGTGTCGTAATATGGCTGATAGATTATAGGGTATTGCATTTGGCGAATCTGATTTTATATCTATGTTACAAAGTGCTATGACAAAAGGAGATGTAAAGAAAAAGGTCGATGTTGAGGTAAGTGGCGGAAAAGAGATTGAGAAACTTACTAATAATTTTGAGAAACTCAATTCAATTAAAACAGATAAATTAACAAGTCAATTAAATGAAATAACTACATTATTATCAAAAAGGTTTTCGAAGGTTAATTTAAATCAATTCACTTCGTAGTTAATATAGGCATTTCAAGATCCTACAAAAAGTGCAGAAGAATTATCTACTGTTATAGATGACGTACATACAAGTTTAACCACTTTAGCTAGTATTTCAAATTCTGGCAGTTTTGTTGGTTTTAATGAGTCTGAAATTCGCAAAGCAATATAGAAATAGCAAAAAGTATTGGAGTTACAAAAACAATTTGAATCGGAATACAGCAATGCAAAAACAAAAACAAAAAAACAGAAGCCAGTAGATATAATAACTAGAGCAAGGGTTGAAAAAATACAGAAACAATCATCCTCTGATGTTGCAACATTGCTAGGGGTTGATAGTTCTAAAATCAATGTGAAAAATGGCGACGATACACTGTTATAGACTTATTAGCAAACAGCCGATCTTTTGGCAAAAATGGTTTCCGAAAAAAAGGAATATAATAAGTTAAATAAAGCAAATGTCGGGGACTATTTAAAACAAGAACAAGATATTTTATCTGTTTTTCAACAATTACAAGACATAGAGAAATAGATAAGTGAAAAATTTGGGATTAGTTCGAAAGATTTCTTGTCAAACCAATTTAAAAGCGATAATGGAGAATTTGATTTTGTAAAAAATGCAGAATAGGCAGTTAAAACTTATGTCGCACAGATGACTTCTGGGACAAAAAAAGCACTTGATGAAGCAAAAACAAAACTGGCTGAATAGTTAGAATCTGCTGCTGATAATTCTGTAACTCGTCTTGGAGATGCAAACGAAAAAGTTAGTAGAACAAGTGGACGTCTTGGTAGTTCTAGGGTTGGTTCTGGTGGTGAAGCCACTGTATAGCCAGGTGCAGAAATTGGTGAGAGTGTTGCTTCCGGTATGGATAATGCAAAAACCGCTACAGATGCTGCGACAGAAAGTATCAAAAAATATATTTTATCTGCTGAAGAAACAATTAACAAATTAAAAGAATTGAAGCTTGATCTTGTCGATTTGGATATTGATTACCAAGAGACTTGGGACGATAAAATTGAAAAACAAATATCCGAAAAATCTAATGAGGTTTTAAAATATGTTGCAAATCTTAAGAGGCTTGGATATTCAAAAGAACAAATAGACGATGTCATGGGGTCGCTTGGGGAGATTGGCGATGAAAGTGTATATAAATATATAAAAACATATGCTGAAAATGACATAATTCAAAAAGATATAGATAGTATCAAATCTTATATTGAACCAGAGGTAGAGATTAAACCAGTTGTTGAAGATAAAGAAGAAATTGATTAGATATCTTAGTTAGGCGAACATGAAATTGCGGTTGAAGTAAAAACTGATGGTATTTAGAATGCGATAAAAGAATTAGATAAGATGCAAGAAAAAACAGATCATGAATTGGGTGTGTTTTTTGATACTAAATCTGGTTAGGCTGGCAAAATTTTTAAAGGAGAATAGTCTAGATAGATATCTGCTAGTGAAATTGAGAAAGGCTCAGAGGATTATCAAAAAAGGTATGGTAAATATGGAGATACATTGTATCACACTCATCCAGAAGCGAAATATGCTGCATTATCCGATACTGATATTACAACCGCTGTTTAGAGAGTAAAAGAAGGGTTAGTATATATTATTGCACAGGCTGGAGATCAAATAGCGCAACTTGATGTTAAAAGTCTAGTAGATTCTGGCATTGATACAAAATCTTTAGTAACGGATATGAAGCTTTTTAAAGCAGATTATCTCAATGATTATAAAACTGAAAGAATATCTCAATTAAAATATAGTGATTTAGAACTTGGCGATAATTGGAAAGTTGAGTTAGAAGAATCATTTTCTAAATTATTATCATCGTCTACAACCCAGTTAATGAACGGTGATGATTTTAATTTTAGTGATAATATGAAAAGTGCTATTCATCAATTAATGGATGCGATGATGAATTAGCTCGAATTAAACGTACAAAATAACGCTCAACTTGGTTCTAGTGAATTTATTACCAATCTCGTACCAGAAGTTGTATAGAGTGTAAAAGAAAAATTAATTAATGTTATTCAATCTGAGAATCCTAATTTAAATACTGAATTTGTTAGAGATGCCGCAAATAGTATTATTGAGAATGTTTATAGTGAAATATCGACTGTTTTTGAGAAAACTCCAGGGTATAAAGATGCATCAACAGCAAGAATTGATGAGTCTCAAGTTGCAGCCCATAAGGGATTGATTGATGCTTTAAAAAAACAAGGTATTAATCCTGATGCTGTATATAAACATCAATCTCGTGACGAATACGTAAAGTCTATATATTCTCCATCTAAGAATAATTAGCAAATAGTTGATAATAGTTAGCTTGAGCAATCAAAACAATTAATACAATAGTTGCAAGATTAGATTGCATCTCTCCGTGAAGAACTTCAACGTTTTAAGGATACTGGTGTTGAGCCAGAAGGAATCTCTGAACTTTAGACAAAACTTGAATCAGCTGAACAACATATTAGAAGTTTAAGCGATGAATTGTCACTTTTATATGAACATAGTGTTAGCGAGTCAGATTACTCAAGACTTGAAGAAGAACTTAGTTTGGCAAAAGCAAATGCCGAAGATTTAAGAGAATCGTTGGTATAGGTTAAATCGGAATTAGAATAGTCAAAAATAGAAGCACCACTTGATTCTGATGCTCTCGATAAAAAAGTGACTGAGTTACAATATCTTCATGATAAGGTTAGAACTATTTTCGATGGGCCAGATGGTATCGTTAATGAAGATATGACGTATTCTGAGAAATTTAATTCGTCAGAAGTTCAGCGCATGATTGAACTATTAAATCAATTGTCAGATGCCGAATTACGTGCTACTGGTGTTATGCCAGATGATGAGGATTCATATAATACATTTCGATATAATTTATAGGCTGAAGTTGATGCCATCAAAGAAACATAGGAAATGTTATAGCAAGCATATGACACTGGTAATTATGATGGTTTTGATGCAAGTGAAATAGATGTTTCTATTTGGAATAGACTTGAGCATATTTATGAAATGGCACAAGAAGTCACGAACCAATTTGATTCTAAGTTGACTCCTGCTGTTAGAGAATTCTTAGGACTTGTAAAAGGTGAAATCGGATCTGAAAACATGGTCGGATTTCTTGGAGAGCAAAATATTGATAGCTATGTTAACGATATTATCAGTGGCGCAAAAACAGCCAAAGAAGCTTTTGCGGATTTGGAAAATTCATTTGGCTGGGATACTGCAAGATTTGATAGTTTAATTCCGATTGAAGTTCCTCAAGAATTAAAAGGGCTATATGATTCACTTTTCTCTGATGTGGAAAATAGGATTAAGTCAGCCGAATAGGCTGCGGCTGAATTCAATGCCGAATTAGCCAAGTTATCAACATCTGGAAATGTCAGTGCATCTGCCGATCAATCTGCTCAATCAGATATCCAAGCTGCCGAAGCTGCAGAACAACGTGCGTAGGCAAATGAACATCTTGCCGAGTCTGAAAAATAGGTTGATGCCGCCGAATCTGCAAACGCTGGCGCTTCAGATATACCTGCTTAGACCGATAATGTAGCTGTTACAGAATCTGCAATTGATGCCGAGATGTCAAAGCTTGACGAGTTAAAAAATAAGATTGCCACAGAAATTCCACAAGCTGTTGAAACAAAAAACAACGCATTCAAAGAAGAACAAAGTGTTGTTGAGGGTGCTATTGATGCAGAAATAAACAAATTAGATGAATTAAAACAAAAGATTGATGATGTTACAAATGCAACAAAAGAGAAGAACAAAGAATTTGCCGATGGGTAGAATTCTAATCAAAGTAATTCCAACAAAAAAGATAAAGCAAAAAAGAAATCTTAGAATAAAACTTCAAATACTTCTAACCAAAGCAAGACAGATGAAGATTATATAAACGAAGGAATTGGAAAATACAAGGAATTAATAAAAGATGTCGATAAGTTTGCAAAACTTAAAGCCAAAGCTGCAGATCCAAAAGAAACAATGACTGGCGGAGAGGTAGTAAAACTCGAAGAGTTCAATAATAAATTAAAAGAAGCAAATTAGTTGGCCGAGTAGTATGGGGCTAAAAGTGAGGAACTCACATCAATATAGCAAAGATTTAATGAAGTTTTTAATGTTTCTAATTAGCATTTCTAGGCGAATACAAAGAGTGCAAAAGAAGCTGCAAAAGAATAGGAAAAGGCAGCAAAATAGGCGGCTGAAGCAGCTAGAAAAGAATAGGAAAAGGCTAGGAAAGAGGCTGAAAAAATTCAAAGAGAATAGGCTACAGCATTAAAAAATACAGAGAAGTTGTATGCAAATATTTCAGATGGTGATAAGACAAGATTCGAAGATTAGTTTAATGCAGTTTAGTCTGCGTATAAAAGAGTAATAGGTAGCAAAGGTGACTTAAATGAATATTAGGAGTTTATATATTCTTTAAAAGAATTACAAAAATACTCAAAAATTGGACCTGGTGAAATACTTCCAAAAGAATCTTTTTCTTTTGATGAAGCAAAGGCTCAAGCAGAGCAAATAGTAAATAGTTATAAAAATGTTACGAAAGGTCTTTCTGGGTCTACGTAGGTAGATGATAAAGGTCTTGCACATTGGTCTGCGACTGTAAAAGATGCGTAGGGAAATGTGCAGCAACTTCAATTCACATGGAATGCGGCTACCAATCAGATGGCTCAACAAGCAAGATAGTTACCAAAAGAAACTGTAGGTATAGGGGCAGCTATTGACGGAGTAAAAAAGAAGGTAAAAGAACTCGCAACATATTGGACAGCTAGACTCTTTGATCCTTACCGATTGATTGGCGGTGTTAAACAAGTCATTAACATTGTGCGTGAATACGATGACGCTCTTACCGAGATGCGTAAAGTATCAGATGAGTCGCTTTCTACTCTTAAACAATTTCAACAGCAGAGTTTTGGAATTGCTGATGCACTTGGTACCACAGGAAAACAAATTCAGAATTCTACCGCAGATTGGCTAAGACTCGGTGAATCTTTTGATGAAGCTAAAAAATCTGCGGAGGTGTCAAACCTCTTATTAAATGTTTCTGAGTTCACAAGTATAGATGATGCAACGCAATCTCTCGTTTCGGCGAGTCAAGCTTATAAAGACCTTGATAAGATTGAAATCGTCGATAAACTTAACAACATTGGTAACAACTTTAGCGTTTCAACCGACTAGCTTGCACAAGGACTTCAAAATGCGGCGGCAGTGTTGCATACACAAGGAAATGATATTGACCAGGCACTTGCTCTTTTAACCGCCGGTAATGCTATCACGCAAAATATTAGTAAAACTAGCGCCGGTGTTCGTACCATCTCGCTCCGTATTGCAGGTACAGAAGAAGCTAAAAACGAAGTCGCAGATTTAGGCGAAGATATTGACGATTTCGTTGTTCGTACGCGGTCGAAGACAGATCAAATTATTCGTGATTATACTGCTGTAGCTAGTAATAATTATAAAGGCGTAAGTGTTCTTGATGATAATGGGAACTTACGTGATACATATGATATTCTGTTAGATATTGCAAGCGTATATAAAGAAATTCAAAAAGAAGATAAACAACGTGGTACAAACCGGGCAAATGCTCTTGTAGAAACTCTAGCGGGTAAAAACCGTTCCAATATCGCCGCTTCTATCCTGGAAAATCCAGAGTTATTAAAAGACGTATACGAAGCTTCTCAACAATCTGCCGGTTCTGCTATGCAAGAAAACGAGAAATATCTTGATTCTATATCTGGTAAAATGCAACAGATGCAAAATCATCTCCAAGAAATGGCAAATATCGTAGCTGATTCAGATGGGTTGAAGATTATACTTGATATAGTAAATGAAATTCTTGGTGCTATTACTAAGATTGTAGACGTCGCAGGTGGCATGTCTGGGATTCTTGGAGCTGTCGGTGGTATTTTCTTGCAAAAATCAGGTTTTGTTACGGGGAAGAACGGTATCTTAACTTAGTTACTTTTGGGTTCTTCTGGGAATGTCTCATAGACAGTGAAGAAAACTGTAAAGCCACTCTCTGATTAGCTTCAATCTGAATTGTATAAGTGGGTTAATGGCGGAAATTTTGATATGGGTGGCAAGTTCCTTGAACAAATGAGTTCCAAAGGGATATCTTTAGACGCAATTCGTGGATCAAGTACTTTTGGCCCAATTATTGAAGGGATGTCATAGGCCGAAGTTGAGGCGTTAAAATATAGTGATGTAATGGATCTTGCTGTTAAAGGAACAGCAGAACTTCCATAGGTTGTGAGTAAAGCCAGCGCTGCGTTCTCGACTTTCACTGGCGTGGCGAAAACAGTTGGTTCTACTCTCCTCTCTATGGGGACGGCAATGATTGCTTCGTTCGCGATAGAAGGTGTAATCAAGTTAATATATAATCTTGCGACGGCACAAAAAAGAGCGATTGAAGCAGGTAAAGAGGCTCAACATAATATTGCAGAAACCGCTGAAGGTTATAAGAATACCGAAGAATCTCTTAAAGGTGTACAAGATGAATTTGCTAAATTATCAACCGGAGTAGATTCAAAAGGCAATAATGTAAGTCTTTCAACTGAATAGTACGACAGATTCCTTGAGTTAAGCAATCAGATTGCGGAAATCGCTCCAGAATTAGTGACTGGATATGATAATTAGGGCAATGCTATTGTTGCTCTTGGAGATACAGTTGATGGTGTCAATGGTAAATTTCAAGAATATTTAAATCTGCAAAGAAATATAGCCAATTCAGATATTGGCAGTAATCTGGATGTTGTTTGGAAAGGTATAACAAATCAAGTAGTCGAGTATAGTGGAAAACTTGCTCAAGCAAATGCGGATTATAATCGTGCTAAAGCTTCATTCGAATAGGGAGATGTAGACATCTCTAATTCAGTAATTGGAGCATATGGACTTGGGCTTGAACGGCAAGATAAAGGAGTATCAAAAGATACTCATTATTTACAAATTCATAAAGATAAAGTTGATGATTTTGTTAAGTAGATGACTTTAAATGGATTGGACGTTGAAAATATAGGCGAAGTTGAAGGTTCTCCTGATGTAATCCGTTTTGCCATTCCAGATCTTTCAAACGTAGAAGATGAAACTTTGAAGCAGTTAAATCAATATATTAACACTAGTACCATGACTGCTTTAAAAGATGCTAATTTGTCTGATGCGCAGAGAAAAAAATATGAATTGCTAATTAATACAGAATATAAAAAAATAATTCCTGCTATAACTGATTATATAAATACTACTCCATTTTTTGATTAGATTGATGGTGAAGATTTATAGAAAAAGTATTAGGATGGTATAATCAAGATATTTTCAAACCTTGATGGTGAGTAGGCTGCTAATTATATAGAATCTCATGGTGGTGTAGAAGCATTTGTAGATGATTTTATATTTACAATGACGTCGAATGAAGATGTTTAGTCTGCTTTTGAAGGTCTTTTAGACCTTGAAGAAGAACAAGCAAATATGACATCTGAGGAAATCACTAAAAAGAGAAACGAGTATTACAAGACAATTATGGATGCCTACAAAGGGACGGATAGCGAAAGTGTATATACGGAATAGTACTTAAACGGGTTCTTCGGCGATGAAGCATATGGAGAACGGATAGGAAAAGCTAAGAACAAGTTCGGTTTAACTGGACCGGCATTTAACGAATGGTTTAATGAAGCAAAAAGAGGCAACGCAGAAGCTGCGTTAACTGCGATTGAGTAGATGTCAAAATCTGAAGCAGAGAAATTTGTTAACAATCAAGAAGCTCTTTATGAATATCTTTTACCATATTTAAACGGCGAAAAGCCAGAGATAAAAGCTACAGCTCCCACCGACACACTTGCTACTCTTCTCAACGATGAATCCTACAAAGAATCGGCTGAAAAATCCGCATCGCACCTCTCCTCTCTCACTGGTGCGCTCGAAACTCTCCGCACGGAAGGTCAACTCACCGCCGAAGAGATGGTTAACCTCCAGAATTCTTTCCCAGATTTAACGGAATTTACAACCGAGTCTATCCAGACAAAAGCGTTCGAAGAACTTAATGAGTGGATTGGCAAAATACGTGAAAGCATGAAGGGCATGTCTGATGAGGGTAAAGAACAAGCTCGTACGATGATTCAAAATATGATTGATCAGTACGGCGATTTAGGCGTATCCATTGGGGATATATGGGATACATATTTTGATAATCTAGGTGTCAGTAATTTACCATAGGAATAGGCAGAATTGGTTCGTTCTGGTTTTAATGAACAAGTTGAAGAACTCCGCTCTCGTCTTGAAGCCGAAGGTAAAGAACTTGATATGCATGTTCTTTATACAATTATTGCATCTGACCAATTTTCTAATGATGCCAATGAACTTTATAATAATTATAATAATGCTGAATTGAATTGGAAAATTACACTTGATAGATAGCGGCTTGAAGAAGAAATTTAGAGATAGCAAGCAAGAGTTGAAAAATATACTTCTAGTAGAGAATTAAAAGAAGCAAAAGGCGAAACAGTAACATCTGAAGATTACAATCAAGAGACATTGGCATCTGATAGAATTGCGAAAACACAACGACAAGAAGCCGACGATGCTTGGGATGAATATTTAAAAGCACAAGGTACAGAACGTGCAGCAAAACTTGAAGCATATTGGAAAGAAGCTTCTGAAGCGGATCAGGCTGAAGCAGATTTAATACAAAAACAAAAAGAATAGCAAGAAGCTGGTGCAAATGAAGAAATTGCTAATTTAGAGAATTCAAATGATGCTCTTGCTGATGCACAACGCAAAATTACAAAAGCTGAAAAGAATGGTGGCAAGGCATCCGCTGATTTGTATGAGTCGGTAGCTTCTCAATATGATGATTAGGCAGAGACAAATCGTAAACTCGGAGATATTTTCCAGGGTTTAGCAGATAATACAAATAACCAAACGTGGAAAACTGAATGGACGAATAAAGCAAATGAATATTATGATGCTGCTCTTCAAAATGAAGCTGACGCTAAAGAACAAAGATTGATTCCTATTCAAGATGAATATAATAAATTGCAAAATGAATCAACTGCAATATAGCACGAACTCACAGAAGCAGAATAGAAACATCAGAAAGTATCTGCTAAAACGTATCGTGATTTGATTTCTAATGGGAAAGCGTAGATTAGGAATTTACAACAGCAATAGTCCGAGGTAGATAAATATAGCGATAATTGGTGGAATCTTTAGAACTCAATAGATTCAATGAATGATTCTATCTATGACTGGTCTACTACTATGGACTCTCTTGTGTATGATCAAGCAGCGCAACTTGCACAAACTATTTCAACTGCAATGTCTGAATCCGTATCCGAGACTGGTCTTACCGATGACACTATTAACGCACTTAAGACTGCGTTCTCCGATCTTGATGGGAGTAGATTTGATGTATCTGATGCATTCTACTCTACTGCTGACGGCGTAAAGGTAAATACTGAAGCACTCCAAGAATTAACCGAAGCAGAATTCGAATTAATCGGTTCGCCTCTTGCGAATGAGATTGCGAATGTTCAAGAGCAACTTGAACGTAATCCTGGCAATTCTGCGCTTCAAGACAAACTCGATAGCCTCATGGAGACGAATGCGAAATACTTCGCTCAGTATGAAGAGATGCAAAAAGCACTCTCTCGCAATGCTGCTATTGACCTTGCGGAAGGTACAAGCAATGCCGGAGCGAATTACGATGAGAATTATGGAAGAGTTAAGACATATAAAGAGGCATATGAAAAAGGATTAACTGGTACGGATGATTTTAAGGCGTGGACATCTTACCTTGATGTTTATGGTCGCGATACACTTGAGGCGTACGAGGCTGTTTCTAGTAAAATCGAACGTTACTTTACAGAGGATGCTGCAGATGGTCTTGGCAACTTCCTGACCGATATGGAGAAGCTTGGTTATGCTGCACAAGATGCTGATGGTTATTGG
>CAZCZD010000020.1:4080-13934 GCA_964503305.1 uncultured Candidatus Saccharibacteria bacterium | reverse complement strand
GCTTCGGTGGCATGCTTAACGCCTTCAAGTTCGGCGCTCCACCACACGCTGGTTGTGCCTTCGGTATCGAACGTATCTTCATGGTCCTCGAGGACGCAAAGAACATTCGCGATATAGTCGCCTTCCCGAAGAACGGTTCTGGTATCGACCTCATGATGGGCTCACCAACCCCTGTTGATGATTACCAACTCGAAGATACGCACATCGCTGTCATCAAAGAAGACGAAGAATAATAGAGAAAAATAGAAAATTAGCACTCATCGTTGACGAGTGCTAATTTTTTGTGATAAAATAGAGATCTATGAACGATGATTTTAATGCAATAACTGCAAGTCTCTCTGAAAATGCGCGTTTTGCCCTTCAGAAAGCTGACTTCTATTCTAAACAATATAATCAGGGCTCAGTCCAAACTGAACACCTTCTCCTCGGCATTCTATCTCAAGATACTTCAACTGGTGCTCGCCTCCTCGCTGACGAGGGCGTGACTCTTGAAGATGCCCTAAAAACCATTAAAACTCCGCCGGCTGAAGTTCGCGAAAAGGAAATGGTCTCAATGGCTCTCACCGAAGCAGTCGTTTTGACGCTTCGCATGGCCTATAAAATCGTCCGCGACCACGGTATGAAAGTGATTGGCACAGAACATATTCTTTATGCTCTTGTTAACCAAGCAAACTCAAAAGCAACTTTAATGCTTGAGAGCTTAAATGTTGAAATCGACGAACTTGCTAAAAACATTGAAGAAATCATCGAAAAACAATCCGAAGATACAAAAGTTGAAGAGAAAAAAGCTGAATACAAACGCAAAACTCCAGTCAAATGGTTGAAACGCTATGGCCAAGATTTGACGCAGATGGCTCGTGATGGCAAGCTAGACACTGTGATTGGTCGCGACCGCGAAATTGAACGCACAATTACTGTGCTTTGTCGCCGCACTAAATCTAACCCAGTTTTAATTGGTGAAGCTGGTGTTGGTAAAACTGCAATTGTTGAAGGCCTTGCTACTCGTATCGCTAAGGACGAAGTCCCAGGTTTTCTCGTCGGCAAGAGAATCTATCAAGTTGATTTAAGTTCGGTCGTCGCTGGTACGAAATTCCGTGGTGAATTCGAAGAGAGAATAAAAGGAATCATCGACGAAGCAATGGAAGACAAAAATCTTATCCTCTTCATCGATGAAATCCACCTTTTGATGGGCGCTGGTTCTGGCGAAGGCTCAATGGATGCTGCAAACATTTTGAAACCAGCTCTCGCTCGTGGTCAAATTCGCTTGATTGGTGCAACCACCATGGACGAATATCGTAAGTCGATCGAGAAAGACAAAGCTCTCGCTCGCCGTTTCCAAATCGTCCAAGTTGATGAACCATCTCCTGCTGTCACGCTCCGTATTTTGAAAGGTGTCAAGCAACACTACGAAAAACATCACGGCGTGATTATTCCAGATTCAATTCTCGAAACTGCAATCGTGATGGCCGGCCGTTATATCAACGATCGTTTCATGCCAGATAAAGTCATTGATGTGATTGATGAAGCTTCGGCAATTGCAAAAGTTTCTGCCGACAAAAAAGGTGGCGGAAAATATAAGAAGCTCAAAATTGAAATTAAAACTCTTGAAGACAAGCAGGAAGCTGCCGCTGACGCTGAAGATTTTGAACGCGCCGCAATGTGCAAGACTCGCATCAAGCAACTCGAAAAAGAAGTTGAAAAGCTTGAAAAAGCTGGTGCAAAAAATCTTGAAAATCCAAAGCTTAAAGAAGACGACCTTGCAAACGCCATCAGTCTTAAAACCGGCATTCCAGTCTCGAAAGTCCATGGTTCTGAAAAAGACCTTCTCATGAATCTTGAAGAGCGTTTAAATAAAGAAATCATTGGCCAGGAAGAAGCTGTAAAAGATATCGCAAAAGCAATTCGTCGTGGTCGCTCAGGAATTTCTGATCCACGTCGTCCAATTGGTTCGTTCCTCTTCATGGGTCCAACTGGTGTTGGTAAAACTGAACTTGCTCGCGTAATTGCACGCGAAGTCTTCGGTGGCGACAATGCGCTCATTAAAATCGATATGTCTGAATTCGGCGAAAAGCATAATGTTTCCCGTCTTGTTGGCGCACCAGCTGGTTATGTCGGTTATGATGATGGCGGAAAATTGACTGAGGCTGTTCGCCGCCACCCATATTCAGTTGTGCTTTTCGATGAAATCGAAAAAGCTCATCCAGATGTCTTTAATATGCTCCTCCAAATTCTTGAAGACGGCATTTTGACTGACGGCCAGGGAAATAAAGTGAAGTTTAACAACACGGTTGTGATTTTAACTTCAAACCTTGGTGCAGATGAAATGTATGACGACCAAGAACTTGGTTTTGCTGTCAGAACGAAAGCTGACGAGAAAAAACTTGCTGAAGAATATGAAGATTCAAAGAATGCTGCGATGCGCGAACTAAAAAAGACGATGCGCCCAGAACTCATCAACCGTCTCGACTGCATCGAAGTCTTCCACGCATTAACAAGGAAACAAGTTGAGAAAATCTTTAACAACCTTATCGAAGATTTGAAGAAACGTCTTGCTGAAAAATCAATCGGTCTTAAACTTGATGAAAAAGTCGAAAACTTCTTAATTGTAAAAGGCTACGATGCAAAGAACGGCTCTCGTCCACTTCGTCGTGCAATTGAAGACTAACTCGAATCTGCTCTTTCCGAAATCATCATTGGCGAAGAAGTGAAAAAAGGTGAAATTGTCGAAGCAACTCTTAAAAATGATAAAATAGTATTAAAGGTTGAGAAGAAGGAAAAGTAATGACAAAATCCGCGAAAATCAGAGGTATTATTTACGGAATCTTGATTGCGCTTTTCCTTTTCGAAGCTTTTGATTTTCTTGGTGGCTACGACTACATTAAAGCCTTCGCTTACCAACCATCTACCGAGATGGAAGGAATTGTTAAAAATCTTGATTTAACAAGTCGTGGCGAACGCATTCTGAAAGCCACAAACCCAACGCTCGATTCACGCGAAACTTTTAACGAAAAATGCGATTCTCATAAAGTTGAAATCTATGTTCTCGGTTGCTACTTGACTGGCGACGACATGATTCATCTTTATAACGTCGACACTGAAGAATTAACGGGCGTAAAGGAATCAACCACTGCCCATGAACTTCTCCACGCCGTTTATAATCGTCTTCCATTTTGGGAAAAATCAAGCTTGAATGCTGAAATGAAAAAAGTCTATGATTCGCTCGATGCGGAGAATGATATAAAAGCATCTTTGTCGCTTTATAATGCTGATGATTTTTACGACGAGCTTCACTCTCGTCTTGGTACTGAAATGAAAGATTTGCCGGACGGACTTGAAAAACACTATGCAGCAATTTTTAACGATCAAGATAAAATTGTTGAATATTATACCAGCTATAGCGGCACTTTTAAAAAGCTCGAACAAGAATTAAGAGATATTGAAGATAAGCTCGAAAACTTGAAAACCACAATCGAAAATGAAGAATCGAGATTAAAAGCGACCGCATCTGATTTGAATGAGCGCATCGACGATTATAATAAACGTGTCTCCGCCGGAAATTATTCTTCCGTCTCCGCCGCTCGAACCGAAGGAAATAAACTTCAATCCGAAGTCGATAAATTAAATTCCGACTACGACAAGTTAAACGACAAAATTACTGAATATAATAAACTAATTGTTGAATATAATAATTCTGTCATCCGCACCAACCAGATTTTCGATTCGATAAACAGTAATAGTGAAACGATTGAAACGGTAAATAACTAGAAAGGAAAAATATGAAAAAACCAGCAAACGACTATCTCGTCCCAAACGTGATTGAAGAAACAAACAAAGGCGAACGCGCTTACGATATTTATTCACGCCTTCTTAAAGACCGCATTATCTTCCTTGGCGAAGACGTGAACTCGCACAGTGCCAATCTCGTTGTTGCACAGCTTCTCTTCCTCGCCCACGAGGATCCAAAGAAAGACATTAAACTCTATATCAACTCTCCTGGCGGTTCCGTTTATGACGGTCTCGCAATTATCGACACAATGAACTTCATTGAACCAGATGTTCAAACGATTGGTATTGGCCTTCAGGCTTCGATGGGTGCAATGCTCCTTTCTTGTGGCGCAAAAGGAAAGCGTTTTGTGCTTCCAAATTCCCGCATCATGATTCACCAACCATCTTCTGGAACTGAAGGAAAGATTACCGACCAGGAAATCGCATTAAAAGAAGGCATTTTCTTGAAGAAACGCCTTGCCGAAATCTTTGCAAAAAATACCGGAAAAGATTTAAAGACTGTTGAAAAAGACATGGATCGCGACAATTGGATGTCTGCGGAAGAAGCAAAGGAATACGGCATTATCGATGAAATCGTCAAATAAAACAAGATTTGTTTGCCAGAACTGTGGCGCTTCTTACGCCAAGTGGACTGGAAAATGTACAAATTGCGACGAGTGGAACACGCTCGTTGAACAAGTTGTTGAGTCGGAATCTGAAGCAAAATCGGCAATTAAAAAAGCCGAAAAAACCGGCAAAAAACTCGATTATAAAAACATCAAATCGATTAAACCGAGCGACATTAAAGAGCGCTTGAAAACTGATTTTGATGACTTAAATACTGTACTTGGTGGTGGAATCTTGATGGGCTCTGTAAACCTTCTTGCTGGTCAACCGGGAATTGGTAAATCAACAATTTTGATGCAAATTTGCGCGACTGTTTCAAAAACAAAAAATGTGCTTTATGTCTCTGGCGAGGAATCAGCCGGACAGGTCAAGATGCGCGCAAAACGTCTTGGTGCTGAATCGGATAAACTTAATTTTGCAAGTAGTACATCCGCAAACGATATTGCAAAAACGATTGAATCCGGTGAATTCGACCTTGTTATTATCGACTCAATCCAAACTCTCGCAATGGATGAAATTTCTTCCGCTCCAGGAACTGTTTCTCAGGTCACAAACTGTGGCAACCTGATTATTCGTGCTGCAAAATCTACTGACACTGCTGTCATTATTGTCGGCCACGTCACAAAAGAAGGAACGCTTGCTGGTCCGAAGGTTCTTGAGCATCTTGTTGATGTTGTAATTAATTTTGAAGGCGATCGTTATGGTGGTTTTAAAACAATTCGTGCTGTGAAAAATCGCTTCGGTTCAACGAATGAAGTTGCGATTTTTGAAATGAATGAAAAAGGTCTGAAGGAAGTTAAAAATCCTTCCGCTGCCCTTCTTGCCGAGCGTCAAAACACGGACGGCTCGATCATTCTTGCCACACTCGAAGGCACTCGTCCAATCCTTGTTGAAATTCAAGCACTTGTTACGCCGAGCAACTTTGGTTATCCAAAACGCACAGCTTCCGGCTTTGACTTGAACCGTCTTCAACTTTTGATTGCTGTGATTGAGCGCCGCACAAAATTAAAACTCGACGATAAAGATATTTTCATTAACGTCGTTGGCGGCATGAAGCTAAATGATTCTGCAGCCGACCTTGCGGTTTGTATGGCAATTGCTTCCGCTGCTGCTGAACGAAAACTTTCTGAAGAATACGTTGTGTTTGGTGAAGTTGGCCTTGGTGGTGAAATTCGTTCTGCTTTCCGCGCCGACCAGCGCATTGCCGAAGCGAAAAAACTCGGCTTCAAACATGCTATTGCTCCTGCAACAATTAAAGACAAATTTGTCATCCCAGCCAAAGACCTTCGCGAAACTTTAATTAAATATGTAAACGAAAAATGAGAATTTTAGGAATCGATCCAGGCACCGGAATCTGTGGATTCGGCGTAATCGAACTGAAAAAATCGCCCAAAAATCCAACTGGAAAAATGGTGATGCTTGATAATGGTGTTATCACAACTCCTGCAAATACTCCGCTTCCAGAACGCCTCGAAGATATTTATAATTCACTCCATGAGATAATTGAATTAAATAAACCCGACTGCGTCTCAATTGAGAAACTTTTCTTCACAAAAAATATCACCACAGGTATATCCGTTGCGGAAGCTCGCGGTGTGGTGATTTTGGTTTGCAAACAACACAAACTTCCAATTTTCGAATACACTCCAAACGAGATTAAAAAGACTATCACTGGCTATGGTTCGGCCAATAAAAAGCAAATGCAGGAAATGGTAAAAATTCGTCTTGGGCTCGAAAAAGTTCCGAAACCGGACGATGCCGCCGACGCTCTCGCTGCCGCTATCACCCACTCTCTCTACTCCCGTTTTGTGATATAATTTAAGCATGAGAAGCTTAAGAAGAATTATTATTTTCATCACTCCACTTTTAGTGCTGGGATTTATTATTAGTACGCTTTATAAATGGAACTACATTCCGCACCAACAACGTCTTCCGGGTGAATTCGGTATCCCTGAACTTGGTCCAAACATTGACATAAACGGTAACCATATTAACGACGCGAAGGATATTTTCCAAGGCGCCGTCGACTATGTCGCATTAAAGCCAACATGGGAACCGTTGAAAGAATACTCTGGTGGCTGGCCTGCTGGTAATCATGGCTCGAACGGCGATGTCGTTGCATATGCATTAAAAAATGCTGGAATTGATCTTCAAGTTTTAATTAACCAAGATATCGAGAAGAACCCAGATGTTTATAGTGACAGTGTCCCGCAAGGAAAAGACATCTCTTTCCGTGTTGTTGAAAATCAACGCACCTATTTCTCGAGATATGCTGAAGCCCACGACAACGATTATAACAACACTAAAGACTGGCAAATGGGCGATATCGTTTTCTTCGAAAAAAATCACGCCGCAGTTGTTGCCGACAAAGTTAACGGCAATGGCGTTCGCTTCATTATTCACTTATTCTGGGAACACCAAGCCGGCTATTTCCAAGATGTTCTTGAAACAAATGCTTGGGGTAAAGTCGTTGGTCACTATCGCGTAAGCCAAACTATGCTGAATCCAAAAACTGATTCAAAAAAGACTGCTAAATACGTAGTTAATTATTAGTGGCGATTAATGCGTTCGTCTTTCTCTTGTTTCTCGACGTGGACGAGGTGGGTAATTGTTTCAAGTTCGTCGATTGGTGTATCGACGTATTTGAACGTGTAAGTTGTTTCTTCGCCAATGGTCGACATACGAAGTGTTCCGACCTTAATGAGGTGTTCGACGATGCCAGCTTGTTTGAATGAAACGTCCTCGATTGAGACGAGGTCAATCACGTTAGTTGAGCTGGAAAATAGGGAAGCTTGGGATTGCTGAATGATACGTTTGTTGGTGACGAAAAGACGGTTGCTCGAATAAACATGCATCGAAACGAGAGCAGCAATGAGAATAACGCCGAAAACAATATCAATAATAATGCTGAAAAAGCCCTTTGATGACGCATTCATTGCAAACATACCATTTGACGCAGTGTGTGCAATCATAATGTTAAGTGCAATGAAGAAAATTGCTGCTAAAATAACGCCCGTCCAAACCAAAACTGGAATGATACTAGAGCGCTTAATCTTAAGAACGACATACTCGTTTTCCTCAAGAGAGATATCTGGGAAATCTTTCTTGGAGCGTGCATGACGCAATTTTGCTAAATCACTTCTCATTTTGTGATTCTCCCTAACTTTTCTTAATTATAGCACAAAAAGCCCTAATTTGCAATTTTTTTGAATTATTTTCTAATGTTGGTTTTTAAGGTGTTCTTTTGCTTTTGGTGTTACTTTTCGGCCGCGCGGAGTTTTTTCAATAAAGCCAAGTTGGATTAAATATGGCTCATAATAATCCTCAATCGTTGAAACTTCGTCGCCAGTTAAAGCTGCAATCGTCGAAACGCCAACCGGTCTGTCGCCATAATTCTCAAGCATCAGTTCGAGCATATTTCTGTCTGCTGGATCGAGTCCGAGTGAATCAATTTCCATGAGTTTGAGCGCATCTTCAGCGATTTTTGTGTCGATAATTCCGTCGCCATTCACGTCAGCATAGTCGCGCACGCGTTTTGTGATGCGGTTTGCGATACGCGGAGTGAGGCGGGAACGAGTTGCGAGCATCTCGGCCGCATCGTCTTTAATTGGCGTGTCGAGAAGTCTAGCCGTACGCTTAATAATTTGTTCGATTTCGGGGACTTTGTAATATTCGAGGCGGTGTGAGATACCGAAACGGTCGCGTAGTGGGCCTGCAAGCGAACCAGTACGCGTTGTTGCACCAATCACGGTAAAGTGGGGAAGATCGAGGCGAATCGAATTTGCAGCCGGACCTTTTCCAACTACAATATCGAGCTTATAATCTTCCATCGCAGAATAAAGAATCTCTTCAACTGCGCGGCGAAGACGGTGAATTTCGTCAATAAAAAGCACATCACCATCTTGGAGATTCGTTAAAATCGAAGCAAGGTCGCCCGCACGCTCAATTGCCGGCCCGGTCGTGACCTTTAAATTCGCGCCAAGTTCGTGCGCAATCACGTTTGCCATCGTTGTTTTGCCGAGTCCTGGAGGGCCATAGAGAAGAACGTGGTCGAGCGTTGTACCGTCGTCACGTTTTTTTACGGCATCAATTGCGAGCTTCAAATTTTTCTTCAAGCGCTCCTGGCCAATATACTCAGAAAAATTAGTCGGTCTAAGACTTTGTTCGATAATTTGTTCTTCCGAATCATCTTCGTGTGCGGTGTTGTCGATAACTCTGTCAAATCCTCTTTCGATTCCCACTGAAACCTCCGAAATTCTGATATAATCTATATTAAGTATATCACATAGGAGGACAAAATGGATTTTAAGAGTAGCAAAACTTATGAAAATTTGAAGACTGCTTTTGCTGGTGAAAGCCAAGCACGTGTGAAATATCAATTCTATGCTTCACGCGCAAAGAAAGATGGTTACGAACAAATCGCTGAAATCTTTACTGAAACTTCGGACAACGAAAAAGAGCACGCAAAAATCTGGTACAAACTCCTTAATGATGGCGTTGGCGATACAAAAGAAAATTTGAAGCTCGCAATTGAAGGCGAAGATTACGAATATACTGAAATGTATAAAGAATTTGCTCGTATCGCTCGCGAAGAAGGCTTTGAGGAAATTGCCACGAAGTTCGATCAGGTCGGAGCAATCGAAAAAGAACACGAAGATCGCTACAAAGCGCTTCTTAAAAATATTGACGACGATGTTGTGTTTAAGGGCGACACCGTGACGGTTTGGAAATGTCGAAACTGCGGCTATGTCACGGTTGGCGAAACCGCTCCGGAAGTCTGCCCAGTCTGCGACCACCCACAAGCCTTCTTTGAGAAGAGAATTATCAACTGGTAAAACCCAAACCATAACCCCTGTTATTGGACGCTGATAACAGGGGTATTTTTGTACAAATCAACATTTTTATCCAGATTCTTAGGAAGTTGGCTTGATGTCAACTTTTTTCTTTCTCTGTTGAAAGTTTTTATGTTTGCACTTTGAAAAATCTTTGATAAAATGCGGCTCTGCGGAAGGAACTTTTAAAAGGAATTGAGTCTTCGGAGCCGTGGTGGGCTTTGTCTCTCAACAGGCTCAATAAACGGTAGTTCTAGTCATTCCAGAGTTTTGTTAGGAAGGAGAAATGATGAAAAATCTAAAAGTTCAACTTTTCTGGAAATTCATCAGTTTCGAGATTACTTTCGGACAAAAAACTCGCTAGCATAAGCTAGCAAGTTCCAACCGTAGTAGGTACGACCGATACTAGATAGGTCATATCTGCTACTCTTATTATATCAAAGCATTAAAATTATTTAAATACTATTATGGACGAGATAGACCTTCCTCTAACTATACCGGTTCGGAGACGGCACAGAACCTAAATCCGTCCAACGCCACAGCGGTTACGGTTAAGGCTAAGTGGACGTTAATTTCTAACGTAAAAAACTATAATCACACTGGTGGACAGCAAACATATACTATTCCTTA
>CAZCZD010000020.1:0-4070 GCA_964503305.1 uncultured Candidatus Saccharibacteria bacterium | reverse complement strand
TTTGGGGGGCAGGAGGCGGGGAGTTTGTTGAATCCGATGTCAGTATTACCAAGAAAGGTACGTATGGCGGATATGCCATTGGTGTTAGTAAGGCAGCAAAAAATTCTATATATTACATAAATGTAGGTGGCGCTGGAGGCCGTGCTGGCTCAACTAATGGTATTCTTACCGGTGGTTATAATGGCGGAGGGAACGGGTATCTATCAATATCCTGTAAGGATTCGGTAGGTTCTGGTGGTGGCGGGACGAGCATCGCAACAGCATCCGGTGTTATAAAAAATGTTAGCTCTAATAATCTTTTAATTGTAGCTGGAGGCGGATGTGGATCATCCTATCGCTATTGCAGCAATAGTGATTGGTGGTACTCCTCTAGTGGTGATGGAGGCGGGTATGTAGGTCGAAGCGGAATACCCACTAAATTAGGCTCTACAAATTGGCCTTATAATGCCGCAGGCGGCGGATCACAGAGCTCTGGTGGTGCTGTGGGAAATCACAATGGAACACCCACCTCAAATGTGTCCGGAAGCGGTTTTGGAACCGGCAGTTCCCCGATAAGTGCTGTTGCAACATCTGGTACAGTAGGCGGAGGAGGCGGCGGGTACTACGGCGGTGGAGGAGGGGCATACCTCGGGGGTGGCGGCGGTTCCGGCTATATCGGATCATCAAACCTTATATCGGGTGGTGGAATAACAAAACATATGACATGCTATTCCTGTACGACAAGCACTGCAGCAGCGACCCGCACAAATTCAAATACTAATGCGGCTACCGCAACTGCCACAGCAGATCGTGCTAAAACCGGTAACGGTTACGCAAAAATCACTTGGCTCGGTGATACAATTTGACCCATAAGCATTAGCAAGTATCGTCGGTGTCCTATACCCTTCCTCTAACTATACCGGTTCGGAGACCGCTGCAAACCTTAATTCAGCCAACTCCTTAGCGGTTACGGTTAGAGCCAAATGGACGGCAAATGTCTATAATTTTGACTATACTGGCGGACAACAAACATTTGTTGTGCCAGCTACTGGTTATTATAAATTGGAAACTTGGGGAGCTGCTGGAGGGATAGCATTAACTGGCAGCGGATCTACTTGGAATGCGCGAACAAATAATAAAGTTGGCTATGGAGCCTATTCGGTTGGCATTGTAAACTTATCAAAAAACAACGCCCTTTATATTAACGTTGGTGGCAAAGGAAAAACTCCTACAAATCCGCAAGTGACATATACGGATGGTGGATATAATGGCGGTGGACAAGGCGGCTATTTTGTAGATACTTCGAACTTCTCGACCAGAGGCGTTGCTGGCGGAGGTAGTGGCGGTGGAGCAACGCATATTGCTACAAGGTCAGGCCTTTTAAAAGATTTATCGTCATATAAAGCGACAATACTTATCGTGTCCGGTGGAGGTGGTGGTTCTGGTTATAGTCTATACAATATTAGTACAAATTGTAATACTAGCGGATATGGCGATGGTGGTAATGGCGGCGGCATAACCGGCGTGGATGGAACCGATTCCTCCGTGTGTCTTGATTACTATTCGTATGGCGGCAAAGGCGGTTCGCAGACAGCTACCGGTGCAAATGGTGGGCATTCGTCAACTCGCTACGATCCACTGAAATATGAGCTTACTGGTGGATTTGGGTATAGCGGTCGTTCAGGTTCATATAATGTCGCTGATAATCTGACACGAAGTCATGGCGCTGGTGGCGGTGGAGGCTACTACGGCGGTGGTTCTGGTGGAACCGAGATGGCATCGGGTGAATCTGGTGCTGGCGGCGGAGGCGGTTCTGGTTATATAGGTTCATCAAACCTCATTTCTGGCGCTGGAATAACCAAGCATATGACTTGTTATTCCTGTACTACATCAACCGATACAGCAACACGTACAATCTCTAATACGAATGTTTCTGCTACGGCAACTGCTGATTATAGTAAAACCGGTAATGGTTACGCCCGAATCACATACTTAGGCACATCAATTTAGCCCTAAAGCATAATCGTTTCCCATCGGCCACGGAACCCTTCCTCTAACTATACCGGTTCGGAGACCGCTGCGAACCTGAATCCGAGCAACTCCACAACGGTTACGGTTAGAGCAAAGTGGGTACTAAAATCAACGGTGAAAAACTTCTCGTATACTGGAGCTGCACAAACTTTCACAGCACCGTATACCGGGTATTACAAGGTTGAGTTGTGGGGAGCAAGAGGTGTAGATGATAGATGTAATGGCTGTAGCGCAGCAATGCAAGCAGACCCCACCGCATGGGGATTGGGTGGATACGGGGGCTATGTATCTGGTGTTATCAATAAAACAAGCAAAAATACAAATCTGTATGTTTATATTGGATCGTCTGGTGTAGGATACAATGGGGGCGGTACTGGAGGATCAGGTGAAGGCGGTGGTGCGTCTGACATGCGAACAATAAACGGAAGCTGGGACGGTGCGAGCTCTCTCCGTTCTAGGATTATCGTTGCCGGTGGAGGCGGCGGAGGCGAAGATCATGGCGGTAATGGCGGAGCCGGAGGCGGTCTATCTGGGTATGCTGGACATTGCAATATAAATGCAGGATATTCTAGTGACTGTAGCACAGTTACTACGGGTAACTATTCCGTCATTGCCGTAAACGGCGGGACACAAACGAGCGGGGATGTATTTGGACGAGCATATAACAGTTCTGAACTACCGGGCTGGGGACGAGGCGGCGGGGGTTGGTATGGTGGAAATAGCTCAAAAAATCCCTATGGTGGCGGTGGCGGTTCTTCCTACATCTCCGGCCATACTGGTTCTGTAGCAGTAGCCTCAACTAGCTCATCATCTCCTAAATCTGGCTGTACTACAGGTACTACTAATAATGCTTGTTCTATATCTCCATACGGGTATACATTCACCAATACAGTGATGATTGATGGTGCTGGATATAAGTGGACAAATGTCAAAGGAGCATTGCAACAAATGCCAAATCCTAGTGGTGGGTATTATGCCAGTGGAGTAGGACATAGTGGGAACGGGCATGCTCGCGTCACATGGCTCGGAACAAGCATTTAGCTAAAGTGTATCACCCATCCAAGTTATTCTTGCGTAGCCATTTCCTGTTTTACTATAGTCTGCAGTTGCAGTAGCGGAAACGTTCGTATTAGAATTAGTTCTAGTAGATGCAACAGTACTTGTTGTACAAGAATAGCAAGTCATATGCTTTGTGACACCACCTCCAGAAATAAGATTGGATGAACCGATATAGCCAGAGCCACCGCCAGCACCGGCATGAAGGCTAGTGCCACCCCCATACCAACCACCGCCACCGCCGGCATTTCCCCAAGTTCTTGCTGGACAAGTATTATATCCTGAGCCAAAGCCAAATCCCCCTGCGGTTGTATTAAATCTACCATTCAAATCACAGCCTGAGCCCGTACCGTCGTATCCACAAACACCAGCAGTATTTTGAGTCCCTCCTCGTCCGTAATTATTTCCAATTACCCCTCCAGAAGTTCGTTCGTTTCCATCATTACCAACGTAGCCTCCTCCATTTCCACCAGCTCCAGAGTAAGTTGTATTAGGAACAGTCCCACAGCTATAACTATTGTCAGAACAGGTATACCAACTACCTCCTCCACCACCTCCAGCAACAATTAAAACCGAACCTTTATTTGATGATAAATCTGCAAGCAATCCCGTAGCCGTAGCAATATGCGTAGCGCCTCCGCCTGTTCCTTCAAATGTGGCGTCTCGTGTTTCACAAACAGAACCCCCACCATTATATCCGCCTTGTCTTGGGCAATCAGTCTGGTTTTTGGTTCCAGCTCCCCCAATACTTATATATAATTTATCAGAGCTCTTTTTATTTATAACGCCGGTTGAAAAACCTCCATATCCTCCTCTGTATACTGAACTTGCATCGCCACCTTGCGCACCCCAAACTTCAAGTTTGTAATATCCAGCATACGGAGCAGACCAAGTCTGCTGACCACCGGTATAATCAAAGTTTTTAGTGTATGAAATTAGTGTCCACTTAGCCTTAACCGTAACCGTTGTGGCATTCCCCGAATTCAGGTTTGCAGCGGTCTCCG
>CAZCZD010000019.1:4522-14095 GCA_964503305.1 uncultured Candidatus Saccharibacteria bacterium | reverse complement strand
GACTTGAACCCTCGACACCTGGTTTTGGAGACCAGTGCTCTACCAACTGAGCTATTCCCCTACGTGGTGTACCTATTATAACATAAAAAAACTCTTAAAAAAAGGTTTTATTTTTTAACGTAAGCATGATAAAATTAAATGGATGAAAATATTGATGTTGGGTTGGGAGCTACCCCCTCATAATAGTGGTGGTCTTGGTGTAGCTTGTTTAAATCTTTCACGCGCACTCGCAAATGAAGGTGCCGACATCGATTTTGTTGTACCTTATACTGCGGATCATTCCGACATCAAATTCATGAAGGTCGTTTCAGCTTTGAAGCTCGACCCTCTCTTTAGGTACGGTATCGGTGCCTATGATTCTAATAAAATCGAAGAAGTAGTCTTCCCTGATACTAGCGATGAGAAAATGATTTCGATTCGTGACGTTCAACACAGATATTGCGAATTTATTGAAAAATATTTAATGGAATTTAAACCAGATGTGGTTCACGCACACGATTGGTTGACCTTCGAAGCGGGCGTACTCGCGAAGAAAAACTTTGGTCTTCCGCTTGTGGCGCACGTTCACGCAACAGAGTTTGATCGCTCTGGTATGAATGGTGGAAACCCAGTTGTTCATGCGGTTGAATACGAAGGCTTAATGATGGCAGATAAAATCATTGCCGTCTCAAAAGCAACTAAGAAAATTATTCATGATCGCTATGGCATTCCTTGGGATAAAATCGACGTAGCTTATAACTCGCTAGATGAAGGATTTATAAATTCGGATTATTCTTTCAAAGCTGACCATTATAAATATATTGAAGCGATGAAAGAACAAGGTTATACGGTTGTTTCGACGGTTGGTCGCTTTACAATCCAAAAGGGTCTTTCACACATGATGCACGCTGCGGCACGCGCAATTTCAAAAGAGCCAAAACTCCTCTTTGTCTTTGCTGGCGACGGCGAGGAGCGTGAAGAGTTAATGAAACTAGCCGCTGACCTACATATTACGAACAACGTAATCTTTACAGGATTTGTTCGCGGTCAAAGACTTCGTGATATTTATGAAATCTCTGATGTCTTTGTAATGAGTTCAGTTTCGGAACCATTTGGTCTCACGGCACTTGAAGCTGCACACCATGGAAACGTTTTGATTTTAACAAAACAATCTGGTGTGGCAGAAGTTCTTCGCTCAGTGATGGAATATGATTTCTGGGATGAGGAAAAGTTGGCCGATGAAATCGTGGCTGTTTCAAAATCTGGGGCACTTAAGACTGCACTTCAAAACGGAATCTCCCACGAATATCTTAAAATCTCGTGGGATGATATTGCGAAAAAGTGTCTCTCCGTCTATAATGAAGTAAGAAAACATAAGAGGAATAATTTCTAATGCGCGCAATTTGTCTATATTTGCATGTTCATCAGCCGTACCGCGTCCGCGCGTATTCGATTTTTAACGTTGCAAGAGATCACAACTACTGGAATTCTGATTATTATTCAAAGCAAAGCAACGAACGTATTTTCAAGAAAGTTGCTGAGAAGTCTTATCATCCAATGTTTGACCTTATCGAAGGAAATATTAAGCGCTTCCCTGATTTCAAGGTATCGATGTCAATCACCGGAACTTGGCTTGAACAAGCCGAGGAATGGGATCCAAGCTTGATTGAGCAAGTTAGGCGCATGGTGAAGACTGGTCAAGTTGAGATTGTTGCTGAGACTTATTATCACTCACTCGCTTTCTTCCATGATAAAGAAGAATTTGAATCACAAGTTGAACGCCATCAAACTCGCATTAAACAACTCTTTGGCTTTAAGACGAAGATTTTCCGTGATACTGAGTTTGCATATAATGATGAACTTGGAGCTTGGCTTGATACGGTTGGCTATAAGAAATTCGGTTTCAAGGGCTGTCTTGCTGAAGGTTGGGGCAAGGTGCTTGGTTGGAGAAGTCCAAACCATGTTTATAAAGCTCCTGGAGCAAAAAACACACGCCTTCTTCTTAAAAACTATCGCCTTTCGGATGACATTGCTTTCCGTTTTTCAGATAGACATTGGAAAGAGTGGCCACTTACGGTTGAGAAGTATCAAAATTGGCTCGACATGGATTGTCTCCGCGGTAATTTGATTAATCTTTTCATGGATTTTGAAACCTTTGGCGAAAACCAATGGGCTGACACTGGAATCTTTGAATTTATGAACCACTTGATTGAGAAATGGCTCTCGGTCTATGAAAACAAATTCGTGACTGTCTCAGAAGCAGTTGAGCTCGAGGAGCCACAAGATGAGGTTTCAATGCCACAAACTGTGACATGGGCTGATACAGAACGCGACCTTTCAGCTTGGGCTGGAAACTCGATGCAGGACGAAGCTGAAAACATTCTTTATGGTATGAGAAGTGAAGTGATGGCGACTGGCGACCAAAGATTGATTGATGATTGGCGTAAGTTGACAACTTCAGACCATCCGTATTATATGTGTACGAAATACTGGAATGATGGTGACGTTCACGCTTATTTCTCGCCTTATGATTCGCCATACGATGCATTTATGTATTTTATGAATGCAGTAAGAGATCTTCAATATCGACTCTTAAATGATAAAAAACGTCGCGAAAACTCAGGAATAGAAAACGATTAAAAAATAACCTCCAAGTTGGAGGTATTTTTTTAGCTCATTTCTTCTTTAATGTGATTAATTGTTCGTTCAAATCCCTCGGTAATGGAGTATTTTGGATGCCAATTAAGTTCTTTGCGGATTTTTTCTGAAGACAGAATACCGTCTTTAAAAGATGATGCACCGGTATTTGTTGTCTCATTTGGTATATCGAAAACTAGTTTGAGATTGTTTTCTTTTGCCTCTGGAAGCTCGACTAGTTTTTCGGCAAGCTCTTTAATTGAAACCTTTGAGTCTTCGTCGGCGATATTGTATACGAGATCGTTTGAACTTAGGAGTACCATGAAGATGGCTTTGATTGCATCAGCTATGTAAGTATAGGTTCTGACTGATTCACCGGTAGATTTTAAAACAATATCGCTTTTTTCGATGATGTTTTTAAGAAAATCAGCTTGAACGCGACCGTCGTAAATTGACATACCTGGGCCGTAAGTATGGGCAAGACGTACGATTTTTGTGTTTAATCCGTATTCTGCTTTTGCCGAAGCAAGCATATTTTCAGCAGCTTTCTTACCTTCGGCATAACCGTTTCTTGGTACTAAATGATCAATTGAACCGAGTTGTCCATCTTCTGTAAAAATATTGCTTGCATTGTCGAGTGGCTCGCCATAAATTTCTCTCGATGAGATAAAGAGAAGGCCTCTAGAGTTCTTTTTTATTGCAAGATTGATAGTATTTGCGGTACCGATAGTGTTTGCGTAATTAGTCTCAAGCGGATGTTCACGCATGATTAGTGGGCTTGCTGGCGATGCTGCATGGATAATGTAATCAATGCTACTATTAATTTCTGGAAATGGCTCGACCACATCATGCTGGATGATATTTATTCGATTTTTTATTTCAGCATCTAATTTATTCTCATTCCTAACAACTGCAAAGATGTTAATATTCGCGTTGTATTCTGTGTTTAAAACATCCAGAACGTATAAGATATATGAGCCAATCATGCCAGACGCGCCAGTAATTAAAACGCCTTTATCTGAAAGCTTATCTAAAAGTGTGTTTAATCCTACGGCCTCGATGATGTCGTTAATATCTTCGACGAGAATTTGGGTTCGCTTCATCTTAGCCCTCACTTTTTTCGCGATTTTCTTTAAGCTCAAGTAACTGTGCGTAGTTTGCAGCTGTGGCATTTGCAATCAGAGTGAGATAGTCTTCGAGTGTTGTCACTTTGATATTGCCACGGTTTCCAATGGTGATATGTGGTCTAACGCCGTATTTAAATGCGAGGCCACATGAGTCAACGATTCCTTCGTATGGCGATTCAGAACCACGTTCTTGGTCGTGCCAGCTAAGAATCTCCGATAATTTAAAACACTGAGGCGCTTGAGCTGTATAAACGGTGTCTCGATTTGGCATTGCATCCACGTACTCACCGTCGTTTGTGAGGAGTGGTGTTTCGAATGCCGGTGTAGCGGTGATAGCCGTACCGTATTGCGCTACGTGATTAATGCATTTTGTGATAGTATTTTGATCTACGAGAGGTCTAACACCGTCATGAATTAACACAAATACGTCTTCTTCTCCGTAATCCTTTTTTACTTCGGTAAGGCCATTATAAATTGAATCTTGACCGGTTACCCCTCCAGGAAAAACTCTTTTAATTTTATTGATGTTGAATTTTTTAATGATATTTTCAAGAGTCGAAATGTATTGTTCGACGCATGCGATATAAATCTCGTCAATGAGTTCGTTTGCTTCGAAAAGCTCGAGAGTTTGAGCGATAATTGGCTTTCCGTTTACTTCGAGAAATTGCTTAGGTATATTGCCGTGCATTCTGCTTCCAACGCCACCGGCGAAGATTATTGCTATATTTCTCATTTTTTCTCCTTTACTATGTTAATACTATGTGACTCTTGCTCTGATTTTTTAGGAGGATGCATATAATCACCGAAAACCGCAGTTAGGTATTTGTCGTATCCAACCATAACTTTTATAGTTGTATCTTCGAATGGTAATTCCTTTGTTTTGATGTCGTCTTTTGTGATTTTTGCATCAAATATATTACCCCAGGTATTGCCCCAGACATATTTTGAAGAATTGTAATCATATTTTTTGCAAAGTGACAGATAATTTCTTAAGTATCTTTTTGGGTTTGTGATATTTATGAATACTTTGATAATATATTTTGGAATTAATGCTACTTTGTTTTTAGTAACATCATTTAGTCCGGAAAAAGTTAATCTTGAAATCTCAACAGCCTTGCGCTTCTTTTGAAGAAGTTTATAGTAATTTTTACGTTCTTCTTTATTGTTCGGTATTGCGTCGAATGGGAAAACGTCGATAAAGAGATAATCTTCATCGCCTTCAACGCCCTTGGCGTTTAGTTTGTAGCGTTTATCAAAAATCTTACAGAATGGCAATAAGGAATTTTCGAGTTCGCCACATGCGACGTCGAATTTTCCGATTTTACCATTGTTATTACGAGCGACTTCAAGTAATTTATCGTAGTCTGGTCTAGCCATGAAAATATCGATATCATCATCCCAAGGGATAAAGCCTTTTTCGCGAACTGCGCCAATCATGGTGCCGCCACAAGCAAAATAATCAATATCGTATTTATCGAAAAGTGGTTTAAGTTCTTTGATTAGTCGGAGCAACTCTTTCTGGATGGGTTTTAATTCTTTTTTCATTTTTCAGCCTTTCTTCTGAGAACATTATCGCTAATGCGATGAAATAGAGTTTTTTCTGATATTCTACCCTTGCCGGTAAATAACATAGTTGCTATAAAGAGCCAGAGCGCATAGAACCCGAGTGACTCGAATTGAATATAAAGATACATAATTATGGCGAAATAGAGCCAACGTTGCGGAAGGTGGGACTTGCGAGTGATGTCGACAAGATAAGCAATTGCAATGACGGTCATAATAAGGCCAAATTCAGAAATCATACGGGTATAGAGGCTGTATGAGACACTGTCGTCGTGGAAGGTAACGCTTTCATTGTCTAGATCATCGACTTCGCGAGTATAGTTGCTGTCATATACTTCACGAGCTTCTTCGTAACCTTTGTGGATTGGGTAGATTGAGTTGCCAAGGCCGTAGCCAATTAGAGCTTGTCCTGGTGTTTTTGAATAGCCTATAATGCTAGATTGAACGCGAAAATAACGTGAAGCGAATGAACCGTCGGAATAGATGCCGCCATCGACGATTTTGCGGAAGCGAATGTTGCTGGTGTAAATCTGATTGAATCCCAATGCGAAAATTAGGACAATTAAAGGAATGAATTTAGCTTTTTTATGGATGAAAAGAAGATAAGTGAAGTAGATAGTTGCGACAACAGCGATATCGACAATCACGCGAATGCCAGAGTTAAATGCGATTGCCTCAAAACAGAAAAGCGCGATAATGAAAAGTAGGTCTTTTCTTCTTGAAAGCCAATATAGAGGGAGTAAGATTCCAAAAAGATGCATTCCAATAAAGCTCGGTTCGGTGAAGAAGAATTGAACGCGCGAGTTGGTTGTTAGGTAATCGCGCTTGAAGATTTTTGCAAGCCAATCCATAAATGCGGTATTGTTAGTTTTAATGGCGAGGTATTCAAAGAAGCCAACTACGGCGCAGATGGCATATGATATAACGATGAGATTAATGACGGTTTTTAAGTCTTTTTTCTTGCTATAGAAAATATAAAATGAAAGCAAAGAAATTGCGCCAAGTCCGAGTGGGACGAAGGCGTTGATATAGTCGACGGTGTTTACGTTAAGGGCAAAAGCAGTAATTGAACCGAGGATGACGGCTACGATGAAAAAGCCGAGGATTCGGCGAAGTTCGAGAATGGTTTTAAAAAGAATCTTGTAATTCAAAAGAACATAGATTGCCAAGATAACAGGAGTGATTGCTGCCCAGCCGTTGCTTGGGGCAAAGAAAAAGTTCTCGAATGGTAAAAAGAAAACACCAAGATAGAAGACTAACTCAGAAGAAAGCTTTTTCATATACTTATTTTATCATAAAATAAGCGGTTTTAGGTCAAGATGTGGCGGAATTTTTCGTACATATTGAGCGAGAATTTGAAGAATTTGTAACCAAGGCGAGTTGAGATAAGCGCCTTGCGATCGCGCTCAGGAATGTTCGTATTTAAGAGTACGTCTGCACGATGAGTTTTGATATAGTGCCAAACAACTGGCAAACATTCAACAGAATCTGGAGTTTCTGGTGAAAGTGCGATTTGGCGCAAAGTCGAGAGATGTGCATACATCAATCGGCGTTCGGCGCCGAGTTTCATTTTTGGATATTTTTCGACGATATAGTCGTACATCTCTTTGGTTGAGGTGATTAAATCCATCTTTGATTTATCGAATGGTTTTTGGGAAATTGATGTGCGACGGACATAATAATTGTATTTTGCGACCGAATTGAGTCCGATGTAATCGACAGAATCAAAGAATAGATATGTGGTTGCAGCATCCTCGAAATTACGACCTTCCGGGAATGGGTGTTTTAGGAGAATGTCTTTTGTAAACATTTTTGCCCAAGATGAGGTATCAATACCGTCGGCGTAAAGCAGGCGCTGGATGACGGTTTTGCTATCAATTTTACCGGATTCGCCGGTTGACATATCAACTGCGGTTTTATGGCCAGCGTAATAGACACGGTGTGAACATATTGCTAATTTTACTTTGTACTTTACGATCGTGTCATGCAAGGTTTCGACATAATCTTCATCAATTGTATCGTCGGAATCGACGAAACAGATATATTTTCCATTTGCAGTGTTAACACCATAGTTTCTAGCGGAAGATAAACCACCGTTTTGTTTGTGAAAGACAACGACGCGGTTATCTTGTTTAAAGAACTCATCACAGAGCTCTGATGAACCGTCGGTTGAGCCATCGTCAACTAATATTATTTCGAGGTTTTTGTATGTCTGATTCATTACGCCCTTCATACAACGTTTGAGGTATTTCTTGACGTTGTATACCGGAATGACGACTGAGACTAAATCCATAATCCCCTCCTCTCCTTAATAAAATTTTTTATCGATAGCACGTTCCAAAAGCGGAATCGTTTTAAAGTTTGTTAGTTTAAGTATGCGCGCTTTACGGCCCCTAATGAAGCTTTTGTAGATGTCTTTGCCACCATAAGCCTCTACCCAGTTGAAGAAGTCTCGGATGTGTTTTTCCTTTTCCTCCTTTCCCACTTCTTCGAGAAGTTCAACTCGGAGCTCGGTGTTAGCCATACGTCCAATTGCGTTGATTAAATATTTTTTCGTTTCATCGCTCAGGCAATTTTTGACTTTCCAGTATTCGTCGATTAATCGTTTCAAAACTAATATATGTTGTGCGGCGTTTTTTCTCATCGAAGCTTTTGACATACTTTGGCCTTCGCGGGCGACGCGGTAGACATAAAGTGGTGCATCAAAGTATGCAATGGTTTTGATGAATGGAAGCGGGAGAAGGACATATTCGATATCGGTATAAAAACCATTGTCGAGTTTAATCTCGTTGTTCTTTAAAATATCAGTCTTATACATCGTGTTGTGCATCTGAATGTCGATTTCATTGCAAACATCGGTGAAACGCAAATCTTGTCCGGATTTAATGTTATAACCACTACGATCGGTGATGCGTTTTTCGGTTTCGTTATAGGTTAACATGTCAGTTAAGACGATGTCAGCGTCAGAATTTTCAAGTTTCTCAATCAGGCTTTCGAGATTTGCAGTTTCAACCCAGTCGTCACCGTCGATCATCTTAAAATATTTACCGGTTGCATGTTTAATGCCGGAATTAACGGTTGAGCCTGCGCCTTGATTCTTTTGGCTAATTAAAATGACTGACTTTGGGTACTTTTTGGTATATTCTTTAACGATTTTTTCGGTATTGTCAGTTGAGCCGTCATTAGTGACGAGGATTTCGATTTTATCAAGCACCTCTTTTGGTGCTTTGACGAATGAATCGAGGTTATCGCGAATCATGTCGCCAAGATTATAGGCTGCAACGCTGATTGATAAGACTTTCTGATTTTTAGAAACTTTTTTCATATTTTCTCCCGGTAAATTTTGCTAGTAGGAAACTTCCACCCATTTTAATCCAATTCACGCCTTCGATATCGACAACTTTTAATTCTTTGACTTTGATTTCGTCGTCAAGTTTGTTGCTGGTTTTTAAGCCTGGATATTTTGTATAGAGCCAGACGTCGAAGAGCAATTCGGAGATGCGGCCATAAAATCTCGAGTGAAATCCGCTATATTCAGCAATGAATTCTGGAGATTTTTTCATTTCGTTTTCGAGTTTAAATAGGATATCAAAGAGCCACTCGGAGTATTCATCGAAAATTTCTTTTTTCGCAATTATCATATTAAACATATGTGCGGATTTGCGAGTTTTTAATCTTTCAAATTCTTTAAAGTACTCTTTATAATTCTTCTTGATAATTTCACCGGTTTTTTCGAGTGGTTCTATATGAAGTGTGTGTGAGTAATGTGACCAGAGGCTCTCGATATAATAATTTCGTTTTTTAGGAAGAATGACGTCGTAGACTTTTGTTAATTCTTCTATTTCCTTGTCGCTAAGGGCGACGGTAAGACGATTTTCTTTCGGAATTTTCTTTGTAACCGTGAAATAGCGACGATAGTGTACAAGGCCTTTATAATCAGCTTTAGAATTTTTCCAGAGCCAGTAAAGACCAGTTAATTCGCAAAAATATGGATTCTTTGAAGAAATATTATCGCCCGTGTCATCGCGAGCGATTTTTAAATCAGTGTTTGAAATTTTCGCGCCAACTTGCAATGGGACATACGACTTATCTTTCGGAAAGTCATACGCCTTATGGGCTGCGATTATTATTTCCACACTTTTCATTTACTTCATTATACCACTTTCTGTACCTTTAGGGTAAAAAATAACCCCGATTTTCGGGGTTATTTGAAACATTAACGTTTCTTTTCCTTAACTTCGTTACGGCCGAGGTTTTTCTTTGTCTC
>CAZCZD010000019.1:229-4512 GCA_964503305.1 uncultured Candidatus Saccharibacteria bacterium | reverse complement strand
ACGTGTTTTCGAAGAACCGGATCGTACTTCTTCAAAGTTAACTTATCAGGAGTATTCATCGTGTTTTTCTTCGTGTAGTAGCAACGAACACCAGATTCCTCAGAGACGAGGCCGACGAGTTTGCGCTTAGTATTATTCTTCTTTGCCATAATTACCCTTTATTTTAGCATATTTTTGATTTTTTAACAAGGGTAAAAATATATGAAGTCTATGCTATAATAATAAATGTATTTATGACAAAATCGATTAAGAAGAATTTTTTGTATAATCTTGCATTTCAGGTTCTTTCAATCTGTTTGCCAATTATTACTGCGCCTTATCTTGCGCGCGTCTTAGGCGTTGAAGGTGTTGGTATCTCAAGCTTCACACTCTCGATTGTGGCTTATTTCATTTTGTTTGCCAACCTCGGTATTTCTTCGTTTGGTCAGCGCGAAATTGCGATGTATCAGGACGACAAAAAGAAATACTCAAAAATTTTCTGGGATTTAGTTGGATATCGCGCAATTATTGGCACTTTGTCCGTGCTAGCGTATCTTTTTTTGATTATATTTGCAAATCAATATCAGATTATTTATGGTATTTTAACCATCAATCTCCTCGGAAATATCTTTGATATCACATGGCTTTTCCAGGGTTTGGAAGAATATAAATTCATTTCGGTTCGTAATATAATTATTAAGCTCAGTTTCACGGCTTCGATTTTTATCTTCGTCAAAACCGCTGGCGATTTGAATCTTTATATCTTACTCAACGGTCTTTCGATTTTAATTTCTGCACTTGCGCTTTGGGTAAAAGTTCCAAAGACAGTTGAAAAACCGAATTTTAAAACAATTAAACCATTTAGGTATACAAAAGATACTTTTATTTACTTCTTACCTCAAATCGCAACGACGATTTATACTGTGCTTGATCGTACAATGCTTGGTTTGTTCGATGTAAACCAGATTGAAAATGGCTACTATGAACAGGCTTATAAGATTATTTCAGTCGCAACGACGGTTGTAACCTCGATTAATATTGTGATGCTTCCAAGAATTTCATTCCTTTATAAGAAAGGTAATATCGAAGAAGTTAAGACTCGTCTCCGCAAATCACTTAGATTTGTCAACTTAACATCGATTCCATTAGTGTTTGGTGTTATGGCAATTGCATCTACGATTGTGCCCTGGTTCTTTGGTGAAGGGTATGAAAAAGTTGCAATGATTCTCCCTGTATTTGCACCAATTATTTTAGTTATTGCTCTCTCGAGTTGTTTGAGTGGCCAATGTTTGACTCCATGCGGAATGAGGCTTAAATCCGCAATGGCACTTTGGGTTGGAGCTGTTTTAAATCTTGCTTGTAATTTGATTTTGATTCCACGATTTATGAGTGAAGGTGCAGTGATTGGTTCGATTGTAGCAGAAGTTACAATTACCGCACTTTACTTTTTCCTTTCTCGTAAATACGTTAACGTTCTTGTGACGTTCAAGGATGCTTTGAAATATTTCGTTGCAGCGATTTTGATGTATTTTGCTGTAGTCTTTCTAAAAGGTTATTTCCCCGCAACGATTACATCTACTGTAATTGAAGTTTTGTCTGGTGCGGCCGTTTATGGAATTACATTACTAATTTTAAGAGATAAACTAGTTTTTGAATATATCATTTTCTTCAAATCAAAGCTTTTAAAGAGAGGTTAAAAATGAAGCGATTAAATCCAAAGACAGAAGTAATTGATGGATATAAAGTCTCTGCTGACATGAAAAAGGTATGGCAGGTTGAACTCGATATTTTAACGGAATTTGATCGTATTTGCAAAAAGCATAATTTGAAATATATTATGTTTGATGGCAGTTTGCTCGGTGTGATTCGTCACGGCGGATTCATTCCATGGGACGACGATATCGACGTTGCGATGACACGTGAAGAATTCAATAAGTTTCAAAAAGTAGCTGCAAAGGAACTTAAAAAACCATATTTTTTCCAAACTACTCTGAATGATAATGTATTTCGTTCGATTGGTCAGATTCGCAATAGCGAAACGACTGCAATTATGTATAAAGAGTTTTTGAAGAATGCAAACCAAGGTATTTTTATCGACATCTTTATTGTTGATAAGTTGCCAATGAATAAAATGAAACGTCGCATCCAAAGACGTCGCTGTCGCATCATGAAAAGTTTGCTTAGATTTTATCGTGTCTATGAGTGTAAAGAAAAATATGATGCAAAAGCGAAGATTATCAAGGGATTGTTGGACGTTTTTTATGGTGTAGTGGGGTACGAACGTTTCTTCAGGCACTACGAAAAGGTTTGTGCGAAATATAATAAAACCGATTCAAAAGAATATAACATTATTGAATATGGATACGATGATAGAATCATTCGTGCGGAGCATCTTGAAGAACTTGCGACTTATGATTTTCACTACATGAAGGTGCCTGGCCCGAAAGACGCTGAACAATTCTTAACTGACTATTTTGGTGACTGGAAGACTCCGGTGATTGGTCACGACGATCACGGAAGCATGTTCTTTGATCCCGAAAATCCATATACCAAATATCTTAAGTATTCGGTTAGTGAACTCAAAGAAATCGGTAAAAAGAAGTGGTTAGATAAAAAGAGGTAATATGACTTATAATGTTTCGAAATTTCCGTCGGTAAAGGCGGCAAAAAAGTTATTTGATGAAGCTAAAGATTGGCCAAAGAAAGGTTCGCAAGAATATGATGTACTCCTTGGTTGTGACATCCTTTTTCGATACATTAGATTAAAAAATCGCGTAGTAGTTTATGCGATTCGTAACGAAAATGATGAGCTAATGGCAATCATGCCAGTTCGTCCGATGGCCGACGGTTCGATGGGAATTGCTGGTTCGTTTGAGCGTCTCGATTTTGCTGATTTTATCTATAATCCAAAAGCAAAGCAAAAAGAAGTGGCGGAATTTTTCTACAACTATATCAACAAAGAACTTGGCGTTAAGCACTTTATCACACGTTTCGTTGAAGAATCTAGCCCAACTTTTAAAGCTGCTAAGAAATTCAAGGGATTTCGTGATGATAAAACTTGGGAAAATGTTAATATTAACATCTCATATGATAGCTATGACGAATATTTTGCTACGCTTTCGAAACATGCAAAACAGAACTTAAGAACGGCTTATAATCGTGCTGAGCGTGACGGCAAGAAAATTGAACTTATTTGTTATTCTGGTGACACTAAAACCTTGAAGAAAGATAGTAAGGCACGAAAAGATATTGAAGATTGTATGAAGCTTTATACTAAGAGGCAACTTAAGACTTATGTCGAAGAACGCGCGCTGACATATACTTTCAGAACTAGAATGTTCCACTATCTTTCAGTTAGTGCGAAGACTAACAAACGTGGCTTCTTTGCGATTTTGAAGATGAATGGTGAAGTTGCTGCCTTTATGCAAGGCTTCTATGATCCATTTGATAAGGAATATGAAATCCCGAGATTAGCGATGAATGATGATATGAAGTTTTATAGCCCTGGCATGATTCTTGTTGCAGAGGTTATTAAAAAATATATTGGCGACAAAGAAGTAACTCATCTCAACTTACTTCGTGGAAACGAACCATATAAGTTCGCAATGGGTGGCGAAGTTTATATCACAAAAGAATACCGAATTGATTTTTAGTTTTGAAGAGTTTTAAGAAGCTTTGCTTTTGCGGTTGTAACGGTTTTTTCGTCTGCAATCATCACGTAAAGATTCTTGTTTGGATAGCTATAAGTTTTTGTCATCTCGCCTTTACCGTTGATGTTATATGATTCAACGGTCCATTCGCTCATATCATTAAGTTGCATTTTGACGAGTGCGGAAATATCATCTGAGGTGATATTGGTGTTGAATGAGCCATTCATTACATTGAGAATTTTTCCAGAGTCAGCAATGATGTTTTTGTCGTGAGAGACTTTCTCGAGAATGCGAGTGATAACTTGTTCTTGGTTTTCGCCACGGTGGCGATCGCCAGTAGAATATGATTTACGTTCACGCGAAAAGCGGAGCGCGCACTTTCCGTCGACTTTGTTGCCGCCCGGTTTGTAAGTACAGCCATCGAGTTTAAGTGTCTTATTGAGGTCGTTAGTGACGGTAATGCCGCCGATATTATCAACTAGGTCAGTTACGAAGTTGAAATTCACACGAATATAGCGATCAATTTTAATGCCGATGAAGTCTTCGACGGTCGGAACGGTTAAATCGATACCACCACGTGAACCAGAGTGGGTAAGTTTATCCTTGAGTCCAGTTGTGCCATGAAGTTGAACGTAGGTGTCGCGTGGAATTGCG
>CAZCZD010000019.1:0-219 GCA_964503305.1 uncultured Candidatus Saccharibacteria bacterium | reverse complement strand
ATCTTCTTGGTCTTTGAATTGACGGCAGCAAGGATATTGACGTCAGAAAGGCTTCTGGTTGGCATGGTGCCGGTGCGCGTGTCGATGCCGTTAATGAAAAGTAAGAATGGTGAATCAGCGATAGTTCCCTTTGGTTCGGTTTTATCGTTGTCGGCAGTGCCCTTAATTTCAATCTTAATTTCGCCAACGATTTTAACTTGCTTTTCATAGTCTTCATGA
>CAZCZD010000018.1:13276-14140 GCA_964503305.1 uncultured Candidatus Saccharibacteria bacterium | reverse complement strand
CATTTTCAAGTCGATTGTTTAAATATCTACCCAACAGCGGATGTACCTGTTCTTGCCACTTCAACTGCTCGTGTATCGGCGGACACTTGAACGGTATCTTTTTAAGATTTGACGCAGGTTGAGCTATTGAAGGCACACCCGTCTGATTAGCATAAGAAAGCAGCTCGTGCTGTCCGGATGCACTGTGGAAGAACATAAGGATGAATTCAGGCACAACCTTTGTCTCATCACAACGCAGATAAAACTGTCTCTGTGATAAAACGTAACGATCATATTTGCATCCATCGGGAATCATTGCTACTTGGCCTATATTACCAGCATGGGTGAAAATAAGGTCACGAGGATACACGATTGAATTTTTTAGGCGTTCTGCGTGTTCCTCGGTGATGTAATTGAATTCAGGCTCTTCCAGAAAGTACCCACGCAAGTGGTTTCCACTGATAATAGGTACACCCTCTGGAACAAAAGTGGAAACCTTGATATTTGAGCCAAAAGGTCCCATAGCTACCTTTTTCGCTATATCCAGAATCGTAACAGTTGGCGACTCTGCATCTTGGATGAGGTGCTCGTACAGAGCGATTACCTGCTGAAGTAAATTCTTGTTTGAATTAGACTAAATCACGCAAATGCGATAAAATATCTACATAAGGAGTATGAACAATGCCGGGTTATACTGAAGCAGATTATGAGAACTCCGTAGTAGAGCTTTTTCGGAACATGGGGTATCAATATCTCTATGGGCCGGATGTTGAACGCGATCTCCGAAATCCTTTATATGAGGATGTTCTTGTTGAGGCATTGGAGCGTCTTAATCCAGCCCTGCCGCAGGACGCTCTGGCCGAGGCGCTGAACAAACTAAAGAAT
>CAZCZD010000018.1:0-13266 GCA_964503305.1 uncultured Candidatus Saccharibacteria bacterium | reverse complement strand
CCAGAAAAACGAGATTTTCATGGATTATCTCCAGAATGGCGTCCCTGTGCGCTATTTCGTCAATGGCAGTGAGCGTTCCTCTATCGCATATCTCGTAGACTACGAGAATCCAGACAACAACTCTTTTATTGTTGCTAATCAGTGGACGTTCATCGAAAACAGCAACAAACGCCCAGACATTTTACTTTTCCTGAACGGCCTCCCTGTCGTTATCGTGGAACTCAAATCGCCGTCGCGTGAGCAGACGGACGCAAGCGAGGCATACTTGCAGCTTCGCAATTACATGCAGGAAATCCCCTCCATGTTCGTATACAACGCTATCTGCGTCATGAGCGACCACCTCACCTCGAAGGCTGGCACGATCACCTCTGGCGAAGACCGCTTTATGGAGTGGAAAACCACAGATGGCAATTACGAAAATACGCAGTATGCTCAGTTCGACACCTTCTTTGAGGGGATGTTCAAGAAAGAGCGTCTGCTGGACATCATTAAGAACTTTATCTGTTTCTCGGACGAGGGCATCCACAAGTATAAGATTCTCGCCGGATATCATCAGTATTTCGCAGTCAACAAAGCGATTATCTCAACGAAAAAGGCCACCCTCACCGATGGCAAAGGCGGCGTGTTCTGGCATACGCAAGGCAGCGGAAAGTCGCTGTCTATGGTGTTCTATGCCCACCTGTTGCAGGAGGCGCTGGAAAGTCCGACGATTGTTGTCCTGACAGACCGCAACGACCTAGACGACCAGCTCTTTGGTCAGTTTGAAAAATGCAAAGAGTTCCTGCGCCAAGAGCCTATGCATGCTGAGAGCAGGGAACATCTCAAATCTCTCCTTGCCGGTCGTAAGGCAAACGGCATCATCTTCACCACCATGCAGAAGTTCGAGGAGTCGCACGATCCGCTTTCCGAACGCAGCAACATCATCGTGATGGCAGATGAGGCACACCGTGGGCAGTATGGCCTCACCGAAAAGATTAAGATCACGAAGAACGAGGAAGGCGAGGAAGTCGCAAAACGAGTAGTAGGAACCGCCCGTATTATCAGAAACAGCCTCCCGAACGCTACATATATCGGCTTTACTGGCACTCCGATCTCGTCGCAGGATCGCAATACCCGTGAGGTGTTCGGCGATTATATCGATGTATACGATATGACACAGGCTGTCGAGGACGGCGCTACCCGCCCTGTCTACTATGAAAGCCGCGTCATCAAGCTCAATCTCGATCAGGAAACCTTAAAGCTCATTGATACCGAATATGAGATCATGGCGAACAACGCCGATCCGTCTGTCATTGAACGCAGCAAGCGCGAGCTTGGCCAGATGGAGGCCATCCTCGGTAACGAGCAGACCATCAACTCCCTTGTAAGCGACATCCTCGATCACTACGAAAACAACCGCGAAAACCTCCTGACCGGCAAGGCTATGATCGTCGCCTATTCTCGCGCCATTGCACTGAAAATCTATAACCGCATTCTTGAACTCCGTCCGGGTTGGACGGATAAGATCGGCATCGTCATGACCGAAAGTAATAAAGACCCCGAGGAGTGGCGCAAAATCATTGGCAACAAACGCCACCGGGATCACTTGGCAAAACTCTTCAAAGACAACAAGAGTCCAATGAAAATCGCCATCGTGGTCGATATGTGGCTGACCGGATTTGACGTTCCTTCTCTTGCAACGATGTATGTCTATAAGCCAATGTCCGGCCACAACCTCATGCAAGCTATTGCCCGCGTCAACCGCGTATTCAGAGACAAGGAAGGCGGTCTTGTTGTAGACTACGTCGGCATCGCCTCTGCCCTAAAACGCGCCATGAACGATTACACTGCGCGTGATAAGAAAAATTACGGTGACACCGATGTCGCAAAGGTCGCATATCCGAAGTTCTTGGAAAAGCTATCCGTCTGCCGCGATCTGTTCTATGGTTACGATTATTCCAAGTTTATGACCGGAACCGATCTTGAACGCGCAAAGACAATCAGCGGGGCCGTAAACTTCATCGTTGATGTAAAGAACGAGGAGAAGAAAGAAGCCTTCATCAAAGAAGCACTTCTTTTGCATCAGGCCCTGTCCCTTTGTTCTTCTCTTGCAGATGAAGCCTCCCGCTTTGAAGCAACTTTCTTTGAATCCGTGCGTGTCCTCGTCCTTCGCCTCATGAACACCGGAGACGATAAGAAAATCTCCCTTCCGGAGATGAACAAAAGAGTCAACGAACTGTTAAAGCAGAGCATCAAGAGCGATGGCGTCATCAATTTGTTCTCGGATGTAAACGGCGAGTTCAGCCTCTTTGATCCACTCTTCCTCGAAGAAATCGCCAAAATGAAGGAAAAGAACCTCGCAGTAGAACTCCTCAAAAAGCTCATCGCCGAGCAAGTCTCGATCTATCGTCGCACGAATGTGGTGAAATCCGAGAAATTCAGCGAGATCATTCAGCGCATGATGAAGGCATACCTGAACGGCATGCTGACAAACGAAGAGGTCATTCAGGAACTTTTGAACCTTGCCTATACTATTAAGGCATCGCAGGAGGAAGGCGACAAGCTCGGCCTTACCGCCGAGGAGTTGGCATTCTATGACGCTCTCACCAAACCTCGCGCTATCAAGGACTTTTACGAAAACGACGAGCTCATTGCCATCACAAAGGAGCTGACTGAAGCTCTTCGCAAGAACCGCACGATCGATTGGCAAAAGCGCGAATCGGCCAGAGCGAAGATGCGTATGCTGATCAAGAAGCTGCTCAAGAAACACAAATATCCACCAGAGGGCATGGAAGACGCCTTGCAGACCGTTATGACGCAGTGTGAGCTTTGGACAGATAATGTGATGGACACTGAATCCGCCTAACATAGCCGGCGTTTTTCTCGCCTTTGGTGGTGAGAAAAACGCCGCTGAGATATTGCACCAATAATTGACACGATACGCAACATGGTTTTATAACGAGGCTGTTGCGTCACCCATAGCACCAAAAAGCGTGAAAAATGGAGTGGATGTTCTCCACGGTGACCACGGAACACACTTAATGACCTTTCGGTCATTTTTTTATTGCAAACTTGAAATATCTGTGCTAAAATAAGCATAAGTAAAAAAGGGTAAGGGAAATTTTTAATGGAAAACAATAGCTTAACGCCAACACCAGCGCCGACTCCAACGCCGGCGAGCAGTATGCCGGAATTTGCTGCAGCTCCAGCTGCTCCAGCACCAGTAATTCCACCAGCAACATCAATGCCATCTTTCGGAGAACCACAACCGGCTCCAGTTACTGAGATGCCAATGCCAACTCCAGCACCAGTCGCACAACCGACTGAGCAACCTGCTCCGGTCGTCGAAGAAGCTCCGGTTGCACAACCCGTCGAAGCAACACCAACTTCGACTCTTGGTGAGATTTCAAATGAGCCAGTCGCTCAGCCAGTTGAGCAACCTGCTCCAGCTACCCCAACTCCAGAAGCTCAACCTGCAACCACTGCAGTCCCAAGCGCAGTCGAAGCTGGACCAACCGTACCAGCAACTCCAACCCCTGAAACCCCTGAAAAGAAAAAACTTAACACGAAAATTATCGCAATCGCCGGCGGCGCAGCAGTTCTCGTTGTCGCTGTAATTATCGGTATTATCGCTCTTACTGGAAATCAAAAACCAACCAACAATCCAGCAAGTGCTCCAACCATCACAATTAACACTCCGGATAACTCAACTCCGTTTGCCGACCTCGACAAAGATGGTGCCCTTAACTTCCTCTCTGCAGTTGGAAAAACCGATTCTTATTTCCCAGATGAATTCATCGACGAAACCGATAGCGAAGTTATGCCAGCTGAAGGTGAAGGTGGTTCAAAGCTCCTAATTTCCTATGAAACTAAGGATCAAGCTAAAACCATCGCTTTTGACAGCATGGACCAAAGCTTCAAATCGAAATATGCGGACAAGAACTTGAAGACAACTGAAAAAGTTGATTATACTGTCGTCTATGTTGACCAAGAAACTACTGAATGTGACAGCTGTAATCGCTATGTCACCTTCAGTAACAAAATTATTAACCACTTTGAGCAACCAATTATTGATCCTTTGACGGGCGCTCCAACCACTACAAGTTTCATTATTTTCGCTAAAAATACTGAAGAAACCGTTAAGCGTTACCTCCCAGTTGTCGCTTACTTGAACGAAAAACAAATTGTCTATTCATCAGAATTTAAGACTACCGACGCTGATTACCAACTCATCTTAAACGTAATCTATCTCGGCCTGGATGAAGAGAAGATGGCAACTGCTGAAGCTGGCACAGTTCCACGCGCAGTTAATCTCTCAACAATCATTTACTCTGTCGATAAAGCAACCGGCAACCTCGTCATCAAATCTGAAATATCGGCTGCAAACCAATTAAAGCCAATTAAATCATTCTCAGTCACTGACGAAGAAGTCGCTGACCTTATCTAAACCATAATTATTATGGTATAATTAAGGTATGACAAAACTAGTTTTTGATGGACAACGCGAGGGGGAGGAAGTAAAGTTTGTTTTTCGTCGCCACTTCTTAACCGCGAAAAAAGGCTTTTTCTTCATGGTGATTATGACCGTTCTTGGCGCACTCCCGATGTTCATCTGGCATGATAATGTTAATATGTTTTGGTTCTTTGTCGGGATGGTAATCCTCGGTGCACTTGGCTTTCTCTACGCCTATATCCTTTGGTATTTTTCGATTTACATCGTGACCGACCAACGTATTCGCCAAATCTCTCAAAAAGGATTCTTTAAGAAAACTGTCGTTGACCTCGGTCTCGACCGCATCCAAAGTATTTCTTACGGTGTACCTGGAATTATCGCCGGCATCTTCGGCTATGGCACAATTCTCATCCAGACCGGAGTTGGCGACCTTGTAATTTCACAGGTTTCTAGACCAGCAAAAATCTATGATAAATTGCAAAACGTAACGAAAGGGAACTAATGGCAATTTTTAAGAAAAAAGAAGATATCGAAGAGAAAAAAACCGAGCGTGAGAAAGTTGAGGAGCGTCGCGAAGAAGTGCTCGCACGTGGCCGTCGCTTTAAATATCCTCTTCAATACGCAAAACACAAAGTCGTGAATTTAACGGTCTTAATTTCTGTTCTCGCAATTCTTGCAGCCGGCACTTTTGTCTATTTTATGCTTTATAAGTCCCAATCGACTGACGACTTGATTTATCGTATCACTCAAATCTTCCCATATTCTGTTGCAAAAGTTGATGGCGAAAAAGTCCGCTATTCCGATTATCTCTTGATTTACAAATCCAGCATCACCCCAATTGAGAAGCAGGGTATGATGGGTAACGACCAAGATTCAAGCGAAATGACCGACTACTACAAGCGCGAAGCCTTGAATTCGGCCGAAGACTACACCTACGCCTTGAAACTAGCTCGCGAAATGAATATTAAGGTTGAGGATAGTGAAGTCGACAAAGCTGTTGAAGACCACCGCAAAGCTGGTGGTGTTGATCGCTCTGAAGAAACCTTTACGCGCATTCTTCAAGACAACTTCGGCATTTCACTTTCTGAATACCGCCGTATGGTCTATCTTTCTCTCGTTTCTCAGAAAGTTTCGGAGAAGATTGATGAACTTGCAAGACTTGTTGGTGAAGAAGTTGATAATAATCTTGCTGCCGGAAAATCTCTCTCGGAAATTGCGAAAATTCTCGGCGATAAAGTTGAGTTTGAGGAAACCGGCGGACTTGTCGATAAAATGAATATCGATGGTGGTCGCGCAAACGTTGCACTTCGCCTCGAAAAAGGAAAAACCTCTGAGCGTTTCATCTCGAACTCTGGCGACGGTTATTATTATGTAACGCTCGTTGATAGAACCGAATCAACTGTTGATTATAAATCACTTTTCATTCCATTTTCAGAGCTTAAAACTCGCATTGAAAAAATCAGAAAAGACGGAAAAATCGAAGAGTTGATTGAAGTTGCTAAACCAAAAGAGGAAAATAAAGATGGCGAAACGCAAAATTAGCGTTCCAGAATATTCGCTTGCGGAAGAACTTGTTAACGCAATTTCGCATGGTCTTGGCGCATCGCTTAGCATAGCTGCGCTCGTCATTTGTATTGTTCATTCTCACTCTGCGCTCGGCGTGATTTCAAGTTGTCTTTATGGCTCGATGATGATTATTCTCTATATCTTTTCCTGTCTTTATCACGCTTTAAGCCCAAATATCCGCGGCAAGAAAATTCTCCGCGTACTTGATCACGACAATGTTTTCTTGATGGAAGCAGGAACATATATGCCGGTCGCCTTGGCGCTTCTTGTCGGAAATGGCCACGTTGCACTTGGCTGGACAGTCTTTGGCCTTGTCTGGGGAATTACGATTCTTGCAATTGTCTTCACTTCAATTAATGTTGATAAGTACCAAGTCATCGGCGTGATTTGTAATCTCGTGCTTGGTTGGGGAAGCCTCTTAATTCTCCCAGTTTTGCTCTCGCTCACCGGCTTTTCTGGTGTATTAATGCTCGTGCTCGGTGGCTTAACCTACTCACTCGGCGCGCTTTGGTATGGCGTTGGCGCAAAAGTGAAATGGATGCACTCAGTCTTTCATTTCTACGTCCTTCTCGCTTCAGTTTTTCACTTCGTTTTCATTTATAACTTCTGTATATGATATAATTATAGATAGTCGCGGGTATCGTATAACGGCTATTATGTATCCTTCCCAAGGATGAGATTGGAGTCCGACTCTCCATACCCGCACCACAGGTCCGTTTCGGACTTTTTTCTTGACATAAAAATTATTTTGCACTATAATAATTTGTATACAAACTATTTTTAGGATTATCTTATGAAACTTTACGATTTAACAGTAAAAACTAGAAAAGACGAAAACTTTGAATTAAAAACATTAAAAGGAAAAGTTCTCCTTGTCGTTAACACAGCAACTGGTTGTGGATTCACTCCACAATACGAAGCAATCGAAAGTCTTTACGAAAAATATCACGACAAGGGTTTTGAAGTGTTTGATTTTCCATGTAACCAATTCGGACACCAAGCTCCGGGCTCAGATGACGAAATTAAACAATTCTGTACTGCGAAATACAAAACCAAATTCGATCAGTTTAAGAAAATTGATGTTAATGGTGAGAATGAAAGCCCAGTCTTTACCGTCTTGAAAGCTGCTCAACCAAATGAAAAACCAGAAGGCATCAAGAATAAACTCGCCATGAAAGCGGTCGCAAAAATCTCGACCACCTGTAAGAAAAAAGGTGATATTGTTTGGAACTTCACTAAATTTATTGTCGATAAAAATGGCAACGTTGTCGGACGTTTCGATCCAACTTATGATCCAGCTAAACTTGACGATATGATTAAAAAGCTTTTGGAGGAGAAATAATGGGCGATTCCGATAAATATGAAAGTTTGCTTCTAAGAAACCAACTTTGTTATCCGGTCTATCTTTGTGCGAAGGAAATCACGCGTAAATATGCGCCAGTATTGAAGGAAATTGATTTAACTTACACCCAATATATCGTGATGATGTATTTTTGGGAGAAGCGCGAAAGTAATGTTAGTGAGATTAGTAGAACTCTCGTGATTGATTCAAGTACTTTGACGCCACTTTTAAGGAAGCTGGAGCATAAAGGTTATATTGAACGTAAGCGTTCGACCGAAGATGAGCGTAATCTTGTTGTGAAAGTTACCGAAAAAGGTCTCAATCTTCGCGAAAAAGCCGTAAAAGTGCCTGAAAAAATCGGAAAATGCATGAATTTGACTGCAGAAGAGGCAAAAACCTTATATAATTTAATGTATAAAGTCCTAACGAATATCGAGAAGGAGTAAATATGATCAAGGAGCTTACTAAAGTCGAATTTAAAAACAAAGTTCTAGAAAACAAGAAGAAAGTTTTAGTAGACTTTAACGCCGAGTGGTGCGGGCCATGTCAGATGCTACGTCCGATTATCGAAGAACTTTCTGAAGAAACTGACGATATTGAATTTTTCTCCGTGAATATCGATGACGAAGAAGAGCTTGCTGAAGAGTTTGACGTGATTTCGATTCCATGCCTCGTGGCTTTTGAGAATGGTAAAGAAATCAAGCGCGATCTCGGTATTTTATCAAAAAAGAAAATTTTAGGAGAAATAAATGTACGATATTATCATTGTCGGTGCTGGACCAGCTGGATTAACCGCTGCAATTTACGCGCGTCGTGCTTCGAAAAAAACGCTCGTGCTCGAAGCGACAACTTACGGCGGTCAAATTATTAACACGCTCGATATTGAAAATTATCCTGCTGAAGAAAAAATCACTGGTGTCGAACTTGCAAAAAAGTTTTACAACCAAGCTAAAAATCTTGGTGCTGAAGTTGAGTTTGAGAAGGTTGTCGAAATCGTCGACAATGGCGCAACTAAAATTGTCAAAACCGAAGACGATGAATATGAAGCCAAGGCTGTAATCATCGCAACCGGCACTGAAGTCAGGAAGCTTGGTCTTGAAAATGAAGAAAAACTCACTGGTCGCGGCGTTTCATATTGCGCAACTTGCGATGGTGCATTCTATAAAGGCAAAACCGTTGCTGTGGCTGGTGGCGGAAGTGGTGCGCTTTATGAAGCATCCTATCTTTCGGATATTGTTGAAAAACTTTATCTCGTTCACCGTCGTGATGAGTTTCGTGGTGAAGAATCACTCGTTCATGAATTAGAAGAAAAGGGAAATGTCGAGTTTATTTTAGGAGCTAATGTGACTGAAATTTTGGGTAATGAAAAACTCGAAAAAATCGAAGTAACAAAAAATAGTGGCGAGAAAATCGAACTCGCTGTCGACGGTCTCTTTGTTGCGATTGGTCGCGAACCGAAGAATAAAGACATCGCCCCATTCCTCGCCTTTGATGAGGCAGGTTATGTCGAAGCTGGCGAAGATTGCAGGACGAACACTGAAGGAATCTTTGTCGCAGGTGACAACCGCACAAAATCCACCCGCCAGATTGTTACCGCAACTTCTGACGGCGCTATTGCTGCATCTGCTGCGATTAGATATATTAATGGTGGCTATTACGCTAACGTATAATATGGTAGAATGATAGAATGAATCGCATTAGGGAAGTTATTAAAGTTAGCCTTGTTGGCATCATTTTGAACCTTGTTCTTGTTGGATTTAAAGCTTTTGTTGGTGTTGTTTCTGGCTCAATCTCAATTCTCTCCGATGCCATCAACAACCTTTCCGACTCAATTTCTTCACTCGTAACCATTATAGGTGTTCTGCTTGCCGGTAAGAAACCAGACAAAGAACATCCATACGGACACGGCAAATTTGAATATGTTTCGGCGTTAATTATTGCAGTTATTATCTTTGGTACCGGCACTTCGCTTTTGGTTGAATCGATTAGAAAAATTATCTTCCCAGAAATCGCCAGCTTTGACGTTCCAATGCTTGTCATTATCTTTGCTGGTATTCTCGTTAAAATCTTTCTCTCGTCATATTTCAAGCGTCGCGGTGAAAAACTAAAGTCCGACTCGCTCGTTGCTTCTGGAAAAGATGCACTCTTTGATGTCATCATTTCTTCTGGCACGCTCGTTGGCGCGCTCATCACTTTCTTCTTCGGTATCACAATCGACGGCTGGATTGGTCTTGCGGTTTCTGCACTTGTGATTAAGTCTGCAGTTGAAATTGCCACCGATGCTATTAATAATATTGTTGGCACTCGCACTGATTCAAACTTCTCGTCCGAAATTAAAAAGGCAGTTTCGAAAAACAAGGAAGTGCTCGGAGCTTATGATTTAATTCTTCATCATTATGGTCCAGAAAAAATTATCGGCTCAATTCACATTGAAGTCGAGGATAATCTAACTGCGCGCGAAATTCACCTACTCTCGCAAAAAATCGCTGAGGAAATTTTCAAGAAATATGGCGTTATTTTGACGATTGGTATCTATGCTTCGAACACTGAAAAAACCGAATACGTCAAAATAAAAGACAAAATCAGAGAGTTAATTAAGGCGCATCCAACTATTCTCCAAATGCACGGATTTTATGTCGATTCAGATAAAATGCTGATTAGCTTCGATCTCGTGTTCGACTTCAGCGAGAAAGAATCCTCGAGAATTATTGCTGAAATCTCAAGCAAACTTGAAGAAAAATATCCAAAATATCGCATCAACATCGTCGAAGATAAAGATTTCTCAGACTAGAAAAAACCGCCTCGATTGAGGCGGTTTTTGCACAAATTACTGAATCAGAAGATGCTCGGGGTTTCTTTCGCGCCACTTTTTCCAAGTCGTAACTTCAGAAAGCTCGTGTTCGTTGAACATCTCTTCGATGCTTTTTTCGAGCTTCTTCGCCCAAAGTTCGTCGTCAAAAACCGCGTTAAACGTGCAGCTTGCGACGTGCTGCAATGTAGCATCATTTGGGCAAAGCAGCGCCAAAGTCTTGGTAAGCGTGAGATAAACTTTTTCTTGGGTATGCATATCACCATTATCGGCCAGGAAAATTGCAATGATTCTTCCAGCTTCCGTCTCGACGGTCATCCAGGTCGGCTGATTATAGCCATGACGAATCGTTCCGCCCATCTCAACCTGCCGGCTGTAGCAAACCGCATCATTCAAGGTCCAATTTGCCATCACATCGCTTCCGCGATATTCGCCGAGAAAATGCTTTTTCTCGCCTTTTGGAAAGTTGAATGACATCACGTTTCTGAAATCGCAGATGCCGCTTTTTTCTTGCTTGAGCGTCTGCGCACGGAGCATAAAAGTGCCTTTCTGAGGCATACCGGTCTTTGCAAGGACTTCGAATAGAACTGCCTTAAGGACATCAAGTTCTTCCTTCCTGAGTCCCCCAATTCCAACGTCTTCTCTGTAATTCTTCAGTTTCACATCCAACATATTTTGGACCTCCCTTTCTGTGAAAATGTGTGCATTAAGGTGCATCTTGGTTATTTAAACCCATATAATTATATTATATCACAAAATAAGCATAAAGTCAATGAAAAACAGTGGTAAAAAAATAAGCCCGAAGGCTTTTTAGTCGTGGTCGGGGCGACAGGACTCGAACCTGCGACCTCGACTTCCCAAAAGTCGCGCGCTACCAACTGTGCTACGCCCCGACGACTTATCTTATAATACCACAAAACTCTAAGTTTTACAAGAGATGGAAACCTTGTTATAATAAAAACATGAAAAATGAGTTGATTATACCGAAACACATTGGTTTTATTGTTGATGGTAATCGCCGTTGGGCAAGAGAGCGCAATCTTCCGACGTTAGAAGGCCATCGTCGTGGCTTTAAGAAAGTTGAGATGGTCGCTACTGAAATGATTGAAAGAGGTGTCGAATATGTCTCATTTTATCTTTTTTCAACCGAAAACTGGGACCGCTCGGAAGAAGAAGTTAGCTATCTCATGGATCTTCTTCGCCACAATGCGAAGCGCATGACGAAGAAGTTTAAAAAAGAGAATATTCGTTGTGTGATTATGGGCCGCAAAGAGCCGGCACCAAACGATGTACTTGAAGCGCTCGCAAAACTTGAGAAAGAAACCAAGGACGGTACTCGTGGTACTGTCGCGATTTGTTTCAACTATGGTGGACAATGGGAGATTGCCGATGCTTTTTCAAAGATGCTTGAAGACGGAGTTTCTGGTGATATTACGCCAGAAGTAGTTGCAAAATATCTTTATCAGCCAGATGTTCCGCCATGTGACTTGATTGTTCGAACAAGCGGGGAAGAACGCATTTCTGGCTTCCAACTTTGGCGTGCTAGCTACTCAGAATTTCTTTTCTTGAAGAAAAAATTCCCAGGCATTACCGTCAAGGATTGCGACAAGATTCTTGAAAATTTTTCGTCACGTTCTCGTCGCTTCGGTAAATAAAAATCCCCGCTTATGCGGGGATGAGGTGAGTCCACCAGGTAAAACCGACGGCGTTCGAGATTGCGAAGAAGAGAATTGCGATTGCGACCATCAGGTGTGTGACATAAACTGCCGCACTTGCAATGTCTTTTGCGCGCTTGATTCGCAAATCTTTTTCGAGTGTAATTCTGTCTGCAACTTCCTCAACTGCCGAGTTCATTGTTTCGGTTATAAAATCGAGCAGAAACAGAAAGACGAGGATGACGATTTCGAGCACATTGAACTTCGTGATGATGCCGAGAATAATGCTCGCTATGAGCATAATCGGATATATGCGGTGAACAGTGCTTGACTCTTTTATCATGATCCTGATGCCGTTGTTTGAATCCTGGATGTTGCAAAGAAGATGTCTGAATATGTTCTTCTTATCGGGTTTCTGAAATTCCATTTTACCACCTCCAAAAGTACTTTGTTTTTCGCCGAAATTTTTGACGTTTGCAACAAACATATTATACCATAAAACGACCAAAAAAGCAAAATGCAAACTAAAACACTCTATAAATGTTAACTTTGGTTGCGGAAAAATTGAATTTTCCAACTGAAATTGGTAGAATGGAGTCAGCAAAATTGATAAAATTAAAGTAAATAAACGAAAGGCAAAAATGTCAGATATTTCAAAAAGGCTTACGAAATTTCGCAAGGCCGCAAAACTCAGCCAAGAAGAAGTTGCTGATAAATTGAACGTCTCGCGTCAAACTGTTTCAAAGTGGGAAACTGGACAATCAACTCCAGATTTTGATAAAATTGCTCAACTTTGTGCACTATATAATGTATCGACCGACGAACTTCTCCGCGGCGTCATTCCTGAGAAGAAAGAGGAGAAAAAAGAAGAACCTAAGAACGTCGAGGAGGAAGACGACGATGAAAATGACGACGATGATGACGAAAAGTATTGCAAGCATTGTCATAAAAAGAGCCCAAGCTCGATTATCGTCCACAGTATTTTCTCAGTTTTTGCTTTAATTACTTTAATTATTTATCTCACAGTTAGCTTCACTACTCACGCATGGCACGTTACTTGGATTATTTGGTTGATTTATGCTGTTGCAATCACAATTTTAAAGCTTATTCTTGCAATCTTTGGTATCTATGTCGATGACGACGATAATGTCGAAACTTCTAATAAGTCAAAGCATTATGGTCTTCGCATCTTCGGACTCGGTATGGCGCTCTTTTGTCTCCTTTTGGTTCTAGGTTTTGTTGGAGTTTTCTTCTTCTCGCCTGGCGGAATTTTCTTTGGCGTAAACAAAGGAACTTCAGATACACTTGCTTATGACAAGTCTTTCGATGTGGACTTTAAAACTCTCAGTGTGAAAGCGAAGGCGGGTACAATCGATTTGAAAGAAACTGAAGCTGATGAGCTTCGCGTTGCAATTTACTCGGACGAGAAAAAATAATCTGAAATAAAAAGCGCGGGTGAAAC
>CAZCZD010000017.1:12834-16072 GCA_964503305.1 uncultured Candidatus Saccharibacteria bacterium | reverse complement strand
GAGCAAGAAGCTGTTAACTTCGAGGTTGCTGGTTCGAGTCCAGTCCCGGGAGCCAAGATTGCTAGAATTGCCCAATAGGGCATTTTTTCTTGCTCGCTCGGTCTGTTATCCGAGGAATTTGAAGAGGCCGAGGGAAATGACGGACATAATTGTTCCGGCGAGAACAAGTCCGGTAGTGACGGCAACAATAGTTTTTCGACGATCAAGATTTAGCATACTTGCAGCGAGAGTGCCAGTCCAAGCACCAGTGCCTGGGACTGGGATACCAACAAAGAGTGCAAGCGCGAGATAGATATTATTCCCAGCTTTTTTCTCGAGTTTTTTGCCACCATTTTCACCTTTTTTAAGACACCATTTGCAGAAGTTTTGACCTTTTTGCCATTTCCAAGTTGAACCCCATTCGAGGAACTTGCGGGCAAAGAAGAAAATGAAAGGGACGGGAATCAAGTTGCCGATGATTGCGACAATAAGCACAGCCCATTCTGGAAGCCCCATGCCAACACCGATTGGGACGGCACCGCGAAGTTCAATAATAGGGACCATTGATACGAGGAAGACGGTAAAAAATTTTAAAAACATATTAGCTTTATTTTATCAGAAAAGTTGAAAATATAAAGTGCTTATGCTTGAGTTATAGGGGTAAAAATGATATAATAACAGAGGTCTAAACGACCGGTTGCACATTAACTTTTTTCTAGCACAGTAAGGGGGTATTACTTATGCAGAATGTAGCAAAGATCAATCTGATACTTGAACACTGTACGGATTGCCCGTACTGCCGAAAACCGGAGGGATATGCTGAACTTTTTTGTCAGCATGATTTAAAAACTCCAGGGGTTGGTGTGGGCGACGGTACAACGATTCCGGACTTTTGTCCATTTGTGATTCAGCGACTCGAAAGGGTTCTGAAAACGATACAGGATAGTGGTGCGGGAACGATTCCAAAGAAGTTTATTAATCAGGTTGAGCGCAAGCAGAAAGATGATCCATGCGAAAAATTTGGTGCTGACCATAGTTGGCGTCATATCAGACGAGTTTCTGAAATCGGGATGGATTTTCTCGAGCATTGCGTAGCCTATGGCTATTCTTCAACAGACACAGTACTCAAGGAGAAATTGCTTCTTCAGATTGCAGCCTATATGCATGATATCGGATTGGCTGATTCGGCCAGAAATCACGATGTTCATTCGGCGGCATTGACGGAGAAATATCTGGCAAATCCGAAGGTTGACATCGATCTTAGAGATGCATATACAATCGTTCATGCTGTTGCCAATCATTCGGATGGTAAAGAAATGGATTCGATTGTCGACGTGGCATTGATTCTGGCGGATAAGCTTGATGTGACGGCGGACAGAATTGTGCGCGTGACAGATAAGATTACGGCAGAATGCTTGAAGATTCAGGCGACGGAATTCCGGCTTCATGGGAAGTTAGGAAAGGCAGAAGGCGCAGAACTTCGCTACACGGTTGACGAAGGGTTTAATTTGGAGATTTTCAAAGAGTGGCCGAAAGCAATCGTGATTCCGTATCGGGTAACAACTGAGTATTTAGGACTTAAGGATTTTAAGTTCCTGATCAATGGTGAAGAAGTTGAACTTAAGGGCATTATTTAGCTAGAAAAAGGGCCTCCGGAATTTCCGGGGGCTTTTTTATTTTTTGATTTTTATGTATAATAAAAGAACATTAACAATTTAATATCAAGAAAGAGACGAGGGAACGGCCTGATGACTCTCTACCAACCTACACGTCTTGATAAGCGTGCAAGGTGGTAATTCCGACCAAAGAAAGGAAAGATATGTTCTATCGAACCGCGGAGAGCGTTTCTCCAAAACACCCAGACAAACTTTGTGATCGCATTTCGGATGCGATTCTAGACGCGTATTTGGCACAGGACCCATATTCACGTGTCGCTGCTGAGACTTGTGGCGGACACGGTGTGGTTTTTGTGACTGGCGAAATCACTTCAAAAGGCGACGTCGATATCGAGAAAATCGTGCACGAAATCGCCGGAGATGAAATTGAAGTCCATACTAAAATCGTGAAACAGTCACCAGAGATTGCGCAAGGTGTCGATACTGGTGGGGCAGGGGACCAGGGAATTATGATTGGTTACGCGACAGATGAAACACCGGAGCTTTTGCCACTTGAAGTAGTTTTGGCCCGTCGTTTGAATCAATTTATTTATGAAGAATATCCATACGATGGTAAGACGCAGGTAACCTTGGATCCGGAAGGGGAGGTTGAATCGATTGTAGCAAGCTTTCAAAACGTTTCAAAGGAAGATTTAACTAGAAAAGTCGAAGAATTTATTAAAGAGCGTGGTCTTTCGGGAAAGTTGGAGCTTCATATTAACCCAGCAGGGGACTGGAATCAGGGTGGATTTGATGCAGATACTGGTCTTACGGGGCGCAAACTGATTGTAGATAATTATGGTCCGAGAGTGGCAATTGGTGGTGGTTGTTTTTCTGGAAAAGACGCGACAAAAGTTGACCGTTCGGCGGCTTATATTGCACGCAGAATTGCAGTCGACTATCTTAAAAAACGCGGTGCGCATGAGGTTTTGGTGAGACTCGCTTATGCGATTGGCTATGCAGAACCACTTGAGAAGACCGTGATAATTGACGAAAAAGCAGAGGAGATTGAAGGATATGATTTAACTCCGAATGGAATTATTGAATATCTTGATCTCAGGCGCCCAATTTATGCGAAAACCGCGGAATATGGTCACTTTGGCAACGGTTTTGATTGGGATAAGGCTTAAGTTTTTATTTCAGGGCTCTGGGTGGTAAAATAAAGGGAAGAAGGAGGTTTTTTGACCGAAAAAATCCTATCAGTTTCGAATCTTACCGCCCAGGTTAAAGGACGAAAAATCCTTTCAGGGGTAGATTTTTCGATCAATAAAGGAGAGACAGTAGTTTTAGTCGGGCCGAACGGAGCAGGAAAATCAACGGTTGCGGGGGCAATTATGGGTGATCCGAGATTTTCTGTTTCGGGCTCGGCTAAATTTTTAGGGAAAGAAATCTTAAAAATGCCGGTTAATAAAAGGGCTGAGCTCGGGATTTTTATGAGTTTTCAGAATCCAGTAGAGATTCCTGGAATCACGACGACAGAGATGATTCGTTCAGTTTTTGAGGAGAAAAAAGGTGGATTTGTGCCGATTGATGAAGTAAGAGAGGGGATATCTAAAAGTGCAAAGGAACTTGGGACGAATATTTGGTTTTCAGAAAGGGAACTT
>CAZCZD010000017.1:312-12824 GCA_964503305.1 uncultured Candidatus Saccharibacteria bacterium | reverse complement strand
GTGGCGAAAAGAAGAAAAATGAAATTCTACAGATGCTCTCTTTAAAGCCGAAATTGGTGATTTTAGACGAGATTGACTCGGGGCTTGATATTGATGCGGGGAAAAAGATTTCGAAAATTCTTGCGGATTATCAAAAAGAATCTGGTTGTTCATACCTTATCATTACGCATAATATGCGTGTTTTAGCTCACTTGAAGCCTTCTAAGGCTATTCTGATGGATAAGGGCCAGACCAGGGCGGTTTCTGACGAGAAGATGCTAGGACGCATCGAAAAAGAGGGCTTTAAGGCTCTCTTGAGCGAGTTGGCAGAAAGGGGGGCAAAATGAGGGGTTTGACAAAGGAACTTATCTTAGAACTTGCGAAACGCAAAAAAGAGCCAAAATGGGTGACGGATTTGCGTCTTAAGGGGCTTTCTCTCTGGAAGAAAATGGCGATGCCGAAGTGGGCACCGGATATTTCGGAGTTGAAACTCGATGAAATTGAGACTTATGTGAAGCCAGAAACAGAGATGGTTAAGAGCTGGGATGAGGTGCCGGAAGAGATTCGAAAGACTTTTGATGAACTCGGAATTCCAGAGGCGGAGAAAGGGGGGCTCGCCGGAGTGGGGGCACAATATGATTCGGAAACGATTTACCATAACCTAAAAACAGAGGTAGAAAAGCGGGGCGTAGTCTATTTGCCGATGGATGAAGCGGTGAAAGATAAGAAATATTCGAAGCTGGTGAGAGAACATTTTATGAAACTTATCCCAGAGGGGGACCATAAATTTGCGGCGTTGCATGCGGCGGTTTGGAGTGGCGGCTCGTTTATTTACGTACCAAAAAATACAGAGGTGGAGATCCCACTTCAGAGTTATTATCGCTTAAATGCTCCGGGGGCGGGACAATTTGAACACACTTTAATTATTGTTGACGAGGGGGCAAACTTGCACTTTATTGAAGGGTGTTCGGCGCCAAAATATAACGTCGCGAACTTGCATGCTGGTTCAGTTGAGATTTATGTGGGTAAAAATGCGCGCATGAAATTTTCGACGGTTGAGAGTTGGTCAAAGAATATGTACAACTTGAACACAAAAAGAGCTATTGTTGAAGAAGGCGGGGAAATTGAGTGGGTTTCAGGTAGTTTTGGCTCGAAAGTGACGATGTTGTATCCGATGACAATTTTAAATGGGCGCGGTGCAAAATGCGAATATACAGGGGTGACTTTTGCTGGAAAAGGTCAAATTATCGATAATGGTGCAAAAGTTGTTCATGTGGCACCAGAAACTTATTCGACTATCAACACAAAATCACTCAGTAAAGACGATGGGGTTTCGATTTCCAGAACGCTCGCAAAAATCTTGCCGGGCGCAGTTGGAGCGAAGGCATTTATCGATTGCAAATCGTTAATTTTGAATCCTGGCGCAAAAGCGGAGGCAATTCCGGAGGTCAAGGTCTCTGAAATGGAAGCGGAGGCGGCACATGAGGCGTCGGTGGGGAAGATTTCCGAGGAAGCACTCTATTATTTGATGAGTCGGGGACTTTCGGAAGAAAAAGCAAGAAGTTTGATTGTACGAGGTTTTACTTCTGAAATTTCGAAAGAATTACCGGTTGAATATGCGATGGAGATGAATAATCTGATCAAGATGGAAATGGAAGGGACGGCATGAGAGAAGTCTATCTTGATAATGCGGCAACAATGAAGAAATGCCTAGCGGCAATAGAGGCGGAAGCGAAGTTTTATAGGGAAGTAAACGCAAACCCATTGAGGGGGTTGTATAAAAAAAGTGTTCAGGCCACAACGGGGGTAAATGAGGCTCGTGAGGCGTTGCTCAAGTTAGTGAAAGCTGACAAATCGTACACTGTCATATTTTCTAGAGGTACAACTGAGGCGATAAACCTGGTCGCGAATGGTCTTTTGAAAGGACTGGATGGATTTGGGGTGGTTTCGAAGAGTGCGAAAGTGGTGGTTGATGTCGAGAGCCATCATTCAAACATTTTGCCTTGGAAACAGAGGTATAAAAACGTTGTAATTGCGAAAGAAATGGATGCAAGAGAGCTTTTTGCGGCCGAGGTGATATCTCTGACTGGAGTATCGAATGTAACAGGACAAGATTTTTCAAGACGCATTAAAGAAGTCCGTAAAACGTGTCCTAAGGCGATTTTAGGCGTGGATGCGGCGCAGATGCTTGGACACGTTGATATTGACGTAAAACGCCTTGGAGTGGATTATATGGCCTTCTCGGGGCATAAATTTGGAGCTCCGATGGGCATTGGTGGGCTGATTATTAAAAAAGAATTGGCCGAGAAACTTCGACCACTGAATTTTGGGGGTGAAATGGTGGATTCCGTATCTGAAGATGGTGAACCGACATATTCGGAAGTTCCAGAGAGGCTGGAAGCGGGGACGTTGCCAGTCGGGGCAATTTTTGGGCTTTTGGAGGCGGCAGGGAAGATTGATTTTAAGAAGAATCAAAAAACAGAAAAAATGGTTGCGGAAGCAGCGAAGAAAATGGGGAAAATCAAGGGGGTGAAGGTGCTTTCTTCGAATGGCTTGATTTTAACCTTCCAGATTAAAGGTGTGCATCCACATGACGTGGCACAGATTTTAGCGGATGAAAGCGTTTCGGTTCGGGCGGGTTGGCTTTGTGCGGAGCCGTTCCTTCGATATAAGGGTTGGGGTCCGGTAGTTAGGGCAAGTTTTTCGGAGTTTAATAACGAGAAAGATGTTGAGGCGTTAATTTCGGCGGTGTCGAAAGTTAAAGAGAAAATGGGGGTGAAATAATGTATGACGAAGAGCTTCTAGAGAGAAATTTACACCCAGAATTTAAGGGGAAAATCAACGGGGTTGCTCCGATTAAACTAGTGAATTCGAGTTGTGGAGATGAAATTGAAGTATTTTTGAAGGTTTCTGATGGGGAAATTGTCGATGGGCGATTTTCTGGGGTAGGATGCGCAATTTCACAGGCTTCGGCAGATGTTTTTATCGCTTCTGTTAAGGGAAAGACAATTGATGAAGCAAGGAAAATGAGTGAGGAATTTTCGAAGATGATTCTCGGGGAGGATTACGCAGAGGAAGAGCTCGGCGCGGCAAAATGTATGAAATGCGTTTCGAGAATGCCGGCGCGAGCGAATTGTGCGAAGCTGGCTTGGAAAAGCCTTGAAAAATTAGCATAAGTTCGATAAAATAGAAGTAATTTAGGAGGAAAAATGATCAAGATTGACGAGAAATTCCTTGATGAAGTGGGACTTTCTTCTATGCCAGAAGAGCGAAAAGCTGACTTTATTGCACAAACTCAAGAGGAGCTTGAGAATCGTGTTGGTGAGAGAATGAGTGAAGGAATGACGGTTGATCAACTCCGTGAATTTGATGGCATTATGAACAACGACCGAAATACAATGATTCGCGTTTTGTCTCAGATTGGGGATTATCGTAAAGATGCGCTTTATCAGAAACTTTTGGAGCGTCACGGTGTTTCCGAAGGAACTCTCGAAATTCTTGGCGAATATCTCTCTGTGAAATGGATTCAGATTAATCGTCCAGACTATGCGACAATTACGGCAAATGTGGCGGCGGAATTGAAACAAGAAATTATCGAAGCTCGCCCAATGATACTTGGTGTAAATGCTTAAAAAATAGCCCCTTTTAAGGGGTTATTTTTATTTTCCGTAGCCGTTGAGGAAGGATTTTGCGTCCATCGGCTTTCTGCCGGCAGGTTGGATTTGGTCGATGATGAGATATTTTCCATCAGCGCATTTCAGGCTAAGTTTTGTCTCTTCTGAATCTGAGACATGGGCAGAGAGAACGATGCAGTCGAGCCCAAAGAAATCATATTTGCTCTTTGGAAAACCCTTAAAAGCTCGAACTTCGTTCAATAATTCTTCGGCAGATTTTGTCTCGGGTTTTAATGGAGACATGGATTTGTCGAGTTTTGCCGTGAAAGTAGCTTTTGAATCGTCTTGAATAGTCGGTTTTGGAAGATTTTCGAGGTTTTCGACAAGCCAGGTTGCGGCAGCTTCGGAAAGAGTCTTGTAAATTTCGTCTTTTTCAGGGTATGGGCCGAATTCAATGGTTTTTTGATAATAAATTGGGCCGGCGTCCATCGCTTTTACAAGTTTCATGATGGAGAATGAAAAATCTTTATCGCCACTTAAAATGGCAGTTTCGATTGGAGAAGAGCCGCGATATTTTGGGAGAAGAGAAGGGTGGATGTTTAAAATTCCTTCAGGCTCAAAGAGGTCAAGAACATCGCTTTTAATCATTATGCCGAAAGAGGCAAGAATGCCATGAATTTCAGGACTTTCAGTCTTTAAACGTTTAACTTCTTCAAGATCTTCTTTAGTACGGGCATGAAAAACAATCTCGAAGTTTTTTTCTAAAATAGCTTTTGAATAGTCGGCAAGTGGGCCGTTTCCGAAGAAAATAATTTTAGTCATCAGGAAAAAGCTCTTTATTGTTTTTGACGCGTGTTTCGTAGTCGATTGGGACGATGTCGCCCTTTTTGTCGAGTTCAAACCAAGCATCTTTGTCGTCTTTGATATGGTCGATAAAAAGAATGCCGTCGAGGTGGTCAATTTCGTGAAGAAGAGTACGAGTCAAAGTTCCGGTGGTTTTGATTCTAACTTCGGTGCCATCGATTAATTTCGCTTTAATGCGAGCTTTATCTGGGCGAGGAACGAGGCCATAGATTGTAGGAACAGAAAGGCAGCCCTCGTAGTCTTTAATGGTTTTACCTTCGGTTTTGATGACTTCAGGATCAATTAAAGCGGTGAAGGAGGTGTTTTTCTTGTCGTCCATGTCGTCGCGAATGATAATGATACGGGTGTTGTATCCGAGTTGTGGTGCAGCCATTGCAGCAGAAAGCTCATAAGGGTGCTCTTTTTCCCAATCAAGGGAAGATTTTACCATTTCATCAACAATTTTGCGAGCTTCGTCGGTGATTTTGTTGACTTTTTTCGATTTCTCACGAAGACGTGGATCTGGAGTTGTAATAATATCCATGTCTTTATTATATCATAATTTTTACGTTTTTTCTAGAGAAGGGATGGTGGATCAATTGAGATGCGAAGATCGCTATAGTTTTCGAGCGATTTTAAGGCATCAAGTAGGGCTTTGCGGTTCGTGGATTTAACAATAATTTGCCAGCAGAAACCCGTAGAAAGTCTTTCGTGGAAGGCCGGGGTTGGGGCGGAAAGATAGATGCCGTCTTTATCTTTTAGAGTTTTATAAACTTCTTTAATCTTTTTTAAGGTTGTCGCTTCGGTTTTATAGACGACGGAGAGTTTTGCGAGATAGAAGAATGGCGGGAGATGGGACTTTTGGCGTTTTTTAATTAGATACTCATAGAAAGATTCATAATCTTCGGCGATGGCGCATTTTATTGCAGGGCTTTCGGGATGATAAGTTTGGATGATGGCACTAGCTTCGTCGATATGGCCACGGCCGACACGACCGAGGACTTGGGTGATAAGGTCGTAGGTGCGTTCTTCGGATGAAAAATCGGGGAGAGAAAGGCCAGAATCGGCTTGGACGATGCCGACGGTTGCGAGTTTTGGGAGGTCAAGGCCTTTAGCGACGGTTTGGGTGCCAATAATGATGTCGATTTTGCCGGATTTGACGTCAGGATAAAGAGAGTCGAGAGTTTTGTCCTTTTCGCTGTCACCATCAAAACGGGCGATTTTAGCGTCTTTAAAAAGGCGCTTTAGTTCGGATTCGAGGAGTTTAGTGCCGAAGCCTTTATGGATGATTTCTGGGCACTTGCATTCTGGGCAAGAGACAGGGACTTTTTCTTTATAACCACAAGTGTGGCAGATGAGTTTATAAGAGTCGGCGTGGAGCGTCAAGGGGAGGAAACAGTTTGGGCAGAGGGCTTCAAAACCACAATTTTCGCAAATTGTCAGGGGCGCGGAGCCACGGCGGTTGTGATAGATAAGAGTTTGGCGGCCATTTTTTAAGTTTTCTTCAATTTTTTCAAGAAGTGGAATTGAAAAATATTTGTTTTTGCCGAAATCTTCGCGATTTTTAAAGTCGACGATTTTTATCTCTGGTTTGATTGCTGTGTCTTTAGCTTTTTCCTTTAAAACGACTAGGGAATTTCTGGTTTTTGCGAGATAATAGTCTTCAATTTTAGGGGTGGCGGTGCCGAAAATGCAAGGGGCATCGAGGGCTTTAGCCATAAAGCTAGCGAGGCGAAGTGCGGAATATTTTGGGGTTTGATCTTGGAAGTAAGTTGATTCATGAGCCTCGTCGACGATAATTAGGCCGAGGTTTTTAAGAGGTGCAAAAAGGGCGGAACGTGGACCAATAACGATTTTTGGGTTTTTGGCGCCAAGAAGCTTTTCGAAGGTGTCGCGGCGGGTTTTGTCGGTTTGTTTGGAGTGAATTAAAACGACGTTTTCGTCGAAAGTCTCAGAGAAGATTTTTACGAGTTGAGAAGTTAGGGCGATTTCGGGGACGAGCAGAATAACTGATTTTTCGGACTCTACAGCCTTTTTAGCGAGCGTAAGATAAATGTTAGTTTTACCAGAGCCGGTGATGCCATGTAAGAGCTTTGTGTTGCTCTCAGAGGCTTCTAGCTCCTTTAGGGCGCGTTTTTGAGCGGCATTCAAAGGAACTTCGCTGTTGATTTTCGAGGTTTTTTCGTTTAGCGTGGCGATTTTATGCTTTTTTTCGAGGGTATTTGGAAGAAAAAGATTGACAACTTGGGGGAGGGGGACAAGGTAATAATTGGCGAGCCAAATCATGGAATTTAAGAGGTGAGAAGGCAAGTTTTCTTCAAAAAGTTTTTTCTCAATTTCTTTAATTTTAAAATCACCTTCAGGTTTTTTGACTTTTTTATAAACGATGCCAAGGACGGACTTTTTGCCAAGTGGAACAGAGATAATGTCGCCAGGATTTAGGGGTTCGTTAGAGGCGTAGGTAAGAATCCCATCTTCGAATTTTGGGGATTTTCGGAAAATTTTCGACGGTAAAACCTCGTAGTACATATCTATATTATATCTTAAAAATCGCGAGTTTTTCCGTTGTAATTTTTACAATTCTGCGGTAAAATAGAAGAAATTGGAGGTTATATGTTAGATGTCTTTATTACTTCGAGAGTGCGTAGAAAAATCCTCGTTGTTTTTGCTAAATACCCTGATTTTAAAACTCACGTCAGAGCGCTTTCGAAGTTGATTCATGAAGATCCAGGAAATATCCAGAGGGAATTACACCGTCTCGAGAAGGGTGATTTCTTGATTGCAACTAAGAAAGGAAATCTAACAATCTACCAGACAAATAAACAATTTCCAGTTCTGAAGGAACTTCAGTCAATTGTGATTAAGAGTCAACAGCTTTCAACCAAGTCAAAACCGAACAAAACGATTGGATAAAATGTCGAAAATCTTTGAGCGAATATTAAAATCGCGTGGGATTTCTGAAGATTTTTTGCACCCAAAATATCTTTCGGACGTAAAAATCCACGAGAAGTTGCCGGATATTGAAAAGGCTATAAAAAGAATCATTTCAGCGATTGATAACGGAGAAAAAATCATGGTTTATGGCGACTATGATGTGGACGGCGTGACGGCAACGACCGTGATGGTTGAGGCTTTGAAATTGGCTGGGGTAAAAAATGTATTCACGATGTTGCCAGATAGATTTATCGATGGATATGGCATGAGTAAGCGTTCAGTTGAGCGGGCAATTTCCGAACAAGTGTCGCTAGTAGTGACGGTGGACTGTGGAACGAATAATTCCGAGGTGATTTCGCAGTTAAAGAAGGCTGGAATTGATACGGTCGTGACGGACCACCATGAGGTAATGGCTGAGGTTCCAAAAGACGCAGTAGCAGTGGTGAATCCGAAGCGAAAACCAGATGGTAATCTTTCAGAACTCGCAGGAGTGGGGGTGGCATTTATGGTGGCTAGAGCATTAGTTATGGCTGGAAAAATCCCAGAGGGACAAGAGAAATGGATGCTTGACCTCGTGCTAATTGGAACTCTGTGTGATTCGATGAAAATTATAGGGGTAAACAGAGAATTAACGTATTTTGGCAAAAAAGTCCTTGAAAAAACCAGACGACCGGGGTTAATTGAACTAATGAGAGTGGCAAAAACTACAAAAATCACCTCGGAAGCGATTGGTTTTCAGATTGGACCGAGATTGAATGCTGGTGGCAGGATGGAATCGGCAGAGATTTCGCTTAAACTCTTGATGACAGATTCGAAAGCGGAAGCAGTTAGGCTCGCAGAGGAGTTAAATAACCTCAACACGGAGCGCCGAAATGAGCAGATTGCGGCGATGAATGAGATTTCTGAGAAATGCGACGAGGAACTTTCAAGGCTTGTAATTGTGGTTTCTGGTGAGTGGCATGAAGGAGTGCTCGGAATTATTGCAGGAAGATTAGTTGAGAAATATCATAAGCCGGCATTTGTACTCTCGAAAGTTTCGGCAGAGGATGTTGACGGTGATGGATTTGTCGACGTTTTAAAGGGATCGGGGCGTAGTTTTGGTGAATTTAATCTTGCGGAAGCAATTAAAAATTGTCCATCAGTTTTATCTGGTGGAGGCCATGCAATGGCTTGTGGTCTCAAGGTTTTACCGGATAAATTGGATGATTTCGTTTCGGAGGTGAACACTTATTATGCTTCTTTGGGGCTAAAAAATCAGGAGAAATTTTTAGAAGTTTCGGCGGAAATTTCTGAGGATGATTTGGGCGAATTCACAGAGGAACTTTTGGATGAGCTTTCGGCCTTGGAGCCGTTTGGCGAGGGGAACGAGGAACCGATTTTTGAGCTTAGAAATGTCGAAGTAGTGGAATCAAGAGGGGTCGGAAAAGATGAAAAACATCTTCGAATGGTGGTTGAGGATGAAAAAGGTCAAAGAATGACGTTGGTTTCGTTTTTTGCTCCGGAAGAATGGATGAAAACTGAGGAGGGGACGAAGGTGGATGTGACGGTACAATTGATGAGAAACGAGTGGAATGGACGTGTTTCCGTTGAAGGTAGGATATTGGGGTTGAAATTTTAGTCAATATCTGATATAATCCGGATATATGTCAATCAAAGTAACTAGAAAAGATCAGAACGAAGCAAACGAGAACATTATTCGTCGTTTCAATCGTAAGGTTCTTCAGAGTGGAGTTATGCCACTCGCTAAGTCTCAGCTTCGCTTCAGCAAGCCAATTTCGAAGCGTGAACGCCGCCGCAAGGCAATCCTTCGCGAGATTCGTAAAGCTGAAAAGACTGAACGTATTAAGCTTGGACTCAAATAAGAAAAAATAACCTCGTATGGGGTTATTTTTTTGTGCTATAATGTTTATGTATGAGAATTATATTTTTAGGTGGCCCAGGAAGTGGAAAATCGACTGTCGGAACCAGGCTCGCAGAAGATTTTAATTGGCCATGGATTTCTTCGGGGGAAATTTTAAGAGAGAGTAAAGAGCCTTGGGTAGTTGAAAAGCTAAAAACGGCACAACTCTTTGATGATGAGATGATTTCAGGACTCGTTTTATCAAGATTGCACGATGAGCCAAATGCAATTATTGATGGCTTTCCAAGGACCTTTAAGCAGGCTGAAATTATGCTAACGAGGGGTGAGAAAGTTGACATTATTGTCGAAATGAAGGTTCCACTTGAAGAAGTGCAAAAGAGGCTTTATCTTCGTGGGCGCGATCAAGATGCAAAAGACATCGTGGAAGAACGTTATGCGATGTATGAGCACGATAAAGATGAGATTATTGCATATTTAATTGGAAATGGTGCAAAAATCTTAACAATAGATGGCGTTGGCACTCAAGATGAAGTTTATCAGCGGGTGGCTAAAGGAATTCAAGAGGTAATTAACCAATGATTATGATTTATGGGCCGGCTGGCTCTGGGAAATCAACTCAGGGTACGCTTTTGGCAGAGAAAATTTCAGGTAAAGCACTCTCGGTTGGGCAAATTTGTAGGGATAAATTCTTTGAATATACCAAGACGGCTGCAATGGTGCCGGAAGATGAGCTTGCGCTAGCAGTTTTAGGCGAGGTAAAAGCGGCTGAGGATGCTGGTTTTGCGGTGATTTTAGATGGTCAGCCATGGACGAAAGACAGTAAAGGTTCGGAGATTTTGTCGGACGCAACAAACGGCGTAATTGTGATTGACGTGCCAAGGGAAGAGTCGATTAAGCGACTTTCTTCACGTGGTCGTGATGATGATCAACTTGAAAACTGGAATAAAAAGCTCGATATGTATGAGTCGAGAATGCCGGAATATGAAGCACTTCTCGCTTCAAAAAACGTGCCAATTTATCATGTAGATGGGGTTGGTGAGATTGCTGAAGTAGCCGAACGAATTGAGACTTTGTATAAAAAATTTGTACAAGAATAACAGATAAAAAAGCCACCCTCTAAGGGGTGGTTTTTTGTTTGGTTATTTTCGAGGGCAATTTGGAAGTGTGAGAACTTCGTGACCGTCTTCTGTGACGAGAATTGTATGTTCACAGTGGCAGCCAATTGAGCCGTCCGAAAGGACAACGCTCCAACCATCTTCAGTGTCAACATGGTTGTATGGTTTGCCGAGTGAGCTCATTGGTTCAATACAAATACAATCACCAGGCTTTAAAACATAGCCGTGACCACGTTTACCATAGTTTGGAACTTCTGGTGGCATATGCATTTCTTTACCAATGCCATGACCGATATAGTTCTCGATAACTCCGAGTTTACCTTTTTTCAAGACTCTTTCGATTGCGAATCCGACATCACCAAGGTGAACGCCAGGAGCAACTGTATCAATGCCAGCCCAAAGAGCTTCTTCGGTGGTTTTGATCATTTGCTTGACCGCAGGGTTAGCTTTTCCAACGACTGTTGTGAAGGCGGCATCAGTGTGATAGCCTTTGTATTTGATTACGAGGTCGAAACTGACTTTATCTCCTTCTTCAAGTGCATAATCACTATTTGGAGCACCGTGAACGAGTTCGTCGTTAACGGAAATACAGATACAACCAGGGAATTTTTCTTCGAGTTCGTCATATGAACAAGAAGCGCCGCGGGATTCGATTTTTTTACGTACCCAGCGATCGAGCTCACGTTCAGTCATGCCGACTTTGACGTATTCACGAAGTTCAGCGAGGATTTCGCCGAGGATCTTTCCACCTTCGCGCATTGCTTCAATTTGTTCTTTATTCATAGATTATATTTTACCACTTTTTCTACACAAATTAAAGTGATTATGCTATACTGAAGGTATGGAAGAACAATCTAAATACGCATTTGGAATTGATGTTGGTACCGAGAATGTGCGTGCTGTTGCGCTTGAAATTCAGGGTGAAGACACCGTGAAAGTGATTGGCTATGGCGAAGCAAAGAATGAGAAAGGAATGCGTAAAGGGGTTGTTTCGGACTTGAATGGCCCGGCTGAGGCCGTTGATAAGGCTCTTAAAGATGTTGAAGGAATGAGCGGAGTAAATGTTGACTCGGCTTATGTTTCAATCAATGGTTCACATATTACTTCTGAGAAAGTTTCCGGAATGATTGCTGTGATGACTGGGCAAGGAATCACAAACGAAGATTTGAATCGTCTTGAAGATACGGCAATGAGTGGGAGAATTACAAATAACAGAGAAGTGCTTGATATTATTCCACTTAATTACACTTTGGATGGTCAAAGCGGAATTCGTTCGCCACTCGGAATGTCAGCTTCTAAGATTGAAATTTTAGCAAACGTGATTTCTGGTCTTAAGCCATGTGTTGATAATCTTGGCCGTGCGATGGCGCAAGCTCAGCTTCGCGTACTTCGCTTTATGCCAACCGCTGTGGCGGCAGCAAGAGCTGTGATTACCGAAAAACAGATGGAAAATGGCGTTTGTGTAATTGACTTTGGCGCAACAACTACTTCAGTAGCAATTTATGATGAGGGTGACCTTCAATATATTGGCGTAGTGCCAGCTGGTGCAGTTAATATTACGAAGGATTTAGCGATTTCGCTCGAACTCAACACTGAGGCAGCAGAGGAAATTAAGCTTCGTTATGTTACAGCAGACTTTATTCCGAATGATAAAGAAATTACAATGCGTCATAACGGGGAAACAGTTAGCTTCTCGAAGAATGAAGTGAATGAAGTTGTTAAAGAAAGATTGATTGATATCTTTGAACACGTTGTTGAACATTTGCAAAGAGCTGGATATTATCAAAAACTCCCAGAAGGCGCTGTAATTGTTGGTGCTGGTGCAAACATGAAAGGTCTTGCAGGCTTTTCAAAAGAAGTTCTTAAGATGGCAACGCGTATTGGAAAACCTGGAGCTGGACTCAAAGGTGTAGTTGAAAATGTTGAGGTTCCGGAATATGCAACAGCAATTGGACTTGCACTTTCGATGGCTGATGATGGGCGTTTTTCAGGGGTGGAAGACGAAAAAGAGAAGAAGTCGTTTTCGCTCTTCGGATTATTTAAGAAGAAAAAATAAGCTGTATAAAAAATTTATACAAAAATAGCCATTTTTGGCGATTTTTTGATAAAACCCTTTTACTATCTAAAAAACTATATATTTTATTATATAATGTAAATTGTATATTT
>CAZCZD010000017.1:0-302 GCA_964503305.1 uncultured Candidatus Saccharibacteria bacterium | reverse complement strand
GCAACTATTAAGGTTGTTGGTGTTGGTGGCGCTGGTGGTTCTGCAATTAATCGCATGAAAGAAGTCGGCCTTAATGGTGTCGAATTCGTTGCGATTAACACGGATGCCCAAGCATTGCATCATTCGGATGCAGATATCAAAGTTCACATCGGCCAAGGTCTTGGTGCTGGTGGCGATCCTGCAAAAGGTCGTGAAGCTGCTGAAGAAAGCCGCGAAAACATCGCACAAGCCCTCGAAGGCGCAGATATGGTCTTCATTACGCTCGGTGCTGGTGGTGGTACTGGTTCTGGTGCTGGTCCACT
>CAZCZD010000016.1:17261-18583 GCA_964503305.1 uncultured Candidatus Saccharibacteria bacterium | reverse complement strand
TCCAGCGGTTGGAATTATTTTGGAACTCCAGGATAGACTTCGCCATATTGAATCATATGAAGCGGAAGTTGAGAAGACTGCTAAGCTTGCAAAATATTTCCGTGAGAAAGCAGTTGAAGCTGGATTTGAGCTTCCAAAATATCCACTTTCAAATGCAGTTACGCCAGTTATTGTGCCAAATCATAAGGCAAAAGAAGTCTTTAACTATCTAAAAGAAAAATATGATATTTATGTAAATCCAACTGGTGGTAAAACTGCAGATGATATTATTCGCGTCGCACACATTGGCAATTTGGTTGAATCAGATTATGATGAATTAATTGAGAAAATGAAGGAGGTTCTCTAATGAAGGCAATTTTAATGGCAGCAGGCGTCGGAAGTCGTATTTCTGAATATACAAATGAACCAAAAAGTCTTTTGAAAGTTAACGGACAAGCAATTATCCGTCATACTGTCGAAATGCTTCAAAAGAATGGTATTGACGTTACGATTATTGTCGGCTTCAAACATCAATTGATTGAAAAGGAACTTAAGGGGCTTAATGTAAAGTTCTATCATAACCCATTCTATCGTGTAACGAATTCAATCGCTTCACTTTGGATTGCACGCGAAGAGCTCAACACTAGTGAAGATGTGATTCTTGGAAATGCAGACGTTTATTATGACCAAGATATCTTGGATGAATTGATCCATTCCGAGAAAGAAACTATTATGCTTGGCGATGAGACTCGTCGCCTTACTGGTGATTATTTCTTCTGGTGTAAAAATGATCGCATTGAGAAATATGGCAAGGAACTCGTTCCGGAAGAAAGAACTTGTGAATATGTTGGTCTCGCAAAGATAAAAAATAGTTTCCTTCCTGAATTTAAGAAACAGACTGAAAAATTAGTCGATGAAGGCGAATATAATCTTTGGTGGGAAAACGCGCTTTATTCAATTGCGCACGAATATCCAATCTACGTCGAAGATGTTGATGGCAAATTCTGGGATGAGGTTGATACGATTGATGATTATAACCGTATTAAATCAACTATTGAAAAGAAGAAATAAGGCGAAAGCGATAAATGCCGGCCATTTGGCCGGTATTTTTTACGCAATAAAAAATCCCTCGTAGTGTGCGAGGGATTCCCGATTATTCTTATTTCTCTTCTTTTTCAGCTTTGCGCTTTGCTTCTTTTTCTGCTTTGCGAGCTTTTGAACCGAGTTGGTCCTTAAGAGCAGCAGCTTTAGCAGCACGAGCTTTGAAGCGATCGACACGACCTTCGGTATCGATAATCTTCTCTTCGCCGGTGAAGAATGGGTGAGATGCAGATGAAATCTGA
>CAZCZD010000016.1:588-17251 GCA_964503305.1 uncultured Candidatus Saccharibacteria bacterium | reverse complement strand
TACGAGAGGATATTCATTTCCGTCAGTCCATTTGATTGTCTCTTCGCTTTTAGCTGTTGAGCGAGTAAGGAAAGAGAATTTTGCAGCTTCGTCAGAGAAGACTACAAAACGATAATCTTTAGGATGTAATTCTTTTTTACTCATAATTACGCTTAATTATATCAGATATAAAGCGAAAAGTAAAGGCTTAAATATTATTGATATGCTCTTTTATACGTTGTTCTAGTTCTGGTATCTTTTCGGCTAAGATTTTTTGAAGATTTTCAGCCATTTCATCTTCATCGTCATAATCTTCGGTTGGATTGCTCCATCGAAATGCTTTGAAATATTTCCAATCTTCGTGCTGAGGATTATTTTTTGCTATATCAATAATAGCATCATGAACCCTTCTTCGTTCAGGGGTGATTAAGTCGGTATTATTGATGGTTAACTGGACTCTATCCCAATGTATTCCGTCATCAAGTACAATTGCATATGTGTAGATGTCGCGGGAATCGTTTGAGCCGTAGATACTGTTTAGTGTATCAGTGCTGAAGTTCAGATAACAAGAATTTTTTTCCTGGCCAACGTTGATTATAATGTTTGGTAGTGCAAAATTTCTAACGAGATTGATGAGCTTTATCATATTTTCATTAGAGTTGACTGTTTTTGAGGCTTCAATATCCCTTGTACGCTCAAGTGGGGCTTTCCAGATAGTAATTGCAGCGTCAGCTAGTTCATTAGCACGGTCCTTGATTGACTGAATTGTCCATTTGTTGTCTTGCGCAAAACGATGAGACTCTCTAGTCATCCTCCAATCGGACTTATTTAGAATCGGTAGTTTGACGTCATAACTATTGTTGGAATTATATGAATTATCTGGTTGATTCATCGGTACAAGGTTGCCGATTGTGTTTACCCATTCTGCATGTTCGGCAGTAGAAATGTCAGGCCATTTCTCTTGGTCAAGAGTCTGCGGTAAAATATGTTCAATTGTGTCTAACTCAATATGCTTGTCGTTGCTATACTTTTCTGTGAGCTTTAGTTGAACGTAGCGACCATAATTTTTATAGAAGTTGTATTTGACGAAAGCTTCTTTGAAAGTTTTGTTGTTTGGATAAATATCACGTTCACGATAGTTGGATAGTTCAAAATAAAGATATTCACTAAGGCTACGTTCGTCATCTTTTGGTTTGTCCTCAAGAATTTTAAGAATTCCAGTTGTGAGGATATTACCAATTTCACCCGTCGCGATAATACCTGTAACACGTGCGCGAAATACCCAGTCCATGATTACCTTGAGTAACGAGTTTACTTCTTCGAATTCGATTTGATTTGTGTCGACTTTTTCAAGAATCCACATAAGTGTTGCGTTTGCTGGAATGAGCCTTAGCATGTCTGCTTCTTGAAGTAAATCAACTGTTTCGTGTTTGTCTTTTGTTGGTTTTGCGTCATCGGAATTATAAATCGTGCTAGGATCTGTAATCCACTGATAATATTTTGAATATTTTTTTAATTCATCCATAGCCTTTTCGGCATCAATGAATAATTCGGAGTAATATTTCTTAAATGTTTTATATTCAGTTCCGCTTTTTACGTCACGATGTAGTCTTAATGTAAGATAACGACGGAGGAAATCCGAAATATTGTCGTTGCCGATGCGCTTTTCGATATCAAGCCAATATTCTTTATAATATGATTCTTGTTTTTCAAGACCGATTTTCAATAGCAAATAATTGCGCAAGAGTGCTGCTGGACTGAGTGGTTTTCCGGTTGCATTGATACTTTCGAAGATTACTTGTGGAGATTCTGAACCTGGTAATTTTGATTCAAGGTCAATTGCGATAATGTTGAGAGCGCGAAGACCTAATAATATGTCTTTTGATGTAATGTTTCTTTCTTGTTTCGCTTCTCGAATTAGTGTACGAAATCTATTATAATTGATATATATGGCGGAATTTTTGTTTGCATTTTCTCCGTCTCTCTCAATGATTTTGGCGAACGTTTCGCGGTCCATCTCGACCTGCTTTAATTTTACGCGATATTCTTCTTCGGCGTTTTGGTTTTTTAAATATGTTGTGTCGATTTTATTTCGTAAATCTTCATCAGTTTCTTCGTCGCGAATAGCTGCAAGTAAAAGCATCGTTGACGTAATGCGTTGTTGTCCATCAATCAAAATGAACTGAATATAATTCGTGAATGGATCAATTTCACTTTCGTCGTAAACGATGTTTCCAAAATAATGTGATTTAGGTGTTTCTCCTGGCTTTGGGATACTGTTGATTACATCTTCAAAAAGTTGGTCGCAGTTTTCTTTTGCCCATTCATAATTACGTTGATAAACTGGAATGATAAAAGTGGTTTGACCATTTCCACCAACCGTTATGAAATCAATAATTGGTTTTGCTTGTGATACTTTCATAAAAAATAAACAGCTCCTTTGTATTATTATAGCATGTTTGGTTTATTTTCCGGCGATGGCAGTTAAAATGATTGGTAGAATTGCGAGGAAGAACCCAAAGATTGCGCGATAGTGATAGTGCATGAAATTTTTGCGATATACGATAGAAATTGTGACGATGATGACGGAAGAAATGATGTTACCAATCATACAGAGAGTGGCAATCAGGATTTCGTCGAGGAAAAAGCCACCAGCTTGACCGTGAGTAGGGGTGGATTTGAAGAAAAGTGATAAAACGAAGACTAAAACTGAAATAATTCCGAGAACGAAATTTAAATTCGAGAGATGCTCAGTTAGTGGTTTTTGCGAATGTATAATATTTCCGCTCATGCTTCAATTATAACAAAAAATCGCCATAACGGCGAAAAGTGATATATGGTGGTTCCTACAGGGCTTGAACCTGTGACCTCACGAATGTGAATCGTGCGCTCTAGCCAACTGAGCTAAGGAACCATAAAAATACACTTAAAGTGTGGTATAATTATAGCATATATGGACTTTGATTTAAAGAAATACGAAAACGAAGCAAAAGAAATAACTGACTTTCTCGCAAAACCAGACGCATACTCTGATTCTTCTTTTGCATCGAAATCAAAAAGACTTTCCGAACTTAATGATATCTTGGCGCTTGGGCGCGAGATTGAACAGTTGAAGAAAAATATCGTTGAAGCTGAAGCTTTGCTCTCCGATTCAGAACTTGCCGAGATGGCAAAGGCTGATATTGAAGATGCAAAACAAAAAATCGAAGATGATTCGGCTAAACTTGAAGAAATGTTAATTCCACGTGATCCAAACGATGATAAGCCGGCCATCGTGGAGATTCGTGCTGGCGCTGGCGGCGATGAGGCTTCCCTTTTTGCCGGCGAGCTTTATCGTATGTATGTGCGTTATGCTGAAACGCATGGTATGAAAGCCGAACTTCAGTCTCAAAATGAGAATGAAGCTGGCGGTATGAAGGAAGTGATTGTTCGCTTCTCTGGCGAACGCCCTTATGGACAATTAAAATTTGAAGGTGGCGTCCATCGTGTGCAACGCGTTCCGGTGACTGAATCGCAAGGTCGTATTCATACTTCAACTGCGACTGTTGCAGTACTTCCAGAAATTCCCGAAGAAGAATTTGAGATTAAACAAGAAGACCTTCGCATCGATATTTACCGTTCTGGTGGCCACGGTGGTCAGGGCGTTAACACGACCGACTCGGCTGTCCGTATTACTCACCTTCCAACTGGAATTGTCGTAGCAATGCAAGATGAGCGTTCTCAACAGCAGAACCGTATTAAGGCAATGAACGTGCTTCGTTCTCGTCTTGCTGAGAAGAAACGTCTCGAAGACCAAGCAAATGCTTCCGAAGCTCGCAAATCCTTAATTGGTACCGGCGATCGTTCTGAAAAAATCCGTACTTACAACTTCCCGCAAGATAGAATTACTGACCATAGAATCCACTATAGTCGCTCGAATGTTTCAGCGGCGATGGATGGTGATATTGAAGATATTATTCTCGAACTCCAGAAGAACGAGCGTGAGTTTTTGAAGGAAGAAGCTGACAGAAAGTGAAATTATCGGAGTGGGCAAAATCAGCAAAAACAAAAATCTCATCGCTTGATGCAGATTTAATTGCAATGCATGCACTAGGGTTTACGGATAGGGCGGACTTAATTTTGCACGCTGAGGACGAATATGATTATAAAGAGGCGGACGAGCTTTTAAAAAAGCGTATATCTGGTGTGCCAATGGCTTACATTCTCGGATATAGAGAATTTTATGGACGAAAATTTGAAATTAATCCGAATGTTTTGATTCCCCGTCCAGAAACCGAGCAGATGATTATTTCGACACTTGGTATTGTCGATGTTGAGAAAATAAACAACATTACAATCGTTGACGTTGGAACTGGAAGCGGTTGTATTCCGATTACTTTGAAGTTGGAGCTAAATAAAATGAATGTCTGGTCGGATATTGTCGGTGTTGACGTTTCGGTTCCGGCGCTCGACTTGGCACAAGAAAATGCTGATAATATGGGGGCTGAGGTGAGATTTTTCTGCTCAAATCTTCTTGCTTCAATCCCGGAACTCCCAGATATTATAACGGCAAATTTGCCATATGTGGACATAAAATGGAACTGGACGAGCGAAGAGCTGAAATTTGAGCCGGCGCTTGCTCTCTTTACAGATGATGGTGGCTTAAAATTAATTAAAAAACTGATTGACCAAATCGTCGAAAAAACAGATAATAATAAGAAGAGGTTCTTGCTTCTCGAAGCCGACACCTCTCAACATAATGCGATAATGGAATATGCAAAAGAAAGAAGTTTTGAACTATTGTCGCAAGATGGTTTCATTCTAACGTTTAGGTATTAAATGAGTGATAAAATCAAACCAATTATAGGAATTATCAGGCAAGTCGTGGTAAACGGCGTGATTTTCTTTGGTTTGATGTTTGGCACTTTCTGGTTGATTTTTAAAGATCAGGATTTGGGGCAAGTTTTTGAAATGATTTCGAAGGCAGTTTTGCCATTTGTCTTGCTTGGCCTTTTCTTTATGGTGATGTATTTGACTGTAGAAGCAATGAATCTACGTCGTTTGTTGAATTCGCTCGGTGAAAAAGTTTCGTTTAAACGAGCGTTTAAATATGTCTGTATTTGTTTCTTCTTTAGCTCGGTTACGCCAAGTGCAACTGGTGGCCAGCCACTCGAAGTTTATTATATGGCGAAAGATGGCATCTCAACTGCACATGCTACGATAACTGTGCTTCTTATGACGGCTGGAATTGAATTTGCCGTGGTGATTCTTGGTATTGTTTGTGGTATCTTCGCACAGGAACAGATTAAAGGTCCGATGCTCCTCCTCTATACTTACGGTGTGGCGGTAAATACAATCACTTTCTTATTCCTTACGATTTGTATCTTCTGGACTGGTGGCGTGAAGAGCTTGCTTGTGAGTATCTTTACTTTCCTTAGTAATCGTGGGGTAAAGAAAGCAAAGATTTGGGAAGAAAAAGTTGTAAGCGGGCTCGATAAATACAATGATAGCTCTAAATATATTAAGACACACATGAAAGAATTCGGTATTACGATGCTCCGCGGTATAGTCCAAATGTCGTTCCTCTACATGGTTCCATTTGCCGTCTTAATGGCGCTTGGAATTGGCGGTCACAATATCTTTGAGGTGTTTGTGCTTCAAGCTACACTTTTCGTTTCAACTTCAGGTATTCCACTTCCTGGTGCGATTGGTGCGAGCGAATCTGCTTTCTTGACGCTTTATACAGCAATTTTCCCAGCTGAGATTTTAAGCTCTGCAATGCTTTTAAATCGCGGCATCAGTTTCTATCTCATTGTCTTGTTTACACTCGTGGTTGTTGTTGCAAACATTATCTTATTGAAAAGAAGACAAAGGAATAAACAACAATAAATAATCTCCCTTTCGGGAGATTATTTATTTAGTTTTTGTAAGCTTTTAATGTTATCTTTGCAGTGTATTCTTTATTGTCGCGGAGGTATTTGATTGTAATCTCATCACCAACCTTGTATTCTCCAATGAGAGTTGAGAGGCTGCCAGCTTTGCCAATTTTAATTCCGTTAACTTCGGTGATGATGTCACCTTTCTTAAGTCCTGCGGCTTCTCCTGCGCTACCAGAGGCGATATCGCCGCTAATATATGCGCCATAGTCGACTGGGAGTTTGTTTTGTTCTGCGACATCAGCGGTGATTGGTGTGTATTGAACACCAAGAACTGCACGTTCAAATTTTCCGGTTGCAATTACACCGTTGATAATACCTTTGACATTAGCGATTGGGATAGCGAAACCGACGGTTTGAGAACTTGATGCATAAGCGGTTGCGATACCGATAACTTCGCCAGCGGCATTGACGACTGGACCGCCAGAGTTACCGCCGTTAATTGCGGCATCGGTTTGAATCATGTCAGAAAGTTGTTCATAAGCCGAACCATATGAATCAGAAGCGACGAGACTACGTCCAGTTCCGGAAATGATACCAGATGTGACGGAGTTTGAATATTCACCAAGGGCGTTGCCGATAACAATAACTTGCTGACCGACATTGACGGTTTTGCTGTCGCCAAGTTTAACGGCTTTAAAGTTTTCTGGGTTATCGACTTTTAAAATTGCTGAGTCGTTTAGTGGATCGAGGCCGACAACTTTTGCATTCTTGTAAGTTCTGCCATTATTTAATGTAATGTTGACGGTTTTAGCGTCTTCAACGACGTGTTTATTGGTCATAATATAGCCAGATTCGGAAATGATAAAACCGGTTCCAGCTGCTTGGCCAGTGGATTCAGTACCATACCAAGTTTTTGTGCGAACTTCAGTAGTAATTGAAACAACGCTATCGGAAACCTGGCTTGCAACTTCGGCGATTGAGCCGGCTTCAAAATTTGCAGAGTTGCCGTCTGGGCCGTAGTTGTAGTTTGTGGTATTGCCGCCGTTATAATAATTGTAAACACCAAGACCGCAAGCTGACAAAGCTAAAATGAACGTGACGATTGAGAGTGTGCTAGCTGGTTTTGGCTCGTTTTTTTCGCCCAATTTTGCGATTTGTTGAACCTTAGGTTCTTCAACCTTTTTTTCTTTTTCTTCCATAATATTACCTCCTTAGACGTTAAAGATTGGTTGGCTAAAGCCAATGACGATAATAGCGATGACTAAAATTGCAAAGATGGTCGGCATTCCGATTTCTGACCACTTTAATTTGCCTTCGTTATTTGAAATTGATTTATATGCATATCCGAAGATATATGCAACAATCATCATGATGATTGAAAGTTGCGGGATGATGATTCCGGTACCGGCAAATGAATAAACGATTAACCATGAATGACAAAGCCAAGCGATTTCAGCAGAAATGATTCCGGCTGCTAAAATCACTATGTTATAATCTTTATCATCGCCTTGTACGAGAATGTGACGTGCGGCTGCATAGCCGATAATAAATCCCCAAGCGACCATGTATGTAGAATCACCACTTGCAGACATCAAGGTGAGCGCAGTGCTACCAAAAAAGATAGCAAGCAGGGATTGAAGATTGGTTGCAAATTCAGTTGACTTTGGCTTTAGGACGACGAGCCAAAGTGAATAGAGGATGATGAGAAGCATGTGAACTGGAAGAAAAGTTTTTCCTGAACAATATGCAATCAAAACGAATGAACAACCAACGATTAAATCGACAAGGTTTGATTTTATGTTAAGCTCCCAGTAACGTGGACGAACGGCAAGCATACGCCATTTTGAGATGGCGACAAACAAGAGTCCGATGAATGGACTTCCAGTTGCCCAAGTAACAAGAATCGAAGCGGTTGCAAGTGCTATGTTCATAACGACATGCAAGAATGAACTGAAGGCATTGCGGCTTTTTCTTAAAATTACGAAATCTGCCATTAGAATGTCCTTAATTGGTTAAACGGGAAAAGGCGAAGTGCGACTGGGCCGATAATGCGGCAATATGGCACGGTGCCGAGGCCATAGCGAGAGTCGAATGAGTGTGTTCCCTCGCGGTTATCGCCTGCAACAAAGATTTCGCCCTCTGGGACAATCATGTCGACTTCGCCAGAAGTATCTTTCTTTGGTCCATCTGTGTCAGATTTTCTTGTGTCATCATCAGGATGGAATCCTTCTGGGTGCTCGTCGTTATAGACGGTTAAAACGCCGTCTGAGACAGTTACGCGTTCACCAGGAAAGGCGATTACACGTTTGATGATGAATTGGTCACGAATTGTTGCGTCGGCGCCGCAAGTTAGTTCGCCGTCAGCTTCACCATTTGCGAAGACGATGACTTGACCACGTTCTGGAACGTATTCTTCGCCTTTAAAATGGGCGATAGAAACGGCGAGACGATTAACAATTACGCGATCGTTGTTATGTAAAGTATTTTCCATTGAAACTCCAACGACATTGTAAGAGCGAAAAACGAAGCTATTGATTACGATTGTGCCGATAATAATTGCGGCAACAAAGCTAGCAAGACTTAAAATATCCTTGATGATTGGATGTCTTTCAAAAACAGTGAGCTCGTTTTTCTCCATATGTCTATTTTACCATAAAAACTTAGAATTTTAGAATGAAACTAGTATTTTTCTTGTCCGATTCGGCACTAAGCTTCCACCCATTTTTATTTGCGACTTCACTTGCAATTGCGAGCCCAAGACCGACGCCACTTTTAGTTTTATCAACTTGATAAAAACGTTCGAAAAGATGCGACAATTTTTCTGGTTCGATGGTTGTGCCGTCGTTTTTGACGCAGATTTCATGAGCGTTAATCGTGATGTTAACTTTCTTGTCACTATACTTGATTGCGTTGTCAAGCAAGATATTTAATATTTGTTTGAATGCCAATGAATCAAGTGTGACGGAGCGGTCGGTTAAGGTTTTGACCGTGCATTTAATTCCCTTGTTGTTCATTTGTGGCTTCAGGGGTTTAACTAAATCTTCAACGAATTTCGTCAAAACGATTTCGGATTTTTTTGATTCATTAGCATTCGCGTCGACGCGAGCAAGTGCGAGCAATTGGTTGTTGAGTTCGGCTAGTTCTTCGGCTTTTTGCATTGCATTGTCAACCCACTCGTTGTTTTTAATGTCAGCCGCTTCAAGGTTGGCTTGAATGACTGCAAGTGGGGTTTTGATTTCGTGTGAGGCATTAGCGATGAACTGCTTTTGGGCGTTATAAGTTTCGCGAACTGGTTTAACGCTCTGGTTTGCAAGATAAAGGCTAAAAAGGAAAACTAAAACTTCGATGCAGATTCCGGCGGTGATGAGCGAAGTGAGAAGCACCCTAAGGCTTTCTTCGCGATCAGCTTTAATGCGACGTCCCATTTCTTCAGAAAATGAGTTGTTTTCATTGTCTTCGAAAATGACCGAAAAGTTTGCTTGCGGTTTTGGCATCGGACGGTTATTTGTGCTGTTTGCAACTGTTGAATATATCACTGTGAATGCTATGACGAGCACGATTGTGGTCGAGAGCATTGAGATTCCGACAATTCTATTTCGAAGTTTTCTAAACATTTTATTCCTTTACTATGAGTTTGTATCCAAGATTTCGAAGTGTCTTAATCACACATTTACTTTTTAAAGATTTTAGCTTTTTACGAAGATAACTCATGTAAACTTCAACATAATTCTCGTCTTGAAAAGCTTCGGTTCCCCAGATTTTTGTAAGAATAAATTCTTTTTTCTGGACGACGTTTGGATTCTTGATTAAAATTTCAAGAATGCCAGCTTCTTTTTCAGTGAGCGGAATGTTATTGAGTGTACGATTGCTGAGATTGAGACTTAAATCTTCGAAGTGGATTTCTTCTTCTTTTGTGAGTGGTGGTCGGCGGTTTAAAGCATTAAGGCGTGCGATAAGTTCGCTAGTCTTAAATGGTTTTGAAAGATAGTCGTCAGCGCCCATGGTGAGGCCGCGAACTTTGTCTTCAACTTCAGAAAGTGCTGAAAGCATGATGACTGGAGTCTTAATGCCGCGATCTCTGATAGCTTTTAAGATATCGAGTCCGGAAAGTTTCGGCAACATGATATCGAGCACGATTGCATCATAAATTGGACTGACGGACATATCGAGTCCTTTTTCGCCGTCGTCGGCCCAGTCGACTGTAATGTCGGCTTTTTTGAGCATGTGAATAACGGCGTCGGCTAAATATTTTTCGTCTTCAACATATAATATTCTCATTTAGTTCCTTTCTTTATGCCTCTATTATATGTTTTGAAACTTAAAAGTTTCTTAAAGATTCCTTATTCTGCGTTAATGATAAATTTAGTTTTCTCACCCATAGAATCGGTAAAGTTGCCACGCATATTTTTTAATTCAATTGCAACACAACCATCAGAATATTCTTTGCCTAGCGATTCATAAATTTCTTGGTTTTTTGCTTCGTCTTCAACTGGATATGCTTCTGCGGTGAAGCGAATTACACCATTTTCCATCGAGAAAATTTCGACTTTTGGATTCTTTTCGATTTGCTTAAAAACATCTTTTTGGCGATTTGTGCCAATGTAAACACTGAAAGAATTTTCAACTGCACCATCGAAAGGACGAACATGTGGTTGGTCGCCGTCCGTGGTGGCGATGTAAAATACTCCAGAAAGTGACTCGACAATTTTATGTAATTCCATTATTCCTCCGAAATAGCTTTAAGATTTGGGTATTCTTCAATGAAGACTTTGATACATCCAGCGACTGGAATTGCAATCACACAACCGATAAGTCCGAATGAATAGATGCCAATTGTGACAGCGACGAGAATGAGGAGCGGTGGGAGATTCAAGCCTTTACCTTGGATACGTGGTGAAATAACATTGTTTTCGACTTGAGCGTAGATGATGTAAAAAACAAGGAAGGCAAGTCCAGCCCAGAGTGAGTTTGGAATGAGAAGCAAAGTGACGAGAATGGCAGTGATGATTGGACCAAACATTGGAATTAAATAGAAGAAGGCGGCGACAAGCCCCATAGGAATTGCAAGGTTTGCAGAGATGCCGAAAAGCAATGCGATAACAAGGACGCTGGTTGCGACAACAACACCATCAAGAATGGCAACGATGAGTTGTCCGGAAACGTATTTTGAAATTACTTCTGCGCAACGATCAATGACGCGGCGCCATGCTTTTGAGGCATTCTTATTCTTATCAGCCAATGAGTTCCATAATCCATCCATCACTTCTGGACCTTGAAGCATGAAGAGGATGGTGAGTACGACAATGAGAATGACGGCGGTGAAAACGCTGCCGATTGTGCCGATGCTTGATAATGTAAATTGTGAAAGTCCGCCAATGAAGTTTTGTGAAGCGTCTTTTACGGAGGTGGTAATTTGACTCTTTAAATCTGGAATGCCAATTGCGTTTCCGAAGTTGTCGATTTCTTTTGAGTCGAGGATATTATTAATCTGTTCTGGTGCGCTTGCGAGGAATTTCGAAGTCTCGTTGACGATTACTGGACCGACAAGTCCAATTACGGCGAGAATTGAAATCACAACAATGATGACGGCAGTAATAGATGAAAGACTGCGACGCTCTTTCTTTTTGTCGATACCATCAATCTTTTTCGCAAGTGGACGAAGTGCAACTGCGAAGAAAATTGACGTGAGAACGATCAAGATTCCTGTCATTGCTTGCATAATAAAAAGGCCGATTAAGCCAAGTCCTAAAATAACAACCCAAAAACGGATAAAAGTTCGGGTGTCAACATCAATAGTTTTACTCATTAACCTCCTCTTTTATTTTATTTTACCATAACTAGATTAAGAATTGCCACACTGGACCTTCGGCAGTATCTTTGACTGTGAAGTTGTTGTCGGCGAGTTGTTCGCGAATTTGATCTGCGACGGCAAAATCTTTGTTTTTGCGAGCTTCTTCGCGTTCTTCAATTAAGTTTTTAACGAAGCTTGGAACGGTTTCAATATCCTTGGTAATATCGAGCCCAAAGAGCTCGTCAACAAATTTCCAATCTTCGAAGTTAAGCTCATTTGTATCAATAACCGAAAAGGCTTCTGGTGAATTCAAGTTTTCGTTTAAAGCTTCAAGAATTTTTTCCTGAACACTAGTTTTCTTGGTATAGCCAAGTTGGAATGCAGTAGCGGCTTTGTTGCGCCAGTTTAAGCGACGGACTTTTGCGGCCGAAAGATCACCAAAACTAAAGTTCCTAGTGCCCTGGAAATGACCTTGAAGAACCCACATTTTAAAGTCGAGTGGTTTGTAACTTTGCTCTTCGAGTTCCTCGAGTGTGTAAGTGTTACCGAGAGATTTTGAAACTTTTTCGCCGTTAATGGTAATGAAATTACAATGCAACCAGTAGTTACACATTTTCTTGCCGAATGCGGCTTCGCTTTCTGCGATTTCGTTAGTGTGGTGAACCGGAATATGATCAATACCACCAGTGTGAATGTCAATAGTTTCGCCAAGTTCTTCGTGGATAATGGTTGCACATTCGATGTGCCAACCTGGATAGCCCGGACGACCGAGATAATCCCAGCGCATTGCATGATCTTCACCAGGTTTGATGAATTTCCAAAGTGCAAAATCCGAGACATTTCTTTTTTCAGAATTAAAATCAACGCGAGCACCGGCCTTTAAATGATCGAGGTCGAGGCGAGCGAAATCGGCATATGTTGGGAATTTTGAAGTGTCAAAATAGACACCGTCAGAAGTTTCATAAGTAAAACCTTTTTCAGTTAAAGTGTCGACAAGCTTAATATCTTCGTCGATATAATCAGTTGCGCGAGCAATAACGTCTGGTTTTGTCAGATTGAGCTTTTCGTAGTTTTCAAGGAAATAATTTGAGTAATAATCGGCAATTTCCCAGACGGTTTTTCCTTCGCGTTTTGCGCCTTTTTCGAGTTTGTCTTCGCCTTCATCTGCATCGGAAGTCAAGTGGCCAACATCAGTTAAATTAAGGACACGTTTTGGAGCCATTCCATTTGCCTTCAAAGTACGGACAAGTAGATCCCAATAAATATAGCTAGTGTAGTTTCCGACATGCGGGAAATTGTAGACGGTTGGGCCACAAGTATAGATTTTTACTTCGGATGGATTTTGAGGTTTAAATTCTTCGAGTTTTCTGGTGAGAGTGTTATAAAGTTTCATTAGAAGCTCCCGTAGCTAATGCTATCACTTTCTTCGTTATTATTTTGATATTCAGAAATCAAATCATTACAACAAGAAATTAAATCTTTTACACATTCTTCATAGGATAGGTCATAGGTTCTAAAACCAGCAGCATATGGATGTCCGCCACCACCAAAATATCCTGCAACTTTGTCGGCGATTGGAATTGATGAGCGAATTTTTCCGGTAAGCTTTCCGTCTGGATAAGTTTTGACTGCGACGGCAACTTCGACACCTTCAACCATGCGCATTTCTTCAAGAATTAAAACGTTTGGATTGTATTCGTCGGAATATTCTTGAATGTCATCCCAAGGAATATGGATGGTTGCAAGTTCGCCATCGAGCGAATACTCGATACGTTTAATAAGATCAGCCTTGTAGTCAAGAATGCGTTGGGACTTCTTCATGAACTCTTTACGATGTTCTTCGAGTTCGGAAATATTACTGCCAAGTTCGGTTAGCTCAGCGGCGATTCTAAAATCTTCAGCAGAAACGCTTGCGGTTGTGAGGCCGAGGGTATCGGAAAGAATGCCGTTAAAGAGATTGTCAGCGGCATTTTTTGAGATTTCAATTCCCTGGTCTTTGGCGATTTTATAAATCAAAGTACAGCAAGCCGGAAGAGTTTCAATGATTTTTTCGTGTGGGAAGCTCAAGTCGTCTTCAGTTTCGTGGTGATCAAGCACAAAAACTGGCTTTGTGTTTAAGATATTTTTGATGGCGTCGTCGGCCATGAGCTTCGAAAGTAAAATTTCGGCTGCGGTATCAACGATAATGTAACCGTCGGCATTAAAAGTAAATTCATTTGAAATACGTGACCAACCTTCAAAATAGCGAAGATATTTTGGGATATCGACTGGGCAATAAAGCGAAATTTCTTTTCCTTCAAGAAGATATTCGAGTGCAATTGCCGAACCAAGCGAATCTCCATCCGGGTTTTCAGCCTGGATGATACAAATTTTATTTTTATCTTTTAGAAATTCTGTGAAACTCTTATACATCTCTTAAATTATATCACAAATTGGTGCGATTATTAAGAGCTGCGGAGAGCGTAATTTGATCCGCGTATGAAAGATCGACGCCAAGTGGAAGACCACGGGCAAGACGAGTAATTTTTAACTTTGGGAATTTTTCAGATAAAGTTTTTTGGAGAAGGAGTGCAGTTGACTCACCTTCGACTGACGGGTTGGTTGCAATGATGACTTCGTTTGCTTCATCTTCTTCGACGCGAGAAACAAGTTCTTTAATGTGGAGCTGTTCTGGAGTGATGCCATCGATTGGCGAAAGTGCGCCACCAAGCACGTGGTATGTGCCAGAGAAAGCTTTTGTTTGCTCAATTGCGTAAATATCGAGTGGTTCTTCGACTACGAGAATAGTTTTTTTGTCACGTTTTTCGTCAGTGTAAAGTGGCGAAACCTCTTCATTGGAATCGATCAAGGCGAAAGTTTTTGGGCAAGATTTCACCCTTTCATGAAGTTCAGAAAGGCTTTCGGCGATGTTTTTCGAAATATTTTCATCGGAACGAAAAAGATAATACGCATAGCGTTCGGCTGTGCGAGGGCCGACGCCCGGAAGTTTTCCGAGCGCATCAATTACGTTGTCTAAAGCCTTTGGGAGCATCTTACATGCCCATGTTGCCAAGAGCGCCGCCGAGTGAAGACATGAGTGGCTTCATCTTTTCGGTTGCGATTTCTTGAGCTTTTGCGTAACCGTCGCGGAAACAGTTTTCAATCCAGCGTTCAAGTTCAGAAATATCATCAAGATCGATTTTTTCTGGATCTAAAGTAACTTTTTTAACTTTAAGTTCACCGGTAATTTGAACAACAACTGCACCGTCGCCAGCTTCAACTTCAACGATTTCGTTTTTAAGCTCTTTTTGTGCTTTGCGAAGTTGGTTCAACATCTTCATCTGGTCCATGGTTTGTCCCATAAAAATAACTCCTTTAAAATTTATTCTATTATATCATAGAAACCCTTGAGGCAACAAAAAACCACCCGAATTTCTCGGATGGTTTAGAGAGCTGCTTCAACTGCTGCCCAGTTTGCGTCTTCATTGTTTGCTGGAATGACAACGGAAACTTGGGAGCCTTCCTTAAGACGGAAGTAAGTTACGCTTGCGTAGAGAACTTCATACTCGCGACCGTTTACTTCGACAAAGTATTTGTCATCGTGGTGAGTTAAAGTTCCAATCACGGTCTTTCTTTCGACCGGGCCAATCTGCTTGTAAAGGAATTTGCCATCAGGAGTGATTGTGAGCTTCATGATGTCACCTTCAACGAGCTTTGACTTCGATGCGTAGTTAGCAGGAACAGGGTAATTCTTTCCTTCTTGGTCAATCATGATTTGGCCGTCAAAAACGCCCTCAATGATTTTTCCTTCAGGTCCGGAAATCGTTACTTCACGTGGCGCAGTGATAGTATCGCCATCGCCAACCATAGAAATTAACAATTCCTTGGCAGCGGCCAAGTTTGTTTCAGCTTCTTGGATAAGTGAACGTAACCTCTTTATTTGTTTTTCTGGTAATTCAGACATTTCCTCGCATCCTGTCTGTTAAATATAGTATTAATATTATATTATACCAGCCGTATATTATTGTCAAGCATTTTTCAATTTTTATGCTTTTCCACAATTGCTACAGGTTTATTTTTAAAAGTGTTGTAAAAAATACAGAAAACTTAAAATATGGTAAAATATAAGTATGATAAGAATTATTGCTGGTGGAAAGAAATCGAGCGGATGGGTGCTTGAGGCCTGCGCCGAATATGAGAAACGTCTTAAAAAGCCATTTGATATCAAATGGGAGATTTATGATGAAGAAAAACTTGCTAAGAAGCTTGAAAACTGGGACTTTAAATCAAATGAAGTAGTAATTCTGGCTGACGAAAGAGGTAAAAACATTTCTTCGCCTGAACTCTCGGATAAATTTACGAAGATTTTTAATTCAAGCTCAGAGGTTGTGATCATCATTGGCGGAGCATTTGGCGTTTCTGAAGAGGTAAGAAATAGGGCTGATTTTGTTTGGAGCTTTTCGAGACTTGTCTTCCCTCATATGTTGATGAGAATTATGGTGACGGAACAGATTTATCGTGCACAAGAAATTGCGCACGGCGGTAAATATCATCATGAATAAAAAATAACCCCCGAAGGGGTTATTTTTAAATACAATTCACTAGTTAAATTTTCGCTGAAATTAAGCGAGTTCGACAGTTGCGCCAGCTTCTTCAAGAGCTTTCTTGAGAGCTTCAGCTTCGTCTTTAGCAACTTTCTCTTTGACGTTTGCAGGAGCACCGTCAACGATTGCCTTAGCTTCGCCAAGACCGAGACCAGTAGCTTCTTTAACAGCCTTGATGACTGCGATTTTTTGTGCACCAGCGTCTTTGAGGACGACAGTGTATTCTGACTTTTCGTCAGCAGCTGCAGCACCTTCAGCAGGAGCAGCAGCGACAGCGACAGCAGCAGCTGCAGCTGGTTCGATGCCATATTCATCTTTAAGGGTGTTCTTAAGTTCGTTAACTTCGAGAACGGTGAGGTTTACGAGTTCCTCAGCGAGTTTTTTGATATCTGCCATGATAATTATCCTTTACATAATAATTAGATTTCTTGACTTAAGCAGCTTTGATTTCC
>CAZCZD010000016.1:0-578 GCA_964503305.1 uncultured Candidatus Saccharibacteria bacterium | reverse complement strand
AAGTTTTTTGATATCTGCCATAATAGATTCCTTTACTAACTATTAATTAGATTGCTTGACTTAAGCAGCTTTGTTTTCCAAACCAGAAACGATTTCGGAAACGCCATTTGCGAGTCCAGAAACAGAATCGTTGAGTGGTGAAAGAAGTTGTGCAACAACTTGACCGATGAGTTCGTTCTTTGATGGAAGAGCAGCGAGTGCTTTAACATCAGATTCAGAAAGAGCAGCACCAGAATCGTTGAAACCACCTGCAACTACGAGCATGTCGTGAGTTTTTGCGAAGTTTGCAAGAACTTTTGCAGGAGCGACTTCGTCGGTGTCTGAGATAGCGTAAAGCAACTGACCGGTGAGGTTAGTTGTATCGGTATCTTTGTAGACGGCGACTGAGTCCATAGCGACACGAACCAAGCGGTTCTTGACGACCTTGATTTTTACGCCATTTTCGCGAGCGTCTTTACGAAGTTCCTGAAGTTCAGCAACGGTAAGACCTTGGTATTTAGCGTAAACGGTCATCTTGCTATTGTTTAAAAGCTCGGTTAAATCAGCAACCAATGTATTCTTTTTATCCTTTGAAATTG
>CAZCZD010000015.1:11828-18688 GCA_964503305.1 uncultured Candidatus Saccharibacteria bacterium | reverse complement strand
GGCATTAACGAACAATTAATCGTTGAGTATTACTCACGCTAAGGAGGAAAATGACTACAAAAGCAATTCATACAGCAAAGCTTGCCGAAGTCAAAGAGCTTTCAAAGACAAGTGCATCGTTCGTCATCAAGCCACTTTATTATGGCTATGGCAACACACTTGGAAACTCTCTCCGCCGCGTTTTGCTCTCAAGCATCAAAGGTGCTGCGATTACATCTTTCTCAATCGAGGGTGCAACTCACGAGTTCACTACTGTTAAAGGTGTTCGCGAAGACATCGTTGATATCATGTTGAACCTTAAGAATGTTCGTCTTAAGAGCCACGTTGATACCCCTGTCGAACTTGAGCTTACCATCAAAGGTAAAGATCAAAGCATCAAAGATGGCGACCCACGTGTCGTCGCTGGCGATATCAAACTTCCTTCAGAAGTTGAAATTGCTAATCCAAACCAGACTATTTGTCACATCGATGATCCAAACACTACCCTCAAGATGCACTTTGTCGTCGAGACGGGTTGTGGTTACCTCACCATCGACAAATCTGGCGAAGAACGCATCCACAGCGATATGATTGCTCTCGATGCCGTCTTCACCCCTGTTCTCCGCGTTCGTTACAAAGTTGAGAACACCCGTGTTGGTCAAGATACCAACCTTCAACAGCTCACAATCACCATCGACACTGATGGTACGATTTCACCAAAAGAAGCTTTCGAAGAAGCAAATGCTATCTTGGTAAACCAATACACCGCCCTTGCTGGTGGCACTACAGTCGAAGCTGCTCCAGTTCCAGGCGTAAACGACAAGCAGGAAGATGACAACCTCTCTCGCGCAATCGAAGAGCTTGAACTCTCTGCTCGTACCACCAACGCCCTCATTAACAATGACATTAAAACTGTTCGTGACCTCGTTGTCCTTTCGGATTCTGAGCTCAAAGAACTCAAAGGTTTTGGTCAGAAGGCGCTTGATGAAGTTAGAGAAAAGTTAACGGAGATTAAGAATTAAATGCACCGCCACGGATATAAAGGCCGCAAGTTCGGCCGTGAAACCGACCAGAGACGCGCTCTCCTTCGTGGGCTCGAGTGCTCTTTGATCAAACATCAATCAATTACCGTTACGCTCGCTCGTGCAAAAGAAATGAGACGCTATACTGAAAAGCTCATCACCATCGCTAAGAAAGGTGGTCTCGCTAATCGTCGTGTTCTCATCTCACGTCTCGATGATATTGAAGTTGCTGACCTCCTTATGGACGTCATCGCTCCACAAATCAAGCGTAACTCTGGATATCTTCGTATCGAAAAAGCTGGTTTCCGCACCGGAGACAACTCTGAAATGGCAACCATTAGCTTCGTCGACGATATCGATTTAAGCAAAAAGGAGAGTAAGTAATGAAAACCTATTCTCAAAAATCAGCAGAAATTAAGCGTGATTGGTATCTTATCGATGCTAAGAGCCTTCCTCTCGGTAAACTCGCTGTAGTTATCGCAGACAAGCTCATGGGCAAATCGAAAGTTACCTACACCCCACATATCGACAATGGTGACTACGTCGTCGTCATCAACGCTAAGGAACTTGTTGTTACTGGCAATAAAATGACCGACAAGATGTACCACCGTCACAGTGGTTTCCCTGGAGGCCTTACTTCTTTGAAACTCGAAGAAGTCGTCGAGAAGGATCCTTCCTATGCTATTAAAGAAGCTGTTAAGGGTATGCTTCCAAAGAACAAACTCGCTGCAGATCGTCTTGCACGTCTCCGCGTGTTCGATGGCGCTGAGCACACCCACGCAGCTCAAAATCCAAAGGAGATTAAGTAATGGCAGAGAAATATACCTACGGTCTCGGTCGTCGTAAAGCTGCTACAGCTCGTGCACGCCTCTACAAAGGTAAAGGCAAAATCACAATCAACGACAAAGACGCTCTCGATTATCTTTCGGGAAACAAAACTTATCTCGCTGAGATTACTGATCCACTCGCCCTCACCCAGAAGCAAAAAGAATATGATATCACTATTCGTGTTTCAGGTGGTGGACTTGCAGGTCAAGTTGATGCAATCAAGCTCGCTATTTCAAAAGCTCTTCAAACTGAATTCCCAGACCTTCGCCCAATCTTGAAGAAGGCAGGATTCGTTAAACGTGATCCACGTGAGAAGGAACGCAAGAAATACGGTCTTCGCTCAGCTCGTAAGAAAGAACAGTTCTCAAAACGTTAATCTTACAAAAAAATACACTCCTCGTTTGCAGGAGTGTATTTTTTATGCTATAATAGTTATGTTACCGCTATACGCGGTATTTTGCACTTTTATAACTAGAAGGTGGTATGAAAAAAGAAACGGGGGTGGGAAAATGTTTCAATCTATCATCATTTGTGCAATTTTTATCAATTTCATTACATGTCTCACGGTGAGAGCAATGCACGGCGGGCGATTTGACTATGATCCGGATGTTTTTCCTAATTATAGCGGAAAAAATATCTTAATCGCCGGAATGCTTGGACAACCAGAAACGGCATTTCAGTATATTGATTTGCCATATTGTTATTCTGGATATCTAAGATATTCCATGCTCGGATATAATCCGATCAACGCCGGAAGGCAACTTTCTGCACTCGCCAGAGAGAAAGATTGCGTTCTCGCTGTCTCTGTTGGCTGTAAGGCAATCGTCTATGCGGGAATTCCTGGCGCAAAACGCGTTTTTGTGAATCCTTGCACTCATCCAAAGAGTCTAGAGCCTAAATTAAAGAGGAAACTAAGGATAATAACCCCAATTCTCGAGATTTTGAGTTATTTACTTGGTTGGTTCACGGTTATTCCTGTGATAAAGACACGTCAAGGCGAACGATATTCTCCAGCCTTACTTATCGACCAACTCTTTTGGGCATGTTATGGCGATCCAGACTACAGTAAAGTCTGCTATCAAGGCAGAACCGGCATCGTCCTCAGCACACGCGACGAATATATTGAAAACGATGTCGTTTCAAAGATTTATGATCGAGCCGAAAAGGTTATTATACCGGCAAGACATGGCTTTATTGCAAGTCCATACGTCTCAAATCTCTATAATGAAGCAATAAACAACCTTCTAGTACTCTAAAAAAGCGGGGCCCACGGGCCTCGTATTTTAATGTCATTTTGTGGTGGAGCGTACGAGAATCAAACTCGTGACCTCGGCAATGCGAATGCCGCGCTCTATCAGCTGAGCTAACGCCCCATCTCTGTAAATTATAGCACTTATGGACAAAAACGCCAAAATATGCTATAATAAAGATATGTAGCACAGTTGTACTAGCACATTTCCATGGAGGTGATGAGTATGAAAACTCAACCCAAAACCAACGAACGCCGATACATTAAGTTGTGCGGAGAATCAAACGAGCAACGTCCCGGTTTTCCGGACGAGTACTTCGAAGACGACGACTATGTCTTCCTGAATAACGACGAGCCCTGTGGTGACGACGATTATGAAGATGATGGTCATGACGACGACGAAGTCGCACGGAAAGCTGAGAAAGGTGCAAAAACCGAACGCATACTGGGAGAAATCTGTTTTCTCTCTGGAATCTTTGCTGTCGGCGCAGTCTTAACTGGAGCTATTGTGCTCATTATAAGAATTGCTTTGTACCCACTCGTGAAAAAGATCGCCAACGATCTCGACTGGTAATTACAACTTAATATCGCTACAAAAAAGCCCGCCTTAATATTTGCGGGCTATTTCTTTTTTAAATTGATGGAACAGGGAATTCCTTAGCCATTTCAATCACTTCATTGTGAATTGATTTGAGCTCTTTTTTGTATTTTCTCTCAAGTGTTTCGAAGTCGCCGGCCTTTACGCAGAGGTCAACCACTTCTTTCATCCACTTACCAATCTTTTTCATTTCAGTTTTACCCATTCCGCGGGTGGTAATTGCTGGAGTTCCAAGACGAACACCACCAGGCTTAAATGCACCACCTTTATCACCAGGAAGGGCATTTGCATTCAAAGTGAGACCAACAAGATCAAGCGCCTTTTCATAGAATTTACCATTTACACCAAAGCTTTCGTCAACTTTAACGAGAAGAAGGTGGTTCTCAGTGCCATTTCCTTGGAGAATGAAGCCATATTTCTTGAGTTCTTCACCGAGACATTTTGCGTTCTCGACAATTTTCTTTGCATAAGTCTTAAATTCAGGTTTCAAAGCTTCGCCGAATGCGACAGCTTTTGCTGCAATCACGTGCTCGAGTGGACCACCTTGAGTACCAGGGAAGACGGAACGGTCAATCAAAATTGGGATATTCTCAAGCGTATGTTCAGGTTTTTTGAGTGGAGAAGCGACGTTACCCATCGACATAATCAAGCCGCCACGAGGGCCACGCAAGGTCTTGTGAGTAGTTGTAGTCATAACGTTAAAACCGAAGTCGAGTGGATTTGGGTGTTCGCCACCAGCGATGAGGCCTGCTACGTGTGCCATGTCGGCCATCAACATAATCTCGTATCCCCATTTCTTTTCAGCTTTCTCGCGAATCTCAGCGACACGCTTGAAATCAGGAATCTTCATGAATGCTGAGAAGCCGACGAGGATGATTTTTGGTCCTTCCTCGAGTGCGAGGCGTTCCATTTCGTCGTAATCAATATCACCATCTTCGGTTGTGCCGTAAGCAATAAAGTTCCAGATATGTGCCGAACGAGTAACTGGAGAACCATGAGTGAGATGCCCACCGTGTCCAAGGTTCATTGCAAGAATCTTGTCGCCCGGTTCACACCAAGCATAATAAACTGCCTCGTTGGCGTTTGCGCCAGAGTGTGGTTGAACGTTTGCGTGGTCGGCGTGATAAAGCTGGCAGGCGCGAGCGATTGCGAGGCGTTCGATGCGGTCGACATTGACCTGTCCGCCGTAATAACGATAGTTTTTATAGACTTCTTTAGCAATTTTAGCCTCTTTTTCGGCATAATCACCTTCTACATATCCAGTGTCGACAAAGTTTGGATAACCCTCAGAATATTTGTTAGTAAGGACCGAGCCCATAGCTGCAAGTACATCCTTACTTACGTAGTTTTCGGACGGAATAAGTTCGAGCCCTTCTTTTTGGCGCCTCTTCTCTTGATTAATTAAGCTAAAAACAACATCTTTTGACATAAAAATCCTTTCTATAATTTAACAATCCCACCAAAAAAGCAGTAGTTAAATCATAGGCCCTCCTTCTTCGTATAAATCATAAATTTATAGGAAATCCCGTTATCTTCGCCTTCGCCTTTTTCTTCTTTTGTATAATTCTTTTTGTCGAACTTTTCAAAGAAAGTATCAGCATCTTTATCTGTCTTATTTACCTCTGTTAAATAGAGCTTCTTTGCATATTTAAGGAAGCTTGCATAAATTCTTCCGCCACCAATCACGAAAATCTCTTCCTTTGAATCAAGTGGATAATCTTTAAAAAGCTCATCCATCGAACTATAAACTGTGACTTCTTTCGGAAATTCTACATCTTTTCTGTGGCATAAAACGATGTGTTTTCGACCCGGAAGCATCTTTGGGAGTGAGAAAAAGGTATTTGAACCCATCACAATCGTATGGCCTCTGGTCGTTTTCTTGAAATAGCTAAGATCGCCTGGAATCTCAAAACAAAGTCCGCCTTTTTTTCCAAGCTCATATTTCTTTCCAATAGCTGCAATAATTGAATAACTCATCTCTACTCCGTAATCGGCATGGAAATTGTGCCGAGGTTCTCATAATTTTCCAATTTAATGTCTTTTAGTGCGCGCGAGTTATCGAACTTGAAGAAGTCTTTCACTTCAGGGTTAATCCAAAGTGTTGGGGCCTTTGGAAGGTCTTTTCCTTCGTTCGCCTCTTCATAACGCTTAATCTGTTCTTTAATACCATCAACTTGGTTTTCGTAGATATGAGCATCGTTTGTAATAAAAGTGAATTGTCCCGGTTTTGCGCCGATACAATGTGCAATTAAGTAGCAAAGCGTTGCGTATTGAACGATGTTAAATGGAAGACCAAGTGGCACATCTGAGCTTCTCGAAGTAACGAGAAGGTTTAATTTTCCGTCAATTAAATTCCATTGTGAGTTCCAAACACAAGATGGCAAAGCGGCGGTTTTGAGCCATTCATTTTGCCAAAGTGACATAATCATACGTCTGTTTCCAGGGTTTTCTTTTAAGGTTTCGATGAGGTTTTGGACAAGCTGGTATTTATTTACAATCCAACCATAAGCCGTGCCGATTGTACCGACCGGATTCTCATCGAGTCCTTGCTCTTTATAAAGCTGCTTGAAGTCACGGCCCATATAAATTCCGTCTTCCGGTACTTCCCATTCGTCCCAGATATGAACTTTTCGGTCATGCAACCAAGAAACGTCGTTAGATTGAGCCTGATAAATCCAAAGAATCTCGATAATAGCGGACTTAAAAGCCACTTTTTTCGAAGTTAAAATCGGAAATTCTTCTGAAAGATCGAATTGCAAAACTTGATGCGGTAAACGAATCGTTTTTGTTCCTTGAGAGCCCTGTGCGGCATGGTCAGGAATTGCAGTAGAAACAGAAGCGGAACGAGAGTCGGTTTTCTTATAATTCTGGACTTTCTCGCCGTGTGCTAAGATTCTACGGCACAAATCAATATACTGGTCGTCAAACTTACTCATATAACCTCACTTAATTACTTTCTATTTTAGCATAAAAACATGAAAAAAGCCCCCGAAAATCGGATTTCGAGGGCAATTTTAGGTGGCTTTCTTAAAGCATTTTGTTTAGGATGATTTCATTGATTCCGCGCTTCTTGCAGAATTCGTACATCCAAGGGAAAACGTGGCCGCGTACATCTTTACATGCCTCAATCAGAATCTCGATGAAAATCTCGATATATTCGAAAAAGAGGTATGTATCGATCATA
>CAZCZD010000015.1:0-11818 GCA_964503305.1 uncultured Candidatus Saccharibacteria bacterium | reverse complement strand
GCCTGTGAATATTCACCGATTTCGTCGGCATACTTCTGGTCTTGCGCCGTAATGCCGCCAAAGTGCTCTTTTTTGTAGAGCAGGGAACCATGTCTTTCCTGAAGTTCATAGAGTAAAGCTCCGAGCGGCGCATCTGCCTTGTCGCAGAGCTTCGCAAATTGCATCACACATCTGTCTTCTTCGGTCCAATAAGCCATGCCGGCATTCTCAAAGATAACAAAGTCGCGAATTAAAGCTTCCTGTTCTGCCGGAACGAGACATGAGGTCTTCTCAATAAAAGTTTTGAGCTCTTCAGAGAACTTCTCATCCTTATCTTTTGAGCCGTCGTCAGGATTGTCGACAGTCTCGCCGAGGTCATGGTAGCGGAGTAAATTGATGATGCGCTTCTGGTCCTCAAGCTCGAAAAGGAGTGGATAAAATCTGAAAACGTTTCTTGCTAGCTCCTCGACTGTGGTCGAATGAAGCGTGTCAGATTCCACGTAATCCTTTTTAATTGGATGCTTTGGGTCATAGCGATAGACTCCACAAAGTCCCGAGCCGGAACGCACAACAATATCGTTTGAACGATAATTCTTATACATCTCCCAGATGCTCTTCGCATCATTGAGCTCTTCTGTGTTTCTAGTTCCTCTAAGGCCTGATACCTGAATGGTTCCGTTTGTCATGATTCTGACAGTAACTTCACCGTGAGCTGTTGATTGTACCGTGTATTCTTTTTCCATAATTTCTTACCCTCCTTGGAAAAATTTCGCGTGTAGCGATTGAGAAATGAAACTTAAAAAACCACCTTTTTAAGGTACTATGTCGCGATTATACCACAAAAAGCTTATTTTTTCAAGAGGTCAGAGCAGACCTTTGCGTTTCATCCAGAGGAAGACAATCGCCGATGCGATGACCGAAGCAATGAGTAGAATGAGCCATGAAAAGGCGCCATCATCAAACGTTCCGAATGGGACATTCATGCCCATGAAGCTTGAAATTATCGTTGGAACAGACAAAACAACTGTAATTCCGGCGAGGAATTTCATCACGTCGTTCAAGTTGTTCGAGACGACCGTTGCATAGGTTCCGGTAATCGAAGAAAGAATGTTCTGATAAATCTTTGCCATATCGATAGCCTGGCGGTTTTCAATCAAGGCATCTTCAAGGAGGTCTGCATCTCCTTCGTAAAGACGTACAGCTGAACCTGCTGCGAGGCGCTCCAAAACTAAGTCATTTTCTTTAAGGGAAGTAGTGAAGTAAACAAGGGTTTTTTCGGTACCAAGAAGATCAATCAAATCCTCATTTGAGGTTGATTTTTCGAGTTTGTCCTCTTTCAATTCGATTTCTTTATAGACGCGGTTGAGAATTTTGAGATATTCAGCGGATGTTTTTGCGAGAATCTGAATTAAGAAACGAGACTTTTTTGCAGTACGGAAGTTTTTGACGTGTTCGTGACGAAAATCATGAAGCACGGTCACCTTTTTTGTCGAAACAGTCACAACGTAGTTTCTTTCACTCATAATCACACCAAGAGGATAGGTCTGGTATTCGTCTTCATCTTCTTCAGTTACAACCGGCGCATCAATTACCACCAAAGTGGCATCGCCAGAGCTCTCAATGCGAGGAAGCTCGTTTTCATCAAGCATCTTTGTAATGAGGTCGCGATCAATTTTTGTCTCACGTACCACTTGGTTAATTTCCGCCTCTGTTGGGCTGACCATATCAATCCAAGAGTTCGGCACAATTTGGTCGATTCTCTCAACATTGTCATTATTCGTTTTATACACCCTAATCATTACTTTTTATTATATCACAATGCTTATGTTAATTGACAAAAATGCAATTCTGTGATATAATAATAAAGTTATGTAGTTGGCGTAATTTACGCCGTAGTATATCGCACTTTATGAGAGGAGAATTTTATGTTTAACCAAAAACCTGTAGGCTTCAGGGCAAGTGGCTACACGCCGCGACTTTCACTGATTGCGCTTCTTATGGCAATTTTCAGTGTCCTTCTGACTATCTTCTTGGCCAATGCAAACAAAGTCCACGAAACCTACACGGCACGGTCCTACCGCGTCGAAAATGGCACTGTCTATGAAACGGAGTACAAAAAAGAAGTAACAAGAGCTCCAAAAGAAGACGAGTTTAACGTCACTGCTGGCGTTACGCTTGAAATTCAGCGCGCTTTAGACGAAGCAGAGCCCGTTGAAGCAGTTGTTGAAGAAGTAACCATAGTTAAACATTTCCCAGAGTCCACCTACATCAAAGGCGCCATCATGTTGCATGGCGAAGCGGGTGGAATCAAATCTTTAACCGAACAATCTGGACCACTTTGGGTCGCCTGCAATCGTGTCGACTCATCAGATCCATTCTTTCCGGATAATCTCGAAGCCGTGATTGAGCAAGCATGGCAGTTTGATGGTTATACTCCTGGTGGAGAATATACCGAAGCTGAATATGAACTAGCTATCGACGTCTTTGAGAGATGGTATCACGAGAAAAATGGCGAAGTAAACGTTGGGCGTACGCTTCCAATCGATTATATCTACTTTACTGGAGACGGTAAGCACAATTACTTCCGCAAAACCCAAACAGGTCCTATCTACGTCTGGGGATCACAGCTCGTGAGCCCATATGAGACTTAATTCACCTCTGAAATAGGCCGCAATTAGCGGCCTTTTTTCTATCGACAAAATAAGCATTTTATGTTAAAATATAAACGTGATTATTACAGGCAAAAAATTTAGTAAACCTTCTCTCTCCCGCGTCATAAACGGTGACGTGGTACTTTCTGAAGAAGTGAAAGCAGAGAAGTTTCGTCTCGATAAGAAATTGGTCGAAAAATTCCCCGAATATAAGCGCGCAACCCTCCAAACTTTTATCAAAGCAGGTTATGTAACCGTAGATGGAAAAGTCGCGAAGAAGCCTAACACTTTAATCGAAGAGTCTTCCGAGGTTATTCTTACCCTCCCAAAGGAGTTAACAGATACCAAATTAAAGCAGGAAGCAATCGAAAAAATGAAACCTAAAACTATTTACGAAGACAAGAAAGTCCTTGTTTTAAACAAGCCGTCTGGCTTATTATCGATGGCAAAAGGCGAATATACCGCTGAGCCAACTCTTGAAGACTACGGTCTTCTCGTTCACCGCTTGGACCGCGACACATCTGGCGTGGTGATTCTCGCAAAAGATGAAGAAACCCAGAAAATGTTAAGAAAACAATTCCAAGACAGAAAGGCACATAAGACCTATTACGCTGTCGTTGAAGGCTGCCCGAAACTTGATGAAGCGATGATTGATCTCCCAATCGCAAGAAACGTGAAACACCCAACCACTTTCATTGTTGATGCAAACGGAAAACCATCCCAAACTTATTATAAAGTCATCAAAAAAGGTGAGAAAAATAGCCTCGTTGAGCTTCGCCCAACCACTGGTCGCACTCACCAACTTCGTGTCCACATGAACTATCTCGGCACTCCAATCCTTGGCGACCGTGTTTATGGAAACGCTCCGGCTGACACCGATATGCGCCTCTATCTCCACGCCCACACTCTCGAAATTACTATTCCAAACCCAACCGAACTAAACGGCGATAACCTTCGTACTAAATTCGAAGCAGAACTTCCAAAGGAATTTGAAGATGTTCTATAATTCCGATGAAGAATTAAAGAATCTCGTTTTAAATTCTGGAACCTCGATTATTCTCGAGAAAAATCTTGAAAAACTTCAAAAACTCTTCAAAAATGCCATCATTATCGAAGACCAGACCGCTGATGGTATGCAAGAAGTGATTGATATGACGACGACAAAAGCGACATCGCCTCGCTTTTTCATCTTTAAAGATGCGGATAGCTTAAGCGTGATTTGCCAAAACCGCATTTTGAAACTTCTTGAAGAACCGAAAGAAAACTACCATTTTATTCTTCAAGCTACGGCCGGAGAAGCCTTCCTCCCAACGATTCGCTCCAGAGCTTACATTTATGCTCCTTTGCACCTAAACACCTTGGAAACGCCTCCAGAGGCCGAAAAAGAGGTATTTGAAACTGCGAAGCGATTACTTGTGGCGGATACGACCGGAATTATCGACATTGCCGAAGAATTGATGAAGAAAAAGTTCAAAGAGTCGTCTATGCGCCGCACTTTTGCGCTTTCTGTAATCAAAACCACAATTGAACTCGCTGAAAAATCTTATTTCAAGACAAAAAATGAAGCCTTCACAAAGAAAATCAATGGCTTGATTGTTGCTTATAAAAACATCGAAGAAAACGGCATAATCCGCCTACAACTTGTCGGAAACCTTGTCTAACCCATCGCTTTTATGGTAAAATAATCTCATGTTAGGTGTTTTCCTAGTTGTAGTTTTGTGTCTATATGTAATCTTTTTGTACCCAATTCGAAAACCAATCGAAGTTAAGGAAGCCGAAGAGAAAGCGGAGCGCTCCGACAAATACAATACCCAGATGAAGAAGCTTTGGGACGTCGCTCAGACTTCAATGAAAGATCGAAAACCACTTCGTGCCGAAAAAGCCCTTCTTACTATCTTGAAATTTGACGAAAAGAACGCCGCAGCTTATAACCGTCTCGGCATTTTGTACGCAAAAGAACAAAATTACGATGAAGCAATCGAATGTTTCGAAATCGCTCAATCTCTTGATAACAATGCCTCTTCTCTCCATAACGTCGGTTTGATTTACGTCGAAACTGGTGCCTATGAAAAGGCAGCAATGGCCTTCGAACAAGCTCTCGAACTTGAAAACGACGTGCCAGCTCGCCACATCGCTCTTTCAAAAGCCTATGAGAAAATGGGCCAAAGAAAGAAAGCGATTGAATCTCTTGAAAATGCCTATAAACTTGATCATTCAACTGCAACTCTTCGCCTTATCCTTGCGATTTATGAAGACGCTGAAGATGTTGAAAAAATAGAAGAAACCACCGCTCGTATCGAGAAGAAAATTGCCGACGATAACGCACGCCGCGAAGCTCTCGCCCTTGCCAAAAAACGCAAAACTCGCCGTGTTGTAAAAAGACAAACTAAGATTCTTTACCCGCCAAAAAAACAACGTAAAATCTAGCCTCTTGCATTTTCTAAGTTTTTATGCTATAATGAAAATATAAGGTCCTTCGCGGCCTTATTGTATTTTTTAATAATTAGAACACAGTGATTCACAACTAAGCAACACATTTTATTCCAAAAGGGGGAATTTTAATATGTCAAAACCGTTTGAATCAAAAACACACGTTTACGAACCATGGCGTGACGAAAAGGATTTATCCCAGGCCATCTCGAAATTTATGGTCGAGTCCGCCTACACTTGTGGTACCAGGCACTGGCGTGCAAACGTCAAAATCTTCTTCGGAAAGAACATTGAATATAACTTCGAATTCAGCTCGGGTGGAGCCGTAACAGGCGAAGAGCTTGAGCTCGTCAATGTTCAGGATAGACTTCATGTCGAATTCTACGAAGTCTTTTTAGGAGAAATTGGGTTGCCGGACGTAAAACTCCATACGGCAGAAATTACACTTTACGTTAAGGAAGACGATGGTACTCGTAACACTGCGGTTGAGAGCAGCCTCTATCGCTGCTTTGCTGCAAACTTCTTCAAGGTCATCGACCTCTATCCGAAGCGCTTCTTCAAGGGAAGATGCATCCAGTCGGGCAAAGAATATGTTTATTAATTAACTGTAACTGATGTTCTAATTTATTTCAGGGCTCCAAGACGGGGCCCTTTTTCTTGGTGTATAATGAAAATATGAAAGCTCTTGATTTAAAATCTCGTACCGAAGGAGCAATGATTGGACTTGCCGTTGGCGATGCTCTCGGTGCACCGGTCGAATTTGGTTATTCGAGCCGTGATATTATCTCTCTTGGCGAAAGACTTGAGGAGTTTCGAGATACCGTACTCGGCCCGGCCGGAACCTGGACCGACGACACTTCAATGACGCTCTGTCTTGCCGACAGTCTTATCGAAAAAGACAAGTACAACTCAGTTGATGTAATGACAAGATATTATAATTGGATGGCAAAGGGCTATCGCACGCCAGATGGAAAACCGGCAGCTGATGTCGGAGTCCAAACCCAGCGCGCACTGACAGATTTTAGAAGAGAAGGTATAGTCCCGGCCAAAAAATCTGATTCAGTTGGAAATGGCTGTATTATGCGAATCGCACCAATAGTAATTTTTAATCTAGAGAAACCGCTAGAAGAAGTCCTCGAAATCGCAAAAAAATCTTGCATCGACACGCACAACTCAATCGGAGCTATCGCTTCAACTGAACTTATGGCGGCGGCACTATATTTGATTTTCAAAGGCGAAGAGAAGACAAAAATTCTCGAACAAGCTATCCAATCTGTAAAAGAGCCAGAGCTAAAGGGCTTTCTTGATCGCGATGACCACCTTCATAATCGCATTTTTGATAAAACCGGCGACTCACTCCGTGACCTTGGTGGCTATGCGATTGATTGTTTTGATATTGCAATGTGGGGACTTTTAAATTTCGCAGATTTTGAACACGGACTTCTCGGTGTAATCCGCCTTGGTGGCGACACTGACACAAACGGCGCAGTCTTTGGCCAACTTGCCGGTGCGTATTACGGATATGAATCAATCCCAGAAAAATGGCGAGACAAGGTCTGTCTCGCTGATGAAATAAAAGAAATCGCGAATAACTTATCTAAGGAGAAAAAATGACTAAAAAATACATTAAAGTAGATTTCGAGCCACTAGACTACAACTTTATTAGAAACTTAAATCCTAGAGATATTATTTTTATCGCTCACTGGGCGGACACTAATTATGATCGCGAGTCAGAAAAATTAGGCTATTTCATCCTTGTAGTCTTCAAAGAATATGATAGGGTACGTTCAGGTTTTTGCAGTGTAAATAGTTGGGAATTTGTTGAAGAATATATGAAAAATCTAGATGATTTATTCACCAAAAATAGCGAAGGAATTCTCTTCAACTATTTCAATAAAGAAATGCTACCTGATTTAGACATAAAAAGCAGCACTATGATTTATAAAGACGAATATAAGTTTAAGAGCGATTTAATTATAAAAAACCTTATACATACTTCAAATCTTAATATAAAAAATGGAGCCACCAACCGGGTTTGAACCGGTGACCTCATCCTTACCATGGATGCGCTCTACCAACTGAGCTATAGTGGCAACTTCCGCCATTATACCACAGATAGCGGAAAATGCCAAATTATGTTATAATAATTATATCTTTAGGTCATGCCTTTAGTGTACTTTTCAGAGAGGGGGCACTTTTTATGAAAAAAGTACGAATTGAAGAGCTAGAGAAGAAATCAAAGGAGGAATTGATTGACGATTTAAGACACCGTCGCTACTCATTGCTCGACTCAATCGGATGCAGAAAGCTCAGACTTGAGATGTTTATCCCCGGTCTTGTTTCAGCCATCATCGTCCGCTTCCTTTGCTGGAAAGCAAAACGAAAGGATGGCGAAAACTGGACCAAAACTGTACGCGGATATATCGTAAAGTTATTTGAGAAACACGCGCCCTACGAGCTGAGCCGAGGAGACGTACTTCCAGAGAATACCGGCGGTCTTATCATTGGCTTCAATCATCCATCACTCGGTGAAATCTTGAGACTGATTGGCCTCATCTCGAAGGAATATCCGGAAAATAATTACCTTTTTCCGGTCAATCTTCCTTGGTATGAGTCACTTTGTCCCGTCGTCGACAAGATGAAAGAAGCCGGATTTTATCTTACTCCGATTGTCACACCGTCCACGAAGCGAAAAATCGAAAACACTGCTGGTAAGGAAATGCTTGAGAAAGTAATGTCGATCGGCACTGGTTTTAATATGGTTTACATGAATCTCTGCAAGAAGTTCGCCAAAGCCAAAGATATCATTGTTGTCGCACCATCAGCTACTCGCCAAGCCACAATCTACAAGACAGACGCTGAACTCTCGAAAAAGGTCAGAATCGAGCCTCAAACCATGTCTTTGCTCGTTCAAACCCTTTCACGCGAGGTCAAAAAGTCTGACGAGTTGAAATTCCTGCCCATTGCGGTCGTTCCACCAAACGGCTATAAACGCGGACTTAATCTCGACGAAGAATATAAGTTCGGGATTTGTGAACCGTTCGGCTTTCTCGAAGCGATTGAGCTTTCAAAAGAGAAATATCAGCCTGCAAACGGTCGTAAATTCGATTTTGATTTTCTCGGACGCATCGCCATCAAGATGTTCCATATCGGAAAGCACGATTATATCGCGCCACTTAGGTGTCAGGACGCAATCGATGGACTCGCTAAACTCTTCGAAAAAGAGGTCGCGTTTTAACGCGGCCTTTTTCTTGTTTAGTGCTATAATGAAAATATGAATAAGCTTTTAAAAAGAGTTGGAAATGCTTGGTTAATCTTCATCAAAAATAAGATTGCCGGCGCTGCTATGATGCTTATTTCTGGTGTCATGATGTTTATCGCCGCAATGAACGGCAATGGAAACGATACGAAAACCCTTCCACTTTTGATTTTATTAGCCGGACTTGTCTTTTCTCTCTGGGGTTTTTATCGCATCGGCTACATGAAATCGGATTATGACAAGATTAAAGATCGCGAAGAAAAACGTCTAGCAAGAAAAATGTGGCTTTTCCAAATTCTCGAAGCTAGTATCTATCTTATTGTTGTAGCCCTCGGTGTTTTTCTCTTGATGAACGAAAGTTTTACTGACAAAATCTTGAATTTGATGGCCGGTGGCTTCACGATTCTAAACGGCGTATTTGGCGTAATCTACGTCGTGAAACATCGTGAAAACAAGACCTTTGGTTGGAAATTCCGCATCGCTCTCACCATTGTTGAATTTATTATGGGCCTCTTCTTCATTATCAAATCCGACTCCATTGCGGTCGAAAGCTACGCTATTCTCGGTTCAATCACCACTATCGCTGGTATCATTGAGGTATTTCATGCTATCACCCGTGAAAACATCGAAAATGCCGTCAAAGACAGCCGCAACATCGTCCGCGCTTTGAAGGATGAACGCGAAGACGAAGATGGCGACGGCTTCCTCGACGAAAGAGTTGATTAGATTTAAACGTTGACTTTTGTTTTTATCCGTGTAATTATGAAAATATAGTTATTGGGCGGGCCGTAAATCGGCAAACTTGTACATTTTTTTGAAGGAGGGGTTATATGGATTCTTGTACACTGCAAGCAAATTACGATTTTTTAGTTGACCAATTTAACGATGCTGACGAAATGACTCTTGAAGACGTACATCTTAAGATGCATCAAAATTGGAGGTTCTTCCTCGCAGCTGGCTTTAATGCCACACAAGTCGCAAAAATGATGTCCGACGAAGACGTATCATCTCACATGCGAGCTCTACTCGACTCTGGTGCAGACCTAAAAGTCCTTGAAGAAAAGGCAAGAAACATACTCTAAAAAAGACCAACTCCAATAAAATCCGGCGAAGTTTGCCGGATTTTTCTTTAGCAAAGAAATATGTTATAATATAAGGAATGAAAACTGATGATTTTGATTATGAGCTCCCTGAGGAGCTAATTGCTCAAACACCTCTTAAGGACCGTTCTTCTTCGCGTCTTTTGGTTGTTGATCGAGAGTCAAAAAACCTCGAAGATAAACACTTTACTGATATTTTAGACTATCTTAAACCTGGTGATGCACTTGTTTTGAATGAAACTAAAGTAATTCCAGCTCGCATTATTGGTTCGAAAGAGGAAACTCACGGCGTTGTCGAGCTTCTTCTCTTAAAAGAGCTTGGTGATGATACCTGGGAATGTCTTGCAAGGCCACAAAAACGCCTCCATGAGGGCACTAGAGTCTTTTTCGGAGCAACTGATATTAATAAGCCAGAAGACACCGCAAAACTTACAGCGACCGTCCTAGAGACCTTAGACGAGGGAATTACGCATGTTAAATTCGAATATAAGGGTATTTTCCTCGAAATCCTCGATCAACTTGGCACCATGCCGCTTCCACCTTACATTCATAAACAACTTGAAGACCAGAGTCGTTATCAGACAGTTTATGCTAAAAACCTCGGTTCTGCTGCTGCGCCAACCGCTGGCTTACATTTCACCCCTGAACTCTTGAAAAAAGCCGAAGAGATGGGCGTAAAAATCATCAAAATTACACTTCATGTCGGTCTTGGCACTTTCCGCCCAGTCAACGTTAAAGATGTGACAAAACACAAAATGCACACCGAGGCTTATTACATTTCAAAAGAGTCAGCTGACGCTATCAATGAAGTCAAGAAAAATGGTGGTAGAATCTTCGCTGTCGGTACCACCACTGTCCGCACACTCGAAACCGTGGCCGGAAAATATGGTGAAATCCGTGCCGATCAAGGCGAAACCTCGATTTTCATCTATCCAGGATATGAATTTAAGGTTGTCGATGGACTTATCACCAACTTCCATCTTCCAAAATCAACCCTCATCATGCTTGTCTCCGCTTTCGCAACCAAAGATTTAATCTTCAAAGCATATGAACACGCAGTCGAAGAAAAATATCGATTCTTTAGCTTCGGTGATGCAATGTTAATCATCTAGAAAAACTTGACCGCATAAACGGTTGCACCAGAAGCATGTGCTGCCGTAATTCCGTACGTTGAATCTTCAAAGATAATCGTTTCATTTGGTGAAACATCCAATTTTTGCATTGCCAGATTATAACATTCCGGATCAGGCTTATACTTCTTGACGTCCTCACCGCAAATCAATAAATCGAAAATATCAGATTTCCCAGTGGCCTCAAGCATATTTAACACATTCCTCCTTGAAGCTGTTGTTACGATTGCCACCTTACAAGAGTTCTTTACTAGAGATATTAAATCAAACAGTTTATCGTTAATTTTTGCCTTATTTAATAGAGTGCTATAAAACTGTTGTTTTAAATCATGTACCTGTTCAACTACTTCTTGGTCAAAATTAACCATCTCAGGTATAAATTCTTTGTAATTTCTCCCATTACAAGAATTACAATAATAATCGTAGTCTAATTTTACACCAAATTTAGCTAAAGCCAAGGAATATGCATGATAATTCACATCATTTGTATTATACAAGGTACCATCAAAATCAAACAAGAATGCCTTTATCATACTGTCTCCTTAAAACGTTTTTCAATATCATCAAGAACCATTAAAAGCCCAGCATAGAATAAAACAGAACGTTCTCCATTTTTTTCAATTTTATATGGCATAAGACGAAGCCAATGAATAGCTTCATGGTAAAAGATACTCTTTAGTCCATCTTCTCCAAATTTATCTTCAAGATATGAAACATATTCATCACAAAGCCTATAATAGGTAGAAGATTTTGTAAACAAGAAATCAATGTGGTTGCCAATAACGGAAACATTTTTCGTATTCATAAGAAATTCATATCCACCATGCAAAGATTGAAGAAGCTTTGCAAAATCAAGGTATGGTGAATCATGTATATTCCCTGTATTGGGATCGATTAAGTAATGCGAATCTTTTTCACCTTTTACACAAACAATATTCTCTATTGTAAAATCTCCATGGATGTCTGCAAAATCATCATCTTTAAAGATATCTAAGAGGTTTTTCTCGCTCAACATAGTTTCATAATGCTTAAGATTATGATATCTCTTTCCATTAATATATAGATAATTATACTTTTGAAGTGGAGCAATGAACTCTCCCTTTTTTATAATTTTTAAATTCTTATTAACTTTTGATTCAATATAAAGCTTTGTTGCTTCAATTTCTGATGGCCTTAATGTTGGTTTATGTAAATTGTTAGACAAGTCGGTAATAGCATCTTTTAAATTCTTCCATGCCTTTTCAAATGGTTGCGTATGTACAAAATTAA
>CAZCZD010000014.1:2108-19219 GCA_964503305.1 uncultured Candidatus Saccharibacteria bacterium | reverse complement strand
AAAGGTCTCCAGATTTTCTGAACTGACCTTCATGCGCTTTAGTTGCAACCTTAACGGCTTTTTCGATTCTTCGTTTTCCCATTAAAATAATTATACAACAAAATCAATCAGGTAATGTACCTTTATATATTGCAGCTAATCTCATTTGTTCGACTCCTATGTCATCGCTATTGAAATTATCGTTTAGCCATCTCTCTATTATTGGGATTATTTTTCTTAGTAATCCAACACTATTGATTAAAAAATTCTATTCTAGTAATATCCCTACCTCCAGCTTCTTTTTTATATTTCACCTTATAATATGCACCGTCAGTAATAGATAATAAGACAATATTTGGGTCATTACATTTTTTTGCATTCTCATGAAACGAAAGCACATCATTAAACTGATTATCTTGTGCACCGCCTTCGTCACCAGTATGTTTATGTGTTGCATAAAACCTTAAGACCTTATTATTAAATACATACTCCCAATAAAAATCTATTGACTTAATTTTTTCTTTCTTATAATTTCCGCCGGTTCTTATTTTACCATTTACGCAATATTTTGCATTTTGTCCACCTGCCGGAAGTTCTTCAAAATTCATAACAGTTGGCAACTGGCTTATATACTCCGCTGCGATATGCTGGTGCATGGATTGTTTTGAAGGATCTTTAGCGAAAGTAGATGCAAAAGCCATATCGTCATTCATTCTTTTCCAGACCAATGATTCATCAATATCGAATCTTTCCGCAAAATTATGCACTTTCTTTTTAGTATCATCTTCATCAAAAAGATTCCTGATATTTTTTTCTCTAGCTTGTTTAATTTTTATATCATAAATTGGATTAATATCTTGTTGCCTAAATATCATTTTTGCAACTCCTCTAATACTGACGACATTATATTTTTTGCTGTATTAAAGTCCAATCTTCTACGATATTTACCATCTTTTCTTAGCCCTTTAAAAGATGTCAAAAAAACATCAGAAGTCGCATGTCTATATTCCATAATTTTTTTATTACATTCATCAATGAATAGTTGCACATCAATATCATCAGGAAGCCCGGAAACCCTAGTTCTAGCCCTAGACGTTACTTTTATTTCTTCAGGTTTTATCTCTTCAGCATCACAAAAACATATCGAATCTTTACTATTGTTATCTACGCAGATAATACCAATATTCCCGTCGACATCATTCATTCGCCAATTCTTTTTATTGCATTCACTACTTACTAAATATTTTTTCAATTCACTGAATAGACCAACATAACGGTCTTGACTGTAAATTTCAAAATCTTCACCATTAGATTCTTTGGATGGCGAAAATAACGCTAAGCAGACTGGGCATTCAGTATCATTAAACATACGACATGTTAATGAGATAACTATTTTCAGCCTATCACGAAAAACGTTCGCCGTAATAAAACTTTCAGGAATTATAGCCGCCACATAATCACAATTAGCCAGCATAACATCTAGACATTTTTTATATAAATCATCATATGGCTCGCCCTCATATTTCATATTTCGTCTAGTTGCGGAATTTTTTGCTAAATATGGTGGGTTCGTAATTGCAATTTTATATCCACTTGGAAAGTTTTTAATGGTATCTCGTTCCTCTATTTCAAATTCCGGAACACGATTTTCATAGCTTGTATCTATGTCGTAACATTTCCATTTATTATATTCTTCACAAGTAATCCCTTGCACGAGCTCAACTATGTTATTTGAGCCAGCAAATGGTTCTAATAAAACTTCATTTTTAACGTTTTTTATTTCTTTAAACCATTTGAGAAACACGTTTAATTCAAATGGGTTTGTTATTGTAAAATATTGTCCTAATAGTCTTTTATTACACATCGCGACCTTTCTTGGTCGCAACAAAAAATAAAAAACGCGACCTTTTTATATGTCGCGAAAAACAAAAAATCAGCTTTTTTGTAATGTACTAAGGATCTAGCCCTATTTATTAATGATTATTAATGTTTTTCGCAGTTACATTATATCGTAACTTTCAGAAAAACAATGGTGTATGTTATAATAGACCCAGCGAAAACAATTTTACAAAACCTGGATACTTCAATGCAAAAAACGGCCGCTGAGTGTGCAGTTTTAGGTGTTGAAGCCCAGGATTGTTAATGTTTTCGCGAACCGCTCGGCGGTCGTTTTTTATTTCTTGTTCTTTCCTCTACATTTTGATATAATAAAACTACTAACATGGATTGGACAAAAGTTACAATCTCGCTGCCCACTATTGAAAAATATAGGGAAAAATTTTTTCTATACCAAGTACAATAAACATCTTAATTTTTATCTGAATATAGGTATATATTGAAATTTTTCCAATTACACGTATCATTCGATTTGTAGAATAAACACGCATTTGGTCAAGAAGAGCATACGCCTCTTTTCCAGACAGACTAAACACATAATAAAAATTCTCAAATCTTTGTTTCTGCGTAGAGAGCGGAACTCCATAAAATTTATTTCGTGCAAGTTTTTGAAACACAAGAACTGGTCGATCAAAAAATTCATTCTTTCCGCATTCTTCGCAATCGACATTTACCCCAATACTGCACCACCACACTTCTCGATTATGAAAAGTCATTTCCTTATTTTCAATATCGATTTTTTGCTTCAATTCGTTCCATCCATCAAAATCTTTCTCGTATTGCATTTACTCCTTTCCTGTTTCTGTAAACAACTTGACGGCCGCTTTTTATTATTTACATTTCCCAACATAAACACTATAATGAGTGTAACGAGCCACCTAACCCCTACTAGGATTAGGCTAGGCAACTCGTTACAATGGTTTGGCTGCTACCGTTTTTACGGTAGCAGGCTTTTTATTTCAGACCTAAACTTAAAATGACGCGCACTTTTCGCTTAGTTAGCAATACAGGAATATAGAAAACTACCTTCATGTTTACCTCCTTAATAAAGAGCCGCTTCGGAGCCTAGCACGATTAATAATATTAGGGATACGGCTCTATGATGGGCCCGGAATCCAATGATTCTGATTCATGAGTCGTAACTTGTCTAATATTGCTGGAACCAAACCACGGGCCGCATTATATACAGACATAAATTTTTTGCAATCATAAGAATTTTCAACAGAGGAAAAATCAAAAAAGCTTATGCCATTACTAAACATATAAGCTTTTTACTATGCAGATTCGTCCGTTTCTACCCCTGTTTTTCGTGTGCAATTTTACAATTTCTCGAGCAAATTCTTCAAATCTTCATCAGTCTTACAAGTAATCGTAACCGAACGTCCACGCACGCGAAAGTTTGCCGAATATTTCTTCGAAAGCGCCGTTTCCTGTTTTGCGTAAATCGAAGCTTTGACTGCCGTCGATGAAGACTTTTTCTTCTTCTCAGCCATCTCTTTCTCGACACGCCTTGCCGTCCAGCCCTCTTCAACAATCTTTGGCAAAATCTTTTTAATTAGCTCATCGTCTGCGCCAATCAGTGGCCTCATCACACCTTCGGTCAACTTATGCTCGACCATCGCACGCTTTGCTTCGTCCGGAAGATTAAGAAGCCTCATCGTATTCACGACCGCCGATTTGCTCTTTCCAACGCGGTCTGCAATTTCCTCTTCTGAAAGGTTAAATTGTGACTTCAATTTTGCATAAGCTGTCGCCATTTCAATTGCGTTCAAATCTTCACGTTGCGCGTTCTCGATAATCGAAATCTCAAGTCTTTCCTGCGCTTCCAAAGTTCTGACAATCGCCGGAACTTCTTTAAGTCCCGCAAGTTTCGATGCGCGGAAGCGGCGCTCACCTGCGACAATCTTATATTTCCCTTCTTCGCGCACCACAACGAGCGGCTGAAGAACACCATGTTCTTTAATCGAAGAAGCGAGCGCCTCGAGAGCCTCAGCTGAAAACTCTTTTCTCGGCTGGTCCTCATCGCGCACAATTTCCGAAATCGGAATATTTTTAAGATCCGATTCTTTCTTGTCTTCTTTTGCAGTTACATCAAAATCATCGTCAATAAAATCTGTTGGGATTAAACTTTCAAATCCACGTCCAAGTCCTGGCATTAGTTTGTCCTTTCGATTACTTCACGCGCAAGGTCCTTATAGGCTTTAGCACCTTTAGAAAATTTATCATAAGCACCCACCGGCACACCGTGACTTGGCGCCTCAGCGACGCGCACATTCCTCGGAATTGTTGTTTCAAATACTTTGTCCTTAAAATATTTTTGCGCTTCTGCGAGAACCTGAACCGAAAGCGAAGTACGCTTATCATACATCGTTGCAAGCACGCCAAGAAGCTTCAAATTAGGATTCATTGCCTTTTTCACAAGCTTCATCGATTCGAGAAGCTGCGAAAGACCTTCCATTGCATAAAATTCAGTTTGAACTGGAAGAAGCAAATAATCTGCAGCAATCATACCATTCACCGTAAGAAGCGAAAGACTTGGAGGCGAATCGATGATAATGTAATCATAATTCCCTTCAATCATTTTCACAGCATCGCGAAGACGCACAAATTTTTTCTTGTCCGAAGCCATTTCCGCCTCTGTGTTTGCAAGCTGTGGAGTCGTTGGTGCAATATCAAAATTCTTGTATTTCGTCTCTTGAATAATCGGCAAAAGCGTCGTTGTTCCATTCATCACTTCAGTCATCGACCGACCAGGCTGAGTCGCGTTCGGCTCATAAGCCGCCTCAAGCACCGCCTTATCAACACCCATCCCGCTAGTTGCGTTTCCCTGTGGATCAAGGTCTATAAGAAGAGTTCTAAATTTTTCTTTTGCAAGATAATAAGCAAGATTGACCGCTGTCGTGGTCTTTCCTACGCCTCCCTTTTGGTTAGTAACACAAATAACCTTTGCCATATACAACCAGTATAACACAAAAAAGCTTATACTAAAACTTTTTTCACAAATTAGTGAGTAATTTTTTACCTCAACTTAAATGCCTTTTGTACTTCGAAGAGTTTCTTATTCGCTACTTCATTAGCGTAGCGCTCACCATCTTCGAGAATCTTATAAACTTCCTCATCAGAAATTTCAGCAACCTTAGCCTGGAATTCTTCGAGATATCCCGAAACCGTTCCAGCGACTTTCTTCTTGAGTTCGCCATAGCGAGTTTCACCAGCCCAAGTTGAAATCACATCTTGAAGTGGAACACCAGAAACGAGTGATTCGATTTGGAGAAGGTTTGAAATGCCAGGTTGGTTAAACATATCGAATGAAATTTTTCCGAGCGAGTCAGTCTGTGCTGACATAATCTTCTTCATCACTCTTGCCGGCTCATCATTCATCATAATCTTTGAGTTCTCAGCTTCCGCCGATTTACTCATCTTCTTTTCTGGATTCTGAAGGTCGCGAATACGAACCCCGCCTGCACCATTTGCACTCTCAATAAATTTAACTTGGTTTTCGGTGTTTTCTGGCAAAACGAAGATTTCACCGAACTTATTGTTAAATCTCGAGGCGATATCGCGCGTAAGTTCAATATGCTGGAACTGGTCTTCGCCAACTGGCACGTAATTAGCGTCATAAAGCAAAATATCTGCCGCCATCAAAATTGGATAATCGAAAATTCCGACGTTCGTTCCCTGATCGCCATTGTGCGACTTTTCTTTATATTGAATCATGCGCGAAGTTTCGCCCATCGTTGCAACACAGTTAAGCATCCAGCAAAGTTCTGAATGTGCCGGCACATAACTCTGACGATAGATATGAACATTCTCATTCAAAACCAGTCCCGCTGCGAGATAGTATTTAATCTCTTTCACTAGATTTTTCTGAAGTTCCCCGTCAACATCCGAAATAATCGTGTGTAAATCTGGGATAAAAATGTTAATTTGATTGTTTGCTGAATATTTATTCGCAAGTCGCGTCATTGGCAGAAGTGCACCAAGAAAATTTCCGAGCGTCATTTCCGAATTTACGCGAATTCCGGTTAAGATTGTTTTGCCTTCCATGCTATAATTATATCATGAAACGGAGGTTACTGATTCCTTTTATAATCGTCATTGCTTCTTTTTGCGCCTTCTTCTTTTATTTCAATAACCAGCCAAAAGCTCGAATGACCGACGATACATATTGCAAACAAGAAAATACTTCAGAGCGTGCAAAATGTTTATTCAATATTGATAAAATCGAAAAACTCGAACTGACTTCAAAAAAGCCACTCGACCTCACTTACCACAAATCCAATAAAGACATTGAAGTTTCCCTTGCCGGAACTTCCCTCCCGACCGGAAAACTCAAAACTCGCGGCAACACTACTTACCAAGCTGGCACGCTTTACGGCGCTTATAACTACAAGCTGACTTTCGAAGAACCAGTCAACCTCTATAATTTCGGAACAAACACCAAATGGGTTCTCCTTCCAAATTTCATCGATCGTTCCTACTTCCGTCAATTCTATTACAGCAACATCGCCCAACTCATCATGGGAGATTATTTCAGCCCACAAATGAAATACATCGAGCTTTATATTAACAACGAATACAAAGGCCTCTACCTTCTTTCCGAATCGATTGAAGAAACCGAGAATCGCCTCGATGGTGTCGAATATATCGTTCAAATGGAACAAGGACGTCTCTGGCGCCTCGAACAAGGCTCAGACAAGGATTTCTGGCAAATTGATGACCAATCTCTCTCTTGTAGCACCATCCTTGATTCCCCAGACATTAAACCAACTAACACCATGTACACTCTTGAATATCCAGAAAGTTTCGAAGAAGCTGGCGAAGAAGAGGCCGCGAAAATAAAATCCGAAATTAACGATTTAATCAACGGCGCCCGCGAAGGCAAACCACTCGACGAGCTAAATCTTGATATCGATTCCGCCGTCAACTTCTATCTCTTCGATGAACTTTTCTTCAACTCAGGCTTTGGCTCAAGCTCCGTCTATCTTTACAAGATGCCAAACGGAAAAATTACACTTGGCCCACTTTGGGACTTCGATCAGCTCGCTCTCCAGGACCACCCGGACGGCTACAATCGCCCACCAACTTGTGATAACAACCTCTATCGTTACCTCTTAAAATACCCAGAATTTCGCGAAAAATTAAAAGCAAAACTAACTTGGTATAATGACAACCTTGAAAATCTTTTGCTTAAAACTCTCGAGCAAATGCGAAACAATAATGTTCTTCGCGAAGCCGTTGAGAAAAATGAAAACCTCTACAAAACCTGGGGAAACCACATGACAAATCTCGCAGTTTGGCAAAATGATGAAATCTGGCGCCTTAAAAACTGGGATGAACACCTCGATTATTTAAAACGTTTTATGACTGGCCGCGCTAAGTGGTTACTTGATAATTTCGAAGGTCTTTAATTTCGAAGTTGCACCGCGCACGAGCGTAATTGAAGTTTTTGAAGCTCCATAAAAATCCGCAAGAAGCTCAACAACTTTCTTGTTTGCTTCCCCGTCGTGTGCCCTAGCGTGCGTCCAAATCGTCACCTCGCGCGTACCGTCATCAAGAACATTCTCGACAACTTTTTCCTGACTCGAACCCGGTTTTACTCTAACATTTACAATCATTAGTCCTCACTTTTTTCTAAAAATGCACCTGACTGACGTGACCACAATTTCTTGTATGGACCATCGCGAAGTAGGAGCTGGCGATGCGTTCCCTCTTCGACGATTTTTCCGTTCGAAAGCACAACAATTCGATCAAGATTTGCCACCGTTGAAAGACGGTGTGCCACCACAATCGACGTACGGTTTTGCATCAACTTATTTAAAGCGTCTTGAATCAAAGCTTCCGATTCTGAATCAAGTGCTGATGTTGCCTCGTCCAAAACTAGAATTGGCGCATCTTTAAGAATTGCTCTTGCGATTGCTACGCGTTGTCTCTGACCGCCCGAAAGCTTTACGCCTCTTTCGCCAACCAATGTATCATATCCATCTGGCATATCTTTTATAAACTCGTCAGCATTTGCTAGTTTTGCTGCACGCTTTATTTCATCAACCGTTGCATTTGGCTTTCCATATGCAATGTTTTCCGCAATCGAACGATGGAAAAGCGCGGTTTCCTGCGGCACGTATGCGATATTTTCACGAAGCGATTTTTGCGTTACATTTTTCACATCCATTCCCGAAACCAAAATTTCGCCTTCCGAAACATCCGCAAAACGAAGCAAAAGTTTCGTAATAGTCGTTTTCCCAGAACCTGAAATTCCAACCAAACCAACTCTTTCTCCGGACTTCACTTTTAGTGAAAAGTCTTTAAAAATCGGTTTCTTCGCATCTTTATGTTGGAAGGTAATATTTTTAAACTCAACTTCCGGTTCACTAATCGCAAGTTCGGTTGCATTCTCCACGTCAACTACTTCATCCGGCTCGTCAAGCGCCAAAGTCATATCGTTAGCATCGCCAAAAATGCGATTTATCTCTTTAAAAATCGAGTGTGCGCCCCAGAGTCTTTGAATAATGGAGTTTAAATATGTCACAATCAAAGTCAAAGTTCCAACTGAAAGGCCAAACCAGGTTGAGCCAGTCATAAGGAAGAATAGCATAAATCCAAGATTAAAAATTGTCACAAAATCAAACAAAATATCACGATTAATCGTTACGTGCATATGCTCAAACGAAACGTCCATATACTTTTCTTGAGATTTTTTATAACGCGAGAGTTCATATTTTTCTTTTGCATATGATTTCACTGACATAATATTCGAAATCGAATCTGAAAGTTGACCAATCATCTTCGTGTGCGCCGTTGCTTCCCTCTTTGCAATTTCTGCCGTCTTTTTAAAGGCGAGATAAGAGAAAATTGTAAACAAAACAATAATCACAATCATTGCAACCGCCACAATTGGAACCTTGATAAAAAGCACTACAATCGTCGAAACCACAGCAACGAAAAACGGCAAAATCTGCCAAATAATCAAATCCCAAAGTCGCTCAAAACCACTCGAAAACTTTCCAACCATCGAAACAAGCGAACCCGAAAATCTATCGTTATGGAATTGCATCGACTGCTCGGCGATTGTATTAAAACACATATTATTTATGTCATACATCGCCTTAAGTTCCATCTTCCAAAGAAGATAAAGACAGAGGTTTGAAAAACCAGCCGCAATTATTTGCGCCAAAATACAGATAATTGCCGGTGGCAAAAGTTCATTTAAAATCACCTCATTCGTCACACCGCCAAGTGCGACGCGATCAAGAATTTTTGCAAAAGCGAGCGGCACAATTGTTGTACGAAGAAAAGTCGCAGCCGGGTTAAAAAACAACGTTCCGAGCGAATGCCACTTGTATTTTTTTAGAGCCTCAAAATAATAATGTAACGTGCGAAAACTAGTCCCCTTTTTATTTTTTTGACTCTTCATATCTATATTATACCATAAGAGAAAAGGCCCTCAAAGTGCGAGGGCCTAAAGAAAGGAATACCATAGATTTCCCACCCCCTAGAATCTTTTCTCTGTGTTAAAAATTTCCGGAATCTTCAGAAGATCTTCATCGGTTTTTGCTGCAAGTATTTTCGCCATCAATTCATCGTCCGGCGGACTCTTGTATGAAAGGTCTAGTCCTACAAGCACCGACAGCGTATCGACATATCCGGTGAGACAAGTCCGAATCGTGTGAATCTGGTTCGAATATTCTGGGTAGGTCAACTTCGATTCTTTTAGCATCGGAATCAAGAAAAACCAAGTTTCAAAGCAGTTTTTAATAATTGATGCTTTTGACATTGCTTTTGCTGAAGTTGAAAGATTATTACGCCTATCAAAGCCTTTTCCAATCATCGAGTATTTATTCGATGCCAACTTTGCATAATAGCGCCGTTTCGCCTCCAACTTTGTTTCGCCATCCATTTTCCGGAATGTCATACATTCAACAGCTTCTTTTGTTTCGTCATCAACTTTTAGCTCCATCACATTTACCCCTACATCTTCAGGAATATCGTGGAGTAAAAGCATTGCAAGTAGAACGTCGTCGTTCAGGTTCATTCCTACCGCATCGCACGCCAAAGACAACGGATGAATTATATAAGGTTCACCAGATTTTCTTGTCTGGCCCTTATGCATATCCCTCGCATATCCCAGTGCTGATTGCGTATTTGGATGAAGTCTGTCCGAACAAACACCTCGAAGAAAAGTGAACATTTTATGCGATTTTTCGGTGTAATATCCAATTTTCTCTTCCTGTGTCATTAATTGCAAATCGTGCCGACTATCCATTTCTAACACCTCCTTTCTCTTAAAGTACCAGCCAAAATTAGCTTGCGACTATTTTACTCCAAAATAAAAAATCTTGCAAAAGTCACCCGAATTTGCTATAATAGATAGTAGCAATTATTACTTGTACAAACACACGAAAAGGTTTTAATTTTTATGAATCAAAAAGAACAAGAGCGCCGCGCTAAGCTCATGAAAATGCAGGCTGAACGCCTCCCAGAAATCAAGCGCCGCTTTGAGGAAAATCAAAAGCGTACCGAAATTAAAGATGACACGCCAACCGTCACTGGTGAAGCTGTAATTTTTGAAGAAGTTCAAAAACGTCACTTTAATTCAAACTTCAAACCAGGTGGCAAAGACGCTCACCTTGTTAAAAAGAAAGCAACTAAAACTGCTAAAAAAGCTGCAAAAACTGAGAAAAAAGCTCCAACTAAGAAAACTGCTGCTGAAGCTAGAAAAGTTGACCTTTCCGTCTCAACCAAAAAAGGCGACATGGTTCACCACCAACGCATGCTTTCACAAGACGTGAACGCCCAAGCAACTCAACACATCATCGGCATTCCAGTTAACAAATCTCGCTACAACGGCCACAACGGCGTGCAATTCACCAACAACCAGCTCAAAAACGCTCGCCCAGACAGCGAATCTGTCCTTATCATCCCAATCGGTGGTACCGGCGAATTCGGTATCGGTAAGAACATGACTGTCATCCAATACAAGAACGAAGCTATCGTAATTGATATGGGTGTCCTCTTCGCTGGCGACGATTATCCAGGCGTAAACTACATGGTCCCAGATATTAAATATATCGAGGACAACATGGACAAAATTAAGGCAATTTGTTTCACGCACGCTCACCTCGACCATATTGGTGCTTGCCGTCACATTCTTCCTAAATTCCCTACCACAACACCAATTTACGGTTCGGAATTCACTATCGGTATGATTAAAAAGCAAATGTCTGAACTCGACGAAGTCCCAGATATGAACTATTGCGTCGTCGACCCATTCAAGCACGAAAAAATCGCTGTTTCCGAAAATCTTTCAGTTGAATTTATCCATACTCTCCACTCAATTCCAGGCAACAACGCCATCGTGGTTCGCACCCCAAACGGCGTAATCTATGTTTCTGGCGACTGGAGAACCGAAACCAACCCACTCTACAAACAAACCGACTACGAACGTCTTGATGAGATCGTCAAAAACGAAGGTATCACTTTGATGCTTAACGAATCAACCAACATTGATTCCCCAGGCCATCATCCACACTCAGAATATGACGTCGGTGAAAACCTTGGTAAAGTTATGGACCACTACGCAAACGGTCGTATCATCGTTTCCTGTTTCTCATCACAAGTTTCTCGTATCGGCATGGTGCTTGATGAAGCTGCAAAACGCGGACGCAAAGTAGCTTTCGCTGGCTTCTCGATGATTAATAACGTCGAAGTCGCTCTTCGCACCCACCAAATTAAGGCTCCTAAAGACACCATCATGAAGATGGAAGATATTATTAAACTTCCTGATGACATGGTGACAATTATTTGTACAGGTTCTCAAGGCGAGTTGAACGCCGTCTTGAACCGCATGGTTACTGGTGCACATAAATACATCAAGATTAAATCAACCGACACTATCGTCTTTTCTTCAAACCCAATTCCAGGCAACGAACCACACGTCGTCTCAACTGTTGACGGCCTCCTTCGTGAAGGTGCTCAGGTTATTCAAAATGGCAAAACTCATCTTTCAAACATTGGCCCACTTCACCTTTCTGGCCACGCCTACTACGAAGACCACGTTGATTTTGTTACCCGTTTGAAACCATTAAACTACATGCCATATCACGGTGAATTTTACATGATGCAGCACAATGCTGAAATGGCTGAAAATGTCATCGGTATTCCAAAAGATCGCATCATTATCCCTGATGATGGCGACATCATCGAGCTTACAAAAGACCATAAAATCAAGAAAACCGGTCGCGTCCATGTCGGCAACAAACTTTTCGATGATGCTGATATGCCAGTTCACGAAGCTGTCGTGAAAGACCGCATTCACATTTCTCGTGAAGGTATTTTCGTTATCGTTCTTACTCTTTCAAAGAAGACCGGTCGTCTCATCAAGACTCCAGACATCGTCTCTCGTGCCTTCATTTACCTCGATAACTCCGAAGAGCTTATTGGCAAAATTCGCCACTATCTCCGAGTAAAAACCGACCGCTCCGTCTCAACCGATCCAGAGCTTAAGGTCTTGAAAGACGAAGTCAAAGAAGATGTAACTCGCATTCTCTTTGATGCTACTGGTCACACACCAATCGTCATCCCAGTCATCAACAAAGTCTAAATTCCCTGTTCCCATATGATATAATGAATATATATGGGAAAGGCTTTATATCGAAAATATCGTCCGATTTCGCTTGCGACTGTTGTCGGGCAAGATTCGGTTACCGTCCCCTTGGCGGAGGCAATCAAAACCGGGACTTTTAGTCACGCTTACATTTTTACTGGTCCACGCGGCTGTGGCAAAACCTCCGTTGCTCGTATTTTTGCCCATGAGGTAAACGGCTTCAAATACGAACTCGAAGATTCTTATCCAGACATCATTGAAATCGATGGTGCTTCAAACACTGGTATTGATGACATCCGTGAACTTCGCGAAAAAGCTATGATTGCCCCAACTGAAGGCAAATATAAAGTCTATATTATCGACGAAGTTCATATGCTCTCAAAGAACGCGTTTAATGGTCTTCTAAAAATAATCGAGGAGCCGCCTGAGCATGTCATTTTCATCCTTGCAACCACAAATCTCGAAAAGGTTCCAATCACAATCACTTCGCGTTCCCAAATTTTTCATTTCAATCTCGCCGACAAAGAGACAATGATTTCCCACCTTAAAAGCATTGTCGAGAAAGAAAAATTAGGTGTCGAAGATGAAGCTTTAAAAGTCATCGTCGAACGTGGCGGTGGTTCTTTCCGCGACTCAATTTCCCTGCTTGATCAAGTTTCAAATCTGAAGAAAAAAGGTGAAAAAATCACCAAAAAAGATATTAATCTTGCGCTCGGTATTCCTGAAGATGAAAAAATCGAAACTCTTCTCAAGAACTTCGAAGAAGGAACCGAAACCACCGAAATCTTAAAAGACATTCTCAACTCCGGCTCGTCCGCCGAGTCTATCGCAAAAGATTTAATTGATAAAATTATTGAACATCCAACTGCAAAAACTTTGAACTTAATCGAAAAGTTGTTCAACGTTCAATATCCTTTTGCCGACGCAAAACTTCTTGTCGCATTTCTTGAATCCGGAAAATTCCAACCAGTCGTAGCTACCCCACAAGTCGTACTAGCAGCAGCTCCGACTGTCGATAATAAAAAGCAAGCTGAATTTTTAAAGCGTGTCGAGCAATCCAAAGCAGAGATGCGACGTCGTATCGAGGAATCTAAAGAAGAAAAGGTTGAGTTAAAGGCCACTTCCCTTGCCGACTCCGTCGTCCAGGGTGGAACTTTGAATATTGAAGCCTTCGTCAAAGATGTGAAAAACACCCACCGCGGACTTGGCAATACGCTTGAAAATTGTGGTTTTATTCTTGAAAAAGAGGAACTAAAAGTTTACCCTCCGAAAAAACTTGTCGATATTTTCAAAAAGCCAAATAATCTAAGACTTTTAAAGTCCACTGCGCCAGGATTCTTCATCAACATCATCAATACTGCTGAAGAAAAAATCCCAGAAAACGCAATTTATCTGAAGAAAAAAGAAGAAAAGAAGCCAGTCAGCGAAAAAATGCAGAAGAAAATCAACGCAATTTCTGATATAATGGGAGAAGATATAAAGGAGGATGAAGATGCCCCGTTCTGACGAGGTAAAAGGTAAGCTCACGCCACAAAATATTGATGCTGAGAAATCGCTTCTTGGCGCTATTTTGCGTGACGAAAATATTCTTCCGGAAACTCTTGAAAAACTCGGCCCAGAAGATTTCTATGACAAAAAGCATGCAACAATTTTCCGCGCCATGAAATCGCTTTACGAGCACAATCAACCAATTGACCTTTTGACCGTAACTTCCGCATTAAAAGACGAAAAACTCTTAAAAGAAATTGGCGGTGCTCCATATCTAGCCGAACTCACAAACTCCGTCCCAACTACCGCCCACGCAAAAACTTACGCCGAACTCGTTGAACAAGCTTCAATTCGTCGCCGCTTAATCAAGGCCGGCACTAATATCGTCGAAGGCGCCTATGACGGCGAAAAAGAAGTGGGTGAACTCCTCGGTTCAGCCGAAAAAGAGCTTTTTGAAGTTTCAGACAAAAATATTAAAAGTGATTATTCCCCACTTTCCGACCTTCTCATTGATGCCTTTAACCGCATGGAAAACCTCCATAAAAACCGCGGTGCACTTCGTGGCTTAAAAACTGGGTACTCCAAACTCGATAAAAACACTGCTGGCTTTCAAAAAGGCGACCTCATTATTATCGGTGCTCGTCCTGCAATGGGTAAAACTACTTTTGCTCAAAACCTTGCCGTAAACGTCGCTGAAATCAATAAGAAAACTGTTCTTTTCTTCTCAATGGAGATGGCTAAAGCCGAAATTATTGACCGTATGATTGCGCCAATGGCCGACGTTAAATCTTGGGATATTCGCACTGGTAATATTTCCGACGAAGATTTTTCGAAGATTGGTGACGCCCTCGGCCAAATGAGCGACATTCCGCTTCTTATCGATGATACTTCCAATATGACAATTTTGGAACTCAGAAACAAAGCTCGTCGCGCTGCTCACGATTATGACCTCGGCATGATTATTGTTGACTACCTCCAGCTTATTCAAGGTTCAGACCGCTACGCCGGCAACCGCGTCCAAGAGGTGACAGAAATCTCTCGTGGTCTAAAGATTCTCGCTCGTGAACTTGAAGTCCCGGTCGTTGCACTTGCACAGCTTTCTCGTAAAACTACCGACCGCGACGATCCGCATCCGCAGCTTTCAGACCTTCGTGAATCAGGTTCCATCGAGCAGGACGCCGACCTTGTAATGTTCCTTCACCGTGTCGACTATTACGATCCAAATCGCAACAAACCAGATTTCGTTCCAACTAACATTACTGAGCTTATCATGGCAAAACACCGTCATGGGCCTATGGAGACCATTAATCTCTTCTTCGATGGTGCAAAGAGCCGCTTCCTCGCGATTGACGATAAACACGAAAAGTCATAGTTTTTGTGCTATAATAGAATGAATTAGAGTGGGATTTATGAAAAAACATACGATATCAAAGATGTTCCTGTATCGCCATCGTTTTGGCATTGTTTACACGCTTCTTGCGATAATTTTTGCGTTCATGCTTGTAATTTTACCGTCCATCACTCCGAATGGCCTTAGCGAGGCTGAGATGGACTCTGTGAATACATCTATGGCCCTACATAAAGATTCACTCCTCACCGAAAACATTATCGACCTACCATATCATATGCTCCAAAAAGCCAGCATTTCCCTCTTCGGACTTTCGGTTTATGGCATCAAACTTCCAAGTATCCTTCTTGGCGCAGTTCTCGGCATTCTTTTCATTCTTCTTTTAAACCGCTGGTTTAAGAATAACGTTGCAATTATGGCAAGTATTCTCGCTGTATTATCAAGTAGCTTTCTCTACATCGCCGGCTCTGGCACCCCACTTATTATGATTGTCTTTTGGCCAACTCTTCTCTTCTGGCTAGGTTCAAAAATCCAAGGCGAAAACAAGCCAAAGCCTCTTTATAGCTTTGTTTTTGCATTCGCACTTCTCTTCTCTCTCTTCACACCATACATGGTTTATCTCGCAATCTTTATCGTGCTTTATGCACTCTTCCACCCACATCTTCGTTTCACCATCACTCATCTTCCAAAAGTTCCATTCTTCTTTGCATCGCTTATTGTACTTGGAGTTGGCGCTTTCATTATCCTGAACGCCCTTAAAACTCCTGAAACTCTACCAGATCTTCTCTTCATGAAAGACTTTAGCTGGAATAGTTACTTCAATAATATTAATTCCGCCTTCATGCCATTCTTTAAGTGGAGCGGCATGCTCGAATCAACTTTCCTTGCACCGCTCGTCGGTCTTGCTTCACTCGCACTCGCCATCACTGGTCTCATCTCGACTTATCGCGGTTTCTTCGCTTCGCGCAACTCGATTGCAACCTATTTAATCGTTTTCACCGTAATCATTGCTGGATTTAACCCGAACTGTGCTATTCTCCTCCTTCTCCCACTCGCAATTCTCATTGCTCACGGTTTCCGCTACATTCTAAATAAATGGTACGGGCTCTTCCCAGAAAACCCATATGCTCGCGTCTTCGGCATCATCCCAATCGCAATCTTCCTCATAATTATGATTACAAGCGATATTTCCCACTTCGTTTTTGGCTATCGCTACAACCCTGCAGTTGCGAATGAATTCTCGAACGATTTAACTCTTATCACTGATAAAATCGAAGACGGCTCAACGCTCGTCATTCTCGACCAAGACGAATATAAATTCTATAAGAACCTCGAGAAAAAACCAGTAATTGAAATTTTCAAAAAGAAAGACATAAAAATTCTGAACGAAGTGCCAATTGACACTGTCGATAAACTCGCAACCCTAGGTTTGATTGAAGAAAATCTTGCCGAAGGCGAGCCTTCAAGATTTGCTAGATATGATCTCACCCGTATTATCACAAATAGCAAAACCGAAAATTCTGACCGCATTTATCTCTATGAGAAAAAGAATCTCGACGTAAAAACCGAATAAATGTGATATAATAAACAGATAAGACGGAAGTGTGTCCGAGTGGTTGAAGGAGCACGCCTGGAACGCGTGTATGCGGGAAACCGTATCGGAGGTTCGAATCCTCTCGCTTCCGCCATTTTTGATGGCGAATTCTATCACTTCACCACTACCGCACGCATTCCACTGGCTCTATAAAGAGTATTTGTACGAGCTTTTGAAAGTGATGGGTTCTTTCCTTTTGATGG
>CAZCZD010000014.1:0-2008 GCA_964503305.1 uncultured Candidatus Saccharibacteria bacterium | reverse complement strand
TATAAAGAGTATTTGTACGAGCTTTTGAAAGTGATGGGTTCTTTCCTTTTGATGGCCAAGGATCGTAAAATTCTTGTTCACCAGTATAAGAATTATATCCCGAAAGCACCATCACGTGTAAATTCGTTGGCACGCCATTTACTTTTTTCTTTGCATTATTAAATGACCATGTTAAATAAATAACTACTGGGTTTCCATTTTTCACTTCCTCGTCGAGTCTATCAAGGCTCCATCCTGTCGCATTTATCACATTACCACCATAAGAACGTCCGTATGCCGCAAGTGGCGATGGCGCAATCCAGTGCGCTCCAACTTCCTTTGGCTCGAGTGTTTTCATATCAGAGAAAAAACCTTCATTTGGATTATCGCTTCGTGGCATATTGTCTGCAAATGTTTTAAAACTTGTTCCACGAATATAACCTTTATATTTCATTGCCATCAAAAGCGACGCTGCTTCGCAACCATTCAAATATCCCGCCGAAACTTGATTAATATAATATGGCGAAATATTCAACCGATGCCAAGATGCGGCAATCTTTTTCTTGCGCTCCGCCGCTGCCTTCCTTGCCGCTTCCTCGCGCTCTTTTTGTAGCTTTTCTTCTTTTTCAACATATTCAAGCGCATCTTTTAATGGTTTTTCATATCTCTTTTTCAATTCTTCTTGTGCGAGATTTTTTACTTTCTTTTCGGCATTTTCATAGTTTTTTCGATTAATTCCACTCTTCACATTTTTATATTCGCCATCTTTAAAAAGTGCTGCAACCGCATCATGCGCTTCTTCCATAGCGCTATATTCACCTTTAATTTTCTTCATTCTTTTTATCGCTAGTTCTTGATATTTTTCATCAAGTTCTTTCATGGATTTTTCAAGCCCATCGACATCATCTTTCTTCACTGAAGTCTTTACAATATCATTTTCATCAACGAATTCATCAGTTTTCTTAGTCCATTCACGATAATTCATTGCATTCTCGACGTAATCGCGCAGCACCCCCACCTTTTCGTCTTCCGAGAATTTTTTCAATCCTTCTTTACATTCCGCCAAACTTTCGTCCGTCGTCTCCTCAAGTATCACCGATTTTTCATCAAAGAGTCCTTCACAAAAGCTAACCGTTTCCTCGTAGCTTTTCTGATATCTTTTTTCTTCATCTGCCTTTTTAATTTTGTTGACCGAATAAACTACACCATAAAAAATAACTGCAACAATAATCATTATTTTTAAAATCATTTTTGTGCGGTTATGTTTTATTTTTAGCATTTTTAAATCCTAAATAGCCCCTTACGGGGCTATTAAATTATTTAATCGAAACGATTTCGATAACTGAATATTTTTGGCGATGTCCAGTTTCTTTGTGGACACGTTTCTTTGAGTGGTAGCGGATAACGCGGACTTTGTCGCCAGCGACTTTTTCTTCAACTACCTTTGCTGAAACCTTAACGCCTTTTACTTCAGGGTTTCCGACAGTGGTTTTATCACCATCGATAACGAGTAAAGCACCAGTTTCGAGCGTCTTTGTTCCTGCCGGGAGGAGGTCCACACGGAGGGTCTCTTTCTCAGCGACGACATATTGCTTGCCACCGATGAGTACAACTGCTTTCTTCATAAAATTCCTTTTATTTAATAAACTTGTTCTATTCTATCACAACTTCGAAGAAATTGCAAGGTAGTAAGCAGTTGCGTTCAAAGATTGTTCAAGCGAACCAGAATCTTTTCCAACAAAGTTTCCGAACCTTGAAATTTCATACTTTTCGACCTCAGAGATGAACATTTTCAGCTTCATTTTTTCAATATCCGAAAGATCATCATTTTGCACTAAGACATATGCGCTCGAAAGCTTTCGAATAAGTGGCATATCACGCGACTCAATATCGTAGTTACAAATCTCACGCTCACGCGCAATCTTTTTCTTGAACGAAATAATCTCGTTGTATTCCTTTTTTCCTTTTGGTGACAAGAAAACAAGGCGCGTATTAATATAGCTTTTCATAACTTCTGGAATATTTTCGC
>CAZCZD010000013.1:15141-20783 GCA_964503305.1 uncultured Candidatus Saccharibacteria bacterium | reverse complement strand
TCAGAAAATCTGGCGACCCCTATATCGTACATCCACTTGCTGTGATGAAAATTCTCCAAGATTGGCACATGGATGAAGATACGATTATTGCCGGCGTGCTTCACGATACGGTTGAAGATACAGATTTGACACTTGAAGATATTAAAAATGATTTTGGCGAGACGGTAGCATATCTCGTTGATGGTGTGACGAAACTTGGAAAAGTGCGTTCGGGAATGAAGGACATCGACACTTATCTTCCGCAAACGAAAGATAATCTCCTTCGCCTTCTTGTTGCGACTGGTTCAGATATTCGCGTGCTCATTATCAAGCTTGCAGACCGTCTTCACAATCTTCGAACTTTGTCGGCACTTCCGCCAGACAAACAAAAGAAGATTGCAAAAGAATCGCTCGAGGTTTTTGCGCCGCTTGCAGACCGACTTAACATGGGACGACTTCGCGTCGAGATGAGCGATATTGCATTTTCCTATGTTGACCCAAAACGCTATAACGAACTTAAAGAACTTATTGACGAGCGAAACCGTTCGGCTGAAAAAACGCTTTTAAAAATCAAAGCGGAGGTCTCGGAACTTCTCGAGTCCGAGGGGATTAAATTTGAACTTTCAGGGCGTATTAAATCGGTTTATTCGCTCCATAAAAAACTTGCAAAATATGATCAAAATATCGATGCGATTTACGACCTCACGGCACTTCGAATTATCGTTGATGATATTACGACTTGTTATCTCGTGCTCGGACTTGTTCACTCGCTTTATACACCGATGGCTGGCAGAATTAAGGATTATATTGCGATGCCAAAGCAAAACGGTTATCAGTCGATTCATACGACCGTTATCACGAAAGATAAGAAAATTATCGAGTTCCAGATTCGCACAAAAGAAATGCACGACTATGCGGAACATGGTCTTGCGGCATCATTCTATTATAACGAACAGAAACTTACGGAAAGTTATAAGCAGGGAAAAATTCAACATCTTCCAACGAATCTTCTTTGGATTATGGAGCTTCAACAGGCAGCCGCGCAACTTCGCGCTGGTAAAAAAGTTGATTTGAATAAATTGAAACTCAACCTGTTTTCGGATAAGATTTTTGTCTATACGCCAAAAGGCGATATTGTCGATTTGCCAAATGGTTCGTTGCCACTCGATTTTGCATATCGTCTTCACTCGGAAATTGGTGAACGTGTCACGGGCGTGAAAATTAACGGCAAAATGTCGAGCTTGAATACAAAACTTAAGCATGGCGATATTGTTGAAATTTTAACTGGAAAAAATCAGACTGCGAAGCCAACTTGGTTTGAAAAAATTATTACTCCACACGCAAGAAATAAGTTGCGTCAACAACTTGGTAGGGCGGGTGAAATTATCCCGAAAATGTCGCCGCCAAAACCGAAAAAATGATTCCGCTTGTGGTATAATAAAAGAGTATGAAGGAGTTTTTGAAGCTTCGTTCAAATATTTTAAGAGTTATCTTAGTCGCGTGTATGACATTAATCGTGGCTAAGCTTTTTTCGATTCAAGTGATTCATCATAATGAATATGTTGCGCAGGCTGAGGCACAGCATACAATGCAAAACACAATCGTGGCAAAGCGCGGTGAAATTTACATTTTGGATGGAAAAGAAACCGTGCCAATTGTGATGAACTCGAAAGTTTGGAGTGTGATTATTGATCCACAGACGACGCGTGGAAACCGTGAAGAAGTTGAAAAACTAATAAAAGAAAATGCTGGCGATTATATCACTGGCGATTTTAATGAAGCCTATAAGTCAGATTTTTTGAGGTATTATGTCGTGGCGAAAAATGTGCCATACAAACAGGCGCAGGCAATTAAATCGGCAAATCTAGGCGGAATATATTTCCAAGGTTCGACAAAACGCGTTTATCCAGAGGGAACGATGGCTTCGGGACTTCTTGGATTTGTGAATGCGGATGGCGTTGGTCAATACGGCGTTGAAGGTGCATTAAATACGGAGCTTGCAGGTGTGAATGGCGTGCTTAAAACTGTGAAAGATGTAAATAATATTCCGCTCACAATTGGTGATGATAATGTAAAAGTCCCGGCACAGGACGGAAAAAATATCGTGCTTTCAATTGACAGAAATATTCAAAATAAAGCGGAGCAAATTCTTGCAAAGAAAACGAAAGAATATAAAATTTCGCATGGAACAATCGTGGTGATGAACCCGATGACAGGGCAAATTATGGCAATGGCAAGTGTGCCAAATTATGATCCAGCAAATTATGGGAAAGTTGAGGATGCAGAGATTTTTCAGACCAATGCAACGATGGATGCTTATGAGCCAGCATCGGTTTGTAAAACATTTGCTTTTGCGACGGCAATTGATCTTGGAAAATTAACGCCAGAAACAACTTTTAGAAACACCGATAAAACTGTGGTAGATGGTTGGCCAATTAATAACGCGTGGAAAGGCCATACTGGAGTTGTGACAATGCAACAAGCGCTTCAATATTCGATGAACACTGGTTCAACGCAAGCTTTGAGGCTTCTCGGAGATTCGGAAACAGAGATTACTCAAGCTGGAAAAGATAGACTTTATGATTATTACTACAATAAGTTCTGGCTTGGAAAATATACGGGAATTGAAATTGCGGAATCGCAAGGTTTGATTATTCCGTCGACGGATGTAGATGGAACGAATGCACGTTATGCCAACATGACGTTTGGTCAGGGCATGAACATTACGGCAATGCAACTTCTCACTGCATTCTCATCAGTGATTAACGGCGGTGATTATTATACTCCGACGGTGGTAGCAGGCGAAATTGTGGATGGGGAATATAAGCAATACGAACTTCCGGCAGCTGATCACCATACGGTTTCTCCGAATACATCAAAGACGATGCGTGAAATGCTTGTGAAAGCGCGCACGGTTTATCGTGCTTCGAAGAGCGCAGACCACGGGCTTTATATTGGCGGAAAAACTGGAACGGCACAAGCGATTCGCGACGGAAAATATGTGATGGATGAGACCGTTGCAACTTATGTTGGTTTTGGCGCAGAAAATGAAGATGCAACGCAAATATATATCGTTTTGACAAAATTCTGGGAGAAGAACAGACAGCTTTCGGGTGAGACGCATGCAATGCCGGTTTTTAACGAAATGAGTGAATATTTAATGGACTATCTACAATTGAGGAATTAAGGGAAGAGTGATATACTATGGGTAATATGTTTGGTAATTCTACAGTCTCACAAGAAACATTTTTCGGACTAATTCTTGCGCTTGGAACATTCCTTTTTTCGATGTTCCTGACGCCAATTTATACGCATTTTGCATATAAATATCATTGGTGGAAGAAGCAAAAGAAAACAACCGCAACTGGTGATTCTTTGCCAATCATGACAAAGCTTCACGCTCATAAATTCAAACACGTTTTCCCAACAATGGCTGGTATTATTGGCGTGATTGCGGTGTTCTTTGTAACATTTACTTGTAACTGGGACCGTGCTGAAACTTGGTTGCCACTTGCTGGATTTATTGGTGGCGCAGTGGTTGGATTCATTGATGATTTGATCAACGTATTTGGAACAGGAAAAGGCGCAGCGGGGCTTCGTGCACCAGTAAAATTCTTTATGATTACAATGGTGGGACTTGCACTTGGTTGGTACTTTGTTTATAAACTCGGTTGGACTTCAATCCACTTGCCGTTTTATGGCGATTTTAACTGGGGTGGAGCAGTCATGATGCTTATCTTTGCATTTGCAGTTGTAGCAACTTCGAATGCTGTAAACATTTCGGACGGACTCGATGGCTTAGCTGGCGGTTTAATGATGATTGCTTATGGTGCATTTGGCGTAATCGCACTTTTCAGAGGACAAGTTCAACTTTTCGCATTTTGTATGACTGTTGTCGGTTGGCTTCTTTCATACGTTTGGTTTAATGTCCCACCAGCACGTTTCATGATGGGTGATGTTGGTTCATTCGCACTTGGTGCAGGTCTTGGTGTAGTCTCGATGATGACAAACAGCTTCTTCCTTCTTCCAATCATTGGATTCTTGCTTGTCGTTGAAGCGGGCTCGAGCTTAATTCAGATGATTTCGAAAAAACTTTTTGGAAAGAAAATATTTATTTCAGCGCCAATTCACCATCATCTTGAGGCGCAAGGTTGGGGGGAAGCAAAGATTGTGATGAGATTTTGGATTATTGCGGGCGTGTTCGCAATTGTCGGAGTTTTCATCGCAATGACTGGTGGAATTGTTCCGAGATAAGGAGGTAAATTGAGAAAACACAAGGGCGACATATTGATTATTGTGCTTATGCTTACTTTGATGGGCATAGGTCTCCTTGTGATGTATACAATTGGTCCAGTTCGTGCAAATTTCTTAAATGCGGCATCCGGAAAAGAAGAATATTCTGAAAACTTCTTTTTTGTACACCAATTAGTTTCAGTGGCGATTTCACTGGGAATTTTCTTTGCTTTTGCAAAAATGAAGATTCTAAATTATAAAAATATTCAAAAGTTTTCAGGAGTACTTTTAGGGCTTGCGCTCGGTGCTTGCGCAATTCTTGCAATTGCACAATATACGAGCCTTCCACTTGCGAAATGTGAGTTGGGTGCTTGTCGTTGGATTCAGATTGGTAAAATTTCGGTTCAGCCAGCAGAGCTTGTGAAGTTTGCAATTATTATTTATCTCGCGGCAATTTTCGCGAAGTATCGAGGGAAGAAAAATATTTTACATAATAAAGATTTCTTGATCCGTTTCTTTGGTTCGGTTGGTCTTTCGTTGTTCTTCGTTGTTGTTCTTCAGAAAGACCTTGGTTCGGGTGTTCCGATTGCGGTGATTTCACTTTTTATGCTTTTTCAATCAGGTGTGCCGATTCGAAGTTTTGCGATAATTTGTCTCGCGGCACTTATCCTTGGCGTTGGCGCAATTATGACATCTTCACACCGTAGGGAAAGGCTTTGGACTTATCTTGGAATTTCAGCCCCGGCAGAACACGAAGAAGATGATGCGGATGCATATCATATCGAGAATGCTTTGATTGCAATTGGAACTGGTGGGCTCCTCGGAGTTGGTATTGGAAACTCGGTTCAGGCAACTGGTTATCTCCCAGAATCGATTAACGACTCGGTCTTTGCAATTATGGGCGAAACATTTGGATTCATTAAGCTAGTTCTTGTGCTTGTTGGATTTGCATGGCTACTGATGCGAATCTTGAAAGTTTCAGATTATTCGCCGGATTTTCAAAATAGCATGATTGCGGTCGGTGCGTTCGCGTGGATTATGACACATCTCGTGGTGAACGTGATGGCGATGACGAACATTATTCCACTTACCGGTATTACATTGCCGCTTCTAAGTTATGGTGGTACGAGTATGATGGCGGTTGCCGGAATCTTAGGTTTAACTTATCAGCTTTCCCAATATACGTCGCGTGAAATTGTGACAGATACGCAGCGTAAGGCCGAAATTTTAGATGTAAATGAAGGTTTTTCGAGAAATATAAGATACGAGCAAGTTAACTATAGGAGGAGAAGATGAAAATTCTTGTCGTTGGTGGCGGTTCTGGCGGTCACATCACTCCGGCCGTAGCGGTCGTTAGAGAAATATTAGAAAGAAGACCTCGCGCAAAGGTTGAATTTTGGACGGACAAAAAATATTATAAGAATGTTGTG
>CAZCZD010000013.1:0-15131 GCA_964503305.1 uncultured Candidatus Saccharibacteria bacterium | reverse complement strand
GCGCTATGGTGCAGATATCCAGATAGATGTAGATGTTGTGAAAATTACAACAGAAATAGGGGTACATTGGGGTGATGAAGATAAATTAGGTTCGAAGGAAAAGCCTTATATTCAGGTTCGAAAAATTAAAGCCGGCAAGTTCCATCGTTATGCTGGTTTGAAATTTAAAGACTATTTTGATGATGGCGCAAAAACTTTGCGTGATGTAACGCTTGGAAACTTTTTCGGTTTTATTGGATTTATTGGTGGAATTTTTACCGCTTTTCACCGTATGTTCTTCAAGAAAAACCGTCCAGACGTAATCTTCTTAAAAGGCGGTTTTGTTGGACTTCCAGTTGGAATCGTGGCGAAGTGGTTTAGAATTCCATATATCGTTCATGAATCGGACGCCGTGCCCGGACTCGCTAATAGGATGTTAATGAAGCGCGCTAAAGTTGTAGCTATGGGTAGCCCATTTGATGAAGGCATTATCGGCCGTGAGAACTGGGAATGGGTTGGAATTCCGGTGGCGGCAGAGTACAAAAAGATTTCCGCAACAACACAAAAAAAATAGAAGCGTACGTCTGGATTTGATCCAGAAAAACCTCTCGTGATTATTACTGGTGACTGGTGGCTCACAAGGTGCGGAACATATTAATCTTGCAATGCGTAAAATTCTCCCAGAAATGTTGAAATTTTCGAGCGTCGGTTTAGTGACTGGTAGGAAACATTATGAAGAGATGGTTGACCTCAAAAAATATGAGGAATGGGATAAAGCAAAACTCCAATCAAACTTCAGAATGTGGGAATTTTCTCCGGTAATGAATGAACTTTTGGGTGCAGCGGATGTGGTTGTATCACGTGCTGGAGCAACAACGATTGCTGAGCTTGCAGTACTTTCGAAACCAGTAATTTTAGTGCCATTCGAAAAACTTCCTGGTAGTCATCAGCTGAAAAATGCAGAACGCCTTGAACGCGAGAATGCAGTGATGGTAGTACCAGATAGTAAGATGGAAGAAAAGCCAGAGCTCCTTCTTGAGGCGGTCAGAACGCTTGTTCGAAGTCCAAAGAAACGTGAAGAACTAAGCGCTAAACTTCACGCCGAATCAAAGCCTGATGCAGCAGAGAGACTTGCTGATATCTTGATTGAAATTGCCACAAAAGCATAAGGGTTTTGTAGTATAATAAAGATATGAAAATCGGGAAGACGATTGTTTCGAGTCGCGAAAAAGCGGTCTCGGAATCGGAGCGCATGACTCAGCGCAAAAAAGAGGAAAAACGCAAGAAAATGTCCGTTGCAATCTTTTTTGCGGTCCTTTTGCTTGTCATTGTTGTGATTGCTGGATTCGTGATAAATGCGATGAATGAGCGAAGAAAAAATGAACTTCCGGATTCTTATACTAAGGTTTATAAACCTACAGTTGAAATTATCGATGAAGATGGAACTGGCTATATTACGGATAAAATTAAGACAGCTGTAGGAATGCTTGAAGAAGATTTTGGGGAGTATGGCTATAAGGTGACAAAAGCGATTGTTCCAACTGGCACGACTAGGGAAGTTGATGTGTATCTCGAAAATGTTAAGCCTTATTTTAAAATACATGTTGACCGTAATACGGCCGAGAGCGCCGAAGATGCGGTACGAATGATTGAATATTTGAAAAAAGAAGATAAAAAAGCAGATTACGTTGATGTTCGCATTGCCGGCAGAGCGTATTATAAATAGGGAATCAGAGGTCTTTTCCACAACAACAGATAGTCTTGTGGAAAACTTATATAATAAAATTGCAAAAATTCCAAAAAATTGTTGAAAAAAGCACTTGCATTATTGTTTGAAAAAGTTTATACTTAAGTCAGTGGAAAGCAATATAAAAACCACAAACAAAAAGAACAAATATGAAAGATCAGACGACGAAGGTACGAAACGAGATGGACTACGACGTTATTCGTCTGGTAAAGAAGAATCAGTAAGAAAACGGTTCTTTTTGGCACATTAAAAAAGTTTGAGGTCGGTCAACTAGGAGTTTTGGCACGCGATTGAGGATTCGCGTCATCAAAGCCTTAGTTCTTCGTTAAAATAAAACCTCCCAATTAACTCAAAGACAACCTACACAATAATCTCTCAACTGTTAGGATTATATGCCCTGCGCAAGCGGACAAAATCGTAACATTTATTGTATAGAACTATAAACAAACATTTTACAAAAACAAAAATGCTAAAGTTTCTAGTTGACCGGGCTCAAACAAAAAAGCTAACCTATATGATATAATATAGGTTATGGAAGAACTCCATAAACCAGTATTATTATCGGAAGTTATCGAGTGTCTAAACCCTAGAGAAAGTGAGACCTATCTTGATCTTACAGCGGGGTACGCAGGACACGCGAGCGAGATTTTGGCGGTTACGCAGAATTATAAAGGCGCAACTCTTGTTGATAGAGACGAGAATGCGATTTCTTATCTCACGAAGAACTTAAATAGTGAAGTCGAGATAATTAAAGATGACTTTTATAACGCTACGCAATCCTTAATTGAGTGTGGAAAGACTTTTGATATGATACTCGCGGATTTTGGGGTTTCATCTCCGCAACTAGATAATTCTGAGCGTGGATTTTCATTCCTAAAAAGCGGTCCGCATGATATGCGTATGGATCCTTCGCAGAAACTTTCTGCATCGGACATCGTAAACAAATGGCACTCAAGGGAACTTGAAAAAATCTTCATGGAATATGGTGAAGAAAGCCCAGGCCTAGCAAAGAAGCATGCAAGAGAAATCGTCGAAGGAAGACCTTGGAACGATACACTTGAGCTTGCAAATGCAATTGCCTTCGGAAAACACGTCAGTAAGTCAAAGGGAAATAGATGGTTCGGGAAACATCCTGCAACCCAGGTTTTCCAAGCGATAAGAATCGCAGTAAATGACGAACTTGGAATTATCGAAAGGACACTTCCAAATTTACCGAAGTTACTAAACCCAGGTGGAAGAGTTGCAATCATTACTTTTCATAGTCTCGAAGATAGATTAGTGAAAAAGTACTTCAAAGACAACTCAACACTCGGCGAAGAGTCTGAATTTGAACTAATCACGAAAAGTCCAATCGTTGCAGAGAAACTGGAGTTAGTTATCAACCCCAGAGCAAGAAGTGCTAAACTTCGAGCAGCGAGAAAAAAGAATTAGTCTCAGGAACTGTTCTGATTTTAAGATGCTTGAAAGATAGCTTCCTAGCTTTGGATTGATAAAAATAAAAACAAAACAAATAAAAAGGAGGCAATTATGCCAAAGCAAATCATCGTTAAAAGCAACTCACGTGCACAACAAATCAAAGTGCACTTCCGCTAAGATACGGATTTGACTTCTCGGGGTTTCAGCTCGCGCTGGCCCCACTATGACGGGTCAAATTCGCTAAACGAACAAGATCCGATTTTGGTTGTGAGTTAACCAGAGTGTTTTTATAAAAATATGACCTTCCCGGAGGTATCTTAAAGCGATGCGGTGGTGCGGTTTTAAGATATACTCCGGCCTAAGATAAAAACATTTTACGATAACTTACACATACGTTGATAAAAATAAAAAAATAAAAACAAATATAAACATTTAAGCGAGGAAAAATGCGAAACGGTACTTATACAGCTAAGCGTAGAGTAGGACAGCAAGAGTGGCGCGGCAACGCAACACGAAATCTCGGTGCGTCGGAAAATTTCAGCACTTTCGGCAATTTTTCACGCAATCGCAATACGATTAGATTCGCTGGAGCAGGGAAGCTTGGAAAGTTTACCCTCTTTGGAATTTTTGCATTACTCCTAGTTGAGCTCGGCTTTGTTTATGTCGATCAAAGCTCAAAAGCAACGAAGTTTGATTACCAACTTTCAGATTTATCTTCACAAATTGATGATCTCGAAGCTAAAAAAGAAGATTTAGCGGTTGAGCGTGCACGACTCACGTCAATTGCAAACTCGAACAACTCAAAAGTCGCTGCGGCGATGGAAGATGCTGGCTCGGGTGAATATGCCGACTAGAAAAAGCCCTTAGGGGCTTATTTTTTATTCTATATTCTGATATAATAAAGAGGTATATGAAGATTGTCTTTACAGATGGCTCTGCTTCACCGAACCCAGGTCCGGGTGGCTTTGCTGTGATTGATAGTGAAACGAAACTTCCACTCATTTTGGGACGTTCAAACAAGACGACAAACATCGTGATGGAGGGGGAAGCGATGGTTGCGGCAATCTCAGAATTCTCTGAAGTTGAAATTCATTCCGATTCGGAGTTTTGGATTAATGTGTTGACGAAATGGGCGCCAACCTGGGAAAAGAATGGTTGGAAAAAGAAAACCGGTCCAATTAAAAACCTTGAACTCGTTAAAAAACTTTACGCACTCTACGCTTCGAATAAAGTCACACTTATTTGGGTTCGGGGGCACGTCGGAACGGAGCTGAATGAGCTCGCCGACGAATGGGCGAATAACGCTAGGGAAAAGAAAACCTTTGAAAATCTAGAGATTTTGGAAATCGAACCTAAGGAGGACGAATGAAAAAAGTTATCGTAAAATGTAAGCTTAAAAATCACGATGAATTCGAGAAAAAACTCTCGGAAATCGACATGGATTTTTCACCTATGTATTGGCTTCACGAACGCGTCTTTGTGCCACGTAACTACCAGAAAAAGAGTTCCTTCCCACGTTTAATTCTTCGCACCGAAATGCACGCGGTTGACCGCCCAGCTAAGTACGAGCTTCAACTTCGTCGTCACATTGAGGATTCGGGAATCGATATTGTCGATACTACAATCATCCGTGATTATCAAGAAGCTGCAAATATCATTCTTCAACTTGGTTTTGAGCCACAAAACGAAGTTTCAAGTCGCCGCCAAGAATTGATTCTTGGAAAGGGAACGAAGATGTTTATGGATAAGGTTGATGGTGTGGCCGGATACTTTGCAAAAATTGAGGCGGAGCTCGGCGAAAATGATAAAGTTGAAGAAGTTCGTCGTGAAATTATCTCGACCTTTGAGCAATTCGGGCAAGATGCATCGACAGTGATTGCAGATACGTATTCAGAACAAATGTAAGTAAATTCCTAGGAGGTAAAAATGGAAAAATTTGACGTATTTCAGTGGGCAAACCAAATCGAAGAATATAAAAATAATATTTCTTGTGAACTTTTTCTTTTTAACAAGAACTACACACCGTTCAAGGTTCGTTATTCAGACAAGCTCACTGCTAGTGTAAAAGCAATGTTCATGCTCGAGGCGGTTTCTTATATCAACAAAGAAGCAGATAAAGGTCTTGAACAGCGTGAATACGAAGAATCGGACGGAGAGTCGCATGTGGTTTATCGTACAAACCTTGAAAATGTGACTCGTGCAGAATCTTTGATTCACTTGGTTGAAAAAGAGTATAAAGATATTGAATACTTTAACGACGGCGGTTCTGGCTCAGAATTTAAGAAGATTAAAGGTATTTTAGCAAAATTCTCATACCTTGGCGGTGATGAAGGAAACAAAGTTTTCTATATCGCAAAGGGAATCTCTGGTTCGTCAGCTCTCAAGGGTGCAACGAGCTGGGAGCTTAATGGAGAAAGTTTTGAGCCATTTGCTGCTGAGCTTGCGCTTAAGATGCCAGAAGACAACCAAGTCGCAATCGTCGACAAGAATGTCATCATCTTTAACCAATCAAAGTTTATCAACCTTTTCCAATATGACTATAAGGCGCAGATGCTTGCTGATGCAAAAGCAAAGGAAATCAACGATAAATATAAATTGACACTTGAGGAAGGATTAACGATTAATGACCTTCTCCAGGATAAGAAGCCACTCGCAAAGAAGCTTAATGATATCGACATTCCAAACGCGATGAGTCAGAAGCAAGTGATTGAATATTGTGACGAAATGCAACTCGAGCTCATGTCTGATGAAAATGATTCAATCATCATTCAAGACGACAAAGATCTCGCGATGTTTATTAATCTTATTAATGAGGATTATTACGTTTCACCAGTCAACGGTCTTCGCTATGAAATTAAGTCAAAGAAACTTTTAGGCGAGCCAGAAGGTGAAGCGCCACGCGGATAAAGCTAGTGCTTTAAAATAAGCATAAATTGTGATAAAATAGTATCTAAGTTTTAGATACTATTTTTTATGGTGGTGAAAGGAGAGATTATGGACGACCAAGAGAAGGTTATTCAAATTGCAGGTGCTATTACAGTTGACGAACTCGCGAACGAGCTTGGTCTTTCTGTGACCTCACTTATCGGTGAACTTTTTAAGCAGGGAATTGTTGCAACAATCAACCAGAGAATTGATTTCGATACAGCTTCCCTCATGATTGATGAGCTTGGTATCTCTGGCGTTCGTCTCGAAAAGAAAAACACTTCGACTCAGACTTCGCAAATTCATCACGAACTTTCAGATCACGCAGTTGTGCGTCCACCGGTCGTTGCGGTGATGGGCCACGTCGATCATGGTAAGACTACACTTCTCGATACACTTCTTAATAAGAAGACTGTTGAGGGTGAGGCTGGTGGTATTACTCAACACATTTCAGCATACCAACTCGAGCACGAAGGTCGTAAGATTACCTTCCTCGATACTCCTGGGCACGAAGCATTTGCAGCAATTCGCCAACACTCGGCAATCCTTACCGATATCGTTGTGCTCGTTGTTGCAGCTGATGATGGTGTGAAGCCACAGACAGTTGAAGCAATTAAATTCGCTCAGAGTGCAAACGCAAAAATTATTGTTGCTATTAACAAGATTGACCGTGAAGGTGCGGATGTGCCACGCACAATGGCTGATCTTTCACAGCATGGCCTCCAACCTGAAGAATGGGGTGGTGACATTACGATGGTTCCAGTTTCCGCAAAGCGTGGTGATAATCTCGATAAACTTCTTGATATGATTCTTCTTACCGCTGATATCGAAGAGCTTAAGGCTGACGTTGATATTCCAGCTGAAGGTCTCGTGATTGAGTCTCACATGGAAGTCGGAAAGGGAAGTGTGGTCAACCTTCTTGTGACCGGCGGTGAACTTAAGACTGGCGAATTTATTGTAGCTGGCTCAGCTTATGGTAAAGTTCGTACAATGGTTGATTTTAAAGGAAAACCAAAAGGAAAAGCAACGCCATCAACTCCTGTGACCGTTACGGGCTTCAAGGAGCTCCCAAACTTCGGCGACCAGTTCATTGAGGCTCCTGATGAGAAGACCGCCCGCAAACAGGCTCTTATTAACGCACAGGGCAATTCTGATGCGCTCGCAAGCTCAAATGTGACATCAACCGACCTCCTCCGCATGATGAATGTGGCTGATAACTCAAAAGTCTTTAACGTAATCGTAAAAGGCGACGTGCTCGGTTCAGTTACTTCCGTGGTTGATTCACTCAAGATGATTGATACACACGGTGAAATCACCCTCAACATCGTTTCGACTGGCGTTGGTGATATTACTGAGAACGATGTTTATATGGCGGCTGGCGATAATACTGTGATTTATGGCTTTAACGTTAATGTTCCAACAAATATTTCGAAGATGGCTGCTCGCGACGGCGTTGCAGTGAGAAACTACAAAGTGATTTATGAGCTTCTTGATGATGCAAAGACTTCAATGGAAAACCTCCTCGATGCTGAAGTAGTCGAAGAAGAAGTTGGTGAAATGAAAATTAAGGGTGTGTTCCGCACCGAACGTAGCTCGATTATTGCTGGTGGTGAAGTCCTTACCGGTAAAGCTGCGGCAAAGATTGTTTCTCCAACTGGCGCTGGAACCGATCTCCAAGTTTATGGTCGTGTCTATCGCAAGAAAGAATTGATTGGTGAAGTTGAGGTCGACTCAGTTCAAAAAGAGAAGATGGACGTAAATGAGCTTGTTGCAGGTGAAACTGGTGGTATCGCATTTAAGCTCGAACATAGGCTTGTGATTGAGCTTGATGATCGCGTGAAATTCTTCACTCGCGAAATGAGAAAGAAAAAATTGTAAAAATTAACAGGGGCGCCACCCCTGTTATTTTTTGCCTCTATAGCTGGAAAAGGGGTATATAACGCCATTTTGTTGTTCGGTTTTTGTTCGGGAAATAGAGAAGAGGTAGTTTTTTCGAGAGAGAATTAAGCATCAATTTTGGCCAAAAATGGGCCTAGATTAGGGAAAAAACAGATAGGGAAAGGGGAAACAGAGAATCACGAAAATCCGGATTTTTTAGCAAATTTTAGGGGTAAATCGAGAATTTCACAACAAAATTTCACGGAAGTCAAATAATTAACAGGGGTGCGGTGGAAAAAGGTCTTCCCGGAAGAGGTCAGAAGAGTCAGAAGAGCCCATAAAAACCGTCTAAAATATCTCTATTCATTCCCAGGCTGCGCCAATTTAATTGTACTCGCGTGGGAATCTTCTCGAAATTTTCGCTGGATCGACGTTTTAATATCTGTTAAATAAAATATTTTAAACGGTGATTTATATAGATTTTTAAAGCCAAATGATTCCCGTTTTTAGTTGGAATTACAGAGGCGGAAGGCGACGATTCCCGTATTTAGACGATTAGTTAATCATCCGGGTTTCGCCTAGGGTAGTGTCGTAAAATAGGTATTGTGCGACATTGGAAATATTTTGAAAAGTCGATAAAGTAATCGTGGGTTCTGGACGGTTATTTTACCAAAATCCTTATGTTTAGTCCTTTTATGTATGTTTTCGTGCGTCCTGCCGTGTTTTACGGCTATTTTTAAAGTCGGCTTATGTTTCGTCGATTTTTTGAATTTTTTCACAAAAATTTTTCATTTCGATTTTTTCCTCGTATTTTTAATTAAATTAGCAAAACAGATTTTTAGCGACGTAAAGACTTGGCCTTAGCGGCCTTGGATGCGAGCGGAGCGAGCCCCGGAGCGCGTCGCTAAGAATCTTGTTTTGTAATTTAATGAAAATAACAGGGGAGCAACAGGGGTGAAAAATAGGCCTTTTTGGGCCTATTTTGGCTAAAAATTAACAGGGGTGTAACAGAGAGGGAAATATCAAATTTTTTGATTTCTAATGATGAATGGAGAGGTAACCGGAGTCATTTCCCTGTTCATTCCCTCTTAAATCTTGACGGAAAGCATCTTGGTGTGCGCCTGGATTGATATTTTGGCTCGTAGCGACGCCAGGACGGCCGTCATGAAGATCGGAGGCATAGTTAGTGGCTCGTGGCGTTTGTGGGGCATCTAGGCGCTCCTGGAGCGTCTGAGGCCTATTCTGCTTATTCTTATTACCACGTTTCTTGCGGCGGGAATTGCGCTCGTTGTTTCTGAATGGATTCTTCTCTGTTTCGTTCCCCAAAATCTTCTCGTGAGACTTTGGTGCTTCGGCTTGCTCGGCTTTTTCTTTAACGTGCGACAAAACTTTTTTGTCGACAGCACGGACAAGCTCAGTCGTTTCAAGCTCTTCTTTTGGTGCTTCAGGAAGGGAATCAACGCCAGGCATATCTTTTGGATTTAAGATTTTTTGGTTCTTCTTCTCTTCCCTTTTCTTTTCGGCTTTTTCAGCTTTTTGTTCGTCTAAGATTTTTTTCAAATCTTTTAAGCCAGCAGATTGTTTGCCAGAAGCGGTATTTGGACTGATTTTAGCCTTTTTAACATCAGCAGGAGATTCGATAAAGGTTGGCTTAGGGCCAGCAGCATAGTTGCGGTTGACGTGACCAGTACCATAATCGCTACCCCAGTTAGTTCCCTGTTCTTCTTGGCGTCCGGAATCGGAAAGTTCTTTTTTGTATTTTTCACTTTGTTCAATAGTTTCACGAATCTCAGCTTCGACTTCGGCACGGTTTCTCGAGTATTTTTCGCGAGAAGATTTTACGATGGCGTCAAAATTATCTTGTGGAGTCTTAGGAATATTAAGAGTTGTAGCAGAGAATGCAGGAACTTTTTCACCGTTAATAATCATTGAGATGACGAAGTTGCGGTTGTTCATCTGAAGAAGGTCTTGCGCTTCGAAAGTTGGCTCAAATTGTTTTGAGAGGATTGGTGCATCGTCGGCGGAGACGCGGAAGGAAATAGTAGTACCGACGTTACCAAAGACTGCGTCGCGAACAGAATCAGTCATTTGAGCGATATACTGGTTTGCAACGGTAAGATTAAGACCGTATTTACGAGCCTCAGAGAGAATCACGGCAAACGAATCAGTTGCAAAGTTTTGGAACTCGTCGACGTAAAGATAGAATGGGCGACGGTTTGCGACGTCTGGGATGTCGGAACGGCTCATCGCAGCGAGCTGAATCTTGGTGACGAGGAAGGCGCCGAGAATGCCGGCATTATCTTCGCCGATAAGACCTTTGCTAAGGTTTACGACGAGGATTTTACCTTCATCCATAATTTTGCGGACATTAAAGCTCGATTTTGGTTGACCAATAATATTTCTAATAATTGGGTTTGCAGTGAAAGCACCAACCTTGTTTAAGACTGGGGCAATTGATTCGTTGACTTGCTTTTCGTTCCATTGACCAAACTCATGTTTCCAGAATTGGAGTACGGTTACGTCGGTACAATAATCGAGAGTTTCTTTACGAAATTCTTTGTCGGTAAGCATTCTCGAAATATCGAGAAGAGTGGTTTCTGGACGATCAAGAAGTGCAAGAAGGGTGTAACGAAGGATGTGTTCGAGACGTGGGCCCCAAGAATCGCCGAACATGCGCTTCAACACGCCAATTACTTCGGAACAGACGTTTGGTTTTCTTGAAGCGTCGGAAAGTTCAAGTGGGTTGAATGCGACTGGATATTGGGTGTCAGCAGGGTTGAAGTAGACAACGTCTTCAATGCGATTTGCTGGGACGAAACGGAGGTTGTCGATTGCGAAATCGCCATGTGGATCAATAATACAATAACCTTGATTGTAGAAGGTGTCGGAAAGGGCGAAGAGCTCAAGAAGGCCAGATTTACCAGCACCGGTTTGACCAATCACATAAACGTGACGAGAACGGTCGCGACGAAGCATACCGAATTGGTGGTTGATACCACGGAAGTTGGTGAGGCCGAAAGCGGAAATATTTTCATCTTCAGCTGGGCGGCCAGTGATAAGAGGGAGCTTTGCTGGTGGTTCAGCGGTCTTCGATGTTGCCCAAACGATATTTGGAGTTTCGACAGAAGTATGTGGCAAGTGGTAGACTGAAGCAAGCTCGGAAATGTTCAAAATAAAACCGGAATCGGTGAATTGGCGAAGGCGATATGCCTCGAGGTCATCTTTGTTGAAGCTACCACCAAGTTGCCTGAAGCCATTGAGATTAGTTGAGTTAAATTGTTTGAAGGTACCAACAATGGCCTGCATGTTTAATTTTGCATTGATGTCGTTTGAGCCAAGATAAGCTAAACGGATTTTTACTTGATAGCCCAGTTTGGTAGCTTTTTCTTCCGCGGCAGAAATTTGAGTTTTTGCGCGATCGGAAAGTTCGACTTTTACATCGGAAGTTGTTCCACCAGCAGGTGGAGTCCAAAGTGCTTGGATTGCCTGGATGAACCATGCCCAATCGATACCAAAAAACTTGAAGTTTTTGGCGCCAGATTTAATATAATTAATCCATTTATCGGTTTCTTTATGCCATGAATCTGGAACTGGACGGGTAAGAATTTGAATCCAAAGTTCCTCATTTTCGTCGGTGCCAAGTTTTGCAAGTGTGCCAGTAATGCCGGCGAGTGGATCGACATCGAATGTATCGAAGGTTTTAATTGGAAGGGCTTCATTCATTGTTAAGCCAAGTTCGGCAGTATGTATCACTGAATGTGATTCCCTGCCCTTTTCGACATAATCTTCATCAACTGTGTGTATTTGAACGGTTGGATATTGTGCATAAATTTGGCCTTCAACGAAACTTTGAAGGATTTTTGGTACCCAAACGTAGAAGCGGATTTGGCCGCCAGTTGAAACAATTTCGAAAGAAAGGTGTTCTTGGACGCCGCCAGAATTTTTTAATTCGTTGGCATCACGAAGAATGCCGTGGAGCGAAGCAAACATTTGTTCTGCGGCGAGCTCTTTTTTGTCGTTTGTTCTCGGAATTTCGAGCATCAAAAGCACAGAGTCAACATTTAAAACTTTTAATCTGTTTATCTTCTTGTAATTTCGGTAAGTCAAAAGCCCAAGGACACCAATTGCTGGAATCCAAAAAATTGGCATAAGTAAAAAGTGAATAATATTTGCTAGCATTACCCTTTTATTTTAGCATATTTTATTCTGCTATTGTATAGGAATTTTTGTCGATCTTTTTGAAGAGTTTCTTATTTTGAAGGTTTAAGAGAATTGTAGTTTCTTTAACCTTACGAGTTGAAAGAACTTTCTTGACGATTTGTTCGCGGGTGAGTGGTTTTTTAGCCTGTTTCAAAATATCGGTGATAGTTTCAGAAACAGTTCCCTTCTTGAAGCCCCATGAATCGAGTGCATAGATGCCGCGACCAATGAGAACGAAGCGTGAATCTTTAATAAGTTCGTTGTGAATAGCCTGGATTGTAACATTCTTACGGCGGAAGTCGGATTTTTTGATAGCTTCTGCGATTTCCTCAAAATGCATTGGCTCTTTCTTTTCTTCGAGCACAACATAGATTTTGTCGCGAATGTTTTTAGGGTTAACAGTTGGCCATTTAGCAAGTCCCCAGAGATTATTAAGCGTTGCGAGGAGTTTTGAAATTGACGCAATAGCTTTAATGTGGTCAGGGTGCTCATAATTTAAATTATTGTCAAGTTCATCAATTGACATTGGAGACTTATTGTCTTTGATGAGTTTAACGATTTCGTCAACTTTTTGTTTAATTTCTTTTTCATTACCATAGTCAGCGATACCAATGGAGTTGTGGTACTTGTCATTTTCTTCAATGACGGTGAGACTGCTTGAAATTTCACCAATGAATGCAAGCATTGAGCGTTCTTTTTCTTTAACGTCTTTTCCAAAAATCTTCTCTGCGAGTTCGGAAACTTTTGCAATTCTTCCCATCTCGGTAAGATTTCTAACAATAATTTTTTCTGCCTGTGCTAGCTCGGGAATATTACCGTCCTCTGCTGAGATGCGAAGGCGAATGAGAATCGCTTTCTCAAGCTGCCTGACGCGTTCGCGCGTGATCGAGAGCATGTCGCCAATTTGTTCGAGAGTTTCTTTATTGCCTGAAAGTCCGAAACGACGGGATACGATTTCTTTCTCGCGGTCTTGTTCGATGATGTTTAGGCTACCGTTAATCGCATTTGCGATTACTTTCGCGTTCTGATCCACTTGTTAACTCCTTTATTTCCACCCCTATTGATATATCGCTTTTATGTTATAATAACATATTTTTGTGCTAATGTCAAATAAGTCATATAGTAATGATTTTTTTGAACTTCTATTCCTATTTTAACATACTTTTTTACATTTGTGCAAAAAAATTATAAAATAATTTCGCATAAGCGTTTTTATTGTATAAAAATAAACAAAAATTCCCCGTTTATAGGGGAATTTTATAACGCTAGAGTTTATTTTTTCTTTGTCGTGCGACTGTGTTTTGCGTGACGAGAAGTCGTTTTTGGCTTGTTTTCGAGGAGCTCTTTGGCTTGCTCGATTGTAATCTTTTTTGGATCCATTTCTGCTGGAATTTTGGCATTATTTGGACGTCCGCGGCCTTTTCCGGAAGCTGGTTTAATTGCTGGCCCTTTAATATATGGTCCGTATGGGCCGATAATGATTTTAATATCGCCCCAATCCGCAATAATTGAATCAACTTTCTTTTGATAGAGCTTTGCGGCGGTCTCAAAGGTGATTTTATACGGGTTTTGCTCCGGATCTTTCTTATCGAGAGAAATATTGTATTGACCAGCTTTAATATATGGTCCAAATGGTCCATTGGCAGCGATAATTTCGGTGCCGTCCTTGGTAGTGCCAAGTGAACGCGGTAATTCTGGAAGTGCAAGTTGCTTCAAAGCTTGGTTTAGTGTGACGGTTTTCACGGTTGTGCGAGCTGGAAGCGGTGCAAAGCGTGGTTTCTCGCCAGATTCTTTTTCGCCTTCGCCAAGTTGGATATAGCCACCATTCTTACCGATTTTGGCATATACTTTCTTTCCGGTTTTTGGATCGGTGCCAAGCTCTTTTGATGCATTATAACGACCAACAAGGTCTCCAGCATCGATTTGTTTCGAGAACGGTCCATAAAATTCAGTCAACATTTTTACGCGAGTGAGTTTTGCCTCGGCGATTTCATCAAGCTTCTCTTCAATTCCGGCCGTGAAGTCATAGTCAACAATTTGATTGAAGTTATCACACAAAAAGTCGGAAATGAGTTCGCCGATTGGAGTTGGGATAAGTTTACCTTTGGTTGCGCCGGTTTTTTCGGTAGCTTTTTCTTCAGAAATATTTCCACCCTTAAGTTTTAAGACTGAGACTTCGCGTTCTTCGCCTTCGGACTCGCCTTTTTCGACGTAGCCACGAATTTGAATCGTGCTCATGATGGTTGCATAAGTTGATGGACGACCAATGCCAAGTTCTTCAAGTTTCTTGACGAGTGTACCTTCGGTATATCTTGCAGGTGGTTTAGCGAAGTTTTGGCGAGCAGTAATCTCTTCCATTTTTACAACGTCACCCTCTTTCATATCTGGGAGAGTGGTGTCTTTTGCGTTACCATATACTTTTAAGAAACCGTCGAAAATGACAATTTCGCCTTTTGCAAGGAAGTTATATTCAGTTCCCTTTGGTGAAATTGAAATATTGGTTTTTGCAACTCTAGCGTTAGCCATTTGGGTAGCGAGAGTGCGGGTGCGAATTAATTTATATAATTTCTTTTCGTATTCGGTTTTTCCGGCTTCTTCAACTTCGATATGAGTTGGGCGGATAGCTTCGTGAGCCTCTTGGGCTGAAGCGTCTTTAGTCTTGAAATGACGGACGTGAAGATATTCTTCGCCGTATTTTTTCTTGATATATCCGGCAATTGAGCCGAGGGCTTGTTCGGAAAGATTCAAAGAGTCAGTACGGTGATAAGTAATGTGACCAGCCTGATAGAGGGCTTGAGCTGCATTCATGGTAGTTTTTGAACTGAATCCAAGACGTGAGTTGGCTTCGATTTGAAGAGCTGCAGTAGCAAATGGCACTGGGTTAGCTTTTTCACCTTCGGATTTATCAATAGCGGAAACTTCGAAATCTTTGCCGTTTAATTCCTCGAGTAATTTTTTAGCTTCTGCTTCGGTTTTTGGTGCGACT
>CAZCZD010000012.1:21266-29170 GCA_964503305.1 uncultured Candidatus Saccharibacteria bacterium | reverse complement strand
TTCATCGCCAAAGTCGAAGGCACCATCGTCTTCGAAGTTTTCTTCTGGTTCGACGATTTCTTCGCCTTCAGCGTCTGTTATTGTTATTCCTTCTTCATCAAGAGCTGCGCGTGATTCATCTTCCGTGAGGTCGATTGTGTCGTCGCCATCAGCTGCGAGATTGTGTTTTTCATAGATTAAACGATCATCTTGTGCACGTTCAATTTCGCGAGAGATGTTTTCGATTGCAGTATCTGCATCGGTAGTCTCACCACCATCTCTAAGTTCAACTTTAAGACCAAGACCTTGAAGTTCCTTAACGAGGACGTTGAAGCCTTCAGGGAGTTTTGGTTCTTCGATTGGTTCGTGTTTAATGATTGCTTCGTAAGCCTTTTGACGGCCATAGACATCATCTGACTTGATAGTGAGCATCTCTTGGAGAGTTGCAGCTGCACCGTAAGCTTCAAGTGCCCAAACCTCCATTTCACCGAAGCGCTGACCACCGTTTTGTGCTTTACCACCAAGTGGCTGTTGGGTAACCATTGTATATGGACCAGTTGCACGAGCGTGAATCTTGTCTTCGACCATGTGGTGAAGCTTAATCATGTGCATGACACCGACAGATGTCTTTTCGTTAAATGGTTCACCGGTGAGACCATCGTAAAGTTGGATACGACCGTTACGATCAATACCAGCTTTTTCGAGCTCATCGGAGATTGTTTCGTCAGAAACACCGTTGAATGATGGAGTTGCGACTTCGTAACCAAGAGCGCGAGCTGCCATACCAAGGTGAATTTCAAAGAGCTGACCGAGGTTCATACGTGAAGGCACACCCATTGGTGAAAGAATCACATCGATTGGAGTACCATCTTCGGTGAATGGCATATCTTCAACTGGGAGAATACGCGAGACAACACCTTTGTTACCGTGACGGCCAGAAAGCTTATCACCAACTTGAATCTTGCGCATTTCAGCGACAAAGATTTTAATTTGCATGATGACACCAGCTTTAAGTTCGTGGTTTTCATCGTCGCGGGTATAAACACGGACGCCAACAACCTTACCTGAAGTGCCAGAAGTCATACGAACTGAAGTGTCGCGGACATCTTTTGCTTTTTCACCGAAGATTGCGCGGAGAAGGCGTTCCTCAGAGCTGAGCTCTTGCTCACCCTTTGGAGTAATTTTACCAACGAGGATATCACCACCCTTAACTTCTGAACCAACGGTAACGATACCATCTTCGCCGAGGTGGCGGAGAGCGTGTTCAGAAACGTTTGGAATATCACGGGTAACTTGTTCTGGACCAAGTTTAGTTTCACGGACTTCGACATCAAAGTCTTTAATGTTGATTGATGTCAAAGAGTCGTCTTCGACGAGGCGGCGGGAGATGACGATAGCATCATCCATGTTATAACCGCGCCATGGCATGAAGGCAACGAGGAGGTTTTGACCAAGTGCGAGTTCGCCATTGTTGATTGAAGCGCCTTCGATAAGGTCATCACCCTTCTTAACTTTTTGGCCACGTGCGACGACGGTGCGCATGTTATAACAGCGGTCGTCGTTAGTTTTCTCGAAGTGAGTAAGTTTGTATTCTTTCTTTCCGAGCTTGTCGCCGTAGTTGACGATGACAGATTCGCCATCAGCCTTTTCGACAACACCATTTGCTTCAGCCATTACGATTTGGCTGGTGTTTTTAGCAACTTCGCGTTCAATACCGGTACCAACAGTTGGAGCCTCAGTGTGGAGTAGAGGAACTGCCTGTTTCTGCATGGCACATGCCATGAGGGAGCGGTCAACACGGTTTTTCTCGACGAATGGAATGAGGGATGCTGAAACGCCAAGAATTTCCTTGTGTGCAGCATCGATGTGGGTGACACGTGAAGATTCAACCTGTGCAGGTTGGCCGTGAACACGAGCAGAAACCCATTCATCAACAAATTTACCATTTTTATCAAGTTTAACTGAGGTATCAGCGATAATCATGTCTTCTTCTTGTGCAGCGTCGACATAAACTACTTCGTCTGTTACCTTGCCGTTCTTAACGACGCGATATGGAGCTTCGATGAAGCCGTAGTCATTAATACGAGCATAAGTTGCAAGGTTGAGCACGAGACCAACGTTACCACCTTCTGGAGTCTCAACGGTACAAATACGACCGTAGTGAGTTGGGTGGGCGTCACGAACATCGAAGCCTGCGCGTTCACGGGTAAGACCACCAGGACCCATTGATGAGAGACGACGCTTGTGTGCGAGCTCTGAGAATGGGTTGGTTTCATCCATGAGCTGTGAAAGTTGGGAAGTCGAGAAGAATTCCTTAACTGCAGCGACGACTGGACGTGAGTTTAAGAGTTGGCTTGGGGTGATTTGCTCTGGGTTTGCACCGGACATGCGGTCCTTGATGTTGCGTTGTAAACGAAGCATACCAAGGCGGAATTGACGTTGGACGAGTTCGCCAACGAGTTTCACACGGCGGTTTGCAAGAGAGTCGATGTCATCAGCTGGCTCTTGGGTATTATTAAGACGAATAATCTCAGAAATGATAGCAACGAGATCTTCCATTTGAAGAGTTCTGTGTTCGCTGTCATTTGGAGTATCGAAGCCAAGGCGTTGGTTCATCTTGTAGCGGCCAACACGGCTGTAATCGTAGCGACGATAATCTGAGAATGTGTTGTAAATCATTGATTTAGCGTTCTCAACGGTTGCGAGATCACCTGGGCGAAGACGGCGATAAACTTCGAGAAGAGCAGCTGCTTGAGAGTTTGAAGTATCTTTATCAAGAGTTGCTTCGATATATTTAACTTCACCGTTATCGATTTTTTCGAATGATTTTTTGATATCACTATCTTTCATGCCAAGAGCACGAAGGAAAGTTGTGACTGGGATTTTGCGGCGGCGGTCGATTTTAACTGAGATACAACCATTGGTTGCAGTCTCGAACTCGAGCCAAGCACCACGGCCAGGAATCACCTTTGCGCCGTAGTAGTTGCGTCCTGCAACTTCGTCTGCGGTGAAGAAAACACCTGCGGAACGAATAAGTTGTGAAACGACAACACGTTCGGTTCCGTTGATGATGAAGGTTGCACGGTCAGTCATCCATGGATAATCGCCGAAGTAGATATCCTGTTCCTTCTTCTCGCCAGTTACTTTATTTTTGAGTTCAACAGTGACATGAAGTGGTGCTTCATAGGTTGTCATGTTGTATTTTGCGTCCTCGACTGACATCTTCGGTTCTTTGAACTCGTAGTCGCGGAAGCTAAGAGAGAACCTGTTTCCAGTGTAATCCTCGATCGGGTTCAACTCGTTGAAGACCTCGCGGAGGCCGGATTTGACAAAGTCCGCAAAAGAATCCTTTTGGTGGGCAGTCAAATCAGGGATAGGTAGCTCATCACCTTCAGTGAAAAAGATACGCTTCCCGGCTTTTGCAGCGGTTTTTGTACTCACTTTTACCTCTATTAAGATTAGTTTGTTATCTTCGGGACTGAAGATACTGTTCAGATTTTACAAACACGTCGTCCCCTTGAGCGTGCTGCTCCACAAAAAAATCTAAACAAACTACTTCTAAGAACCATCTTAGCATATTTTTTTGTGAAATTCAAGGGTTTTTCACCAAAAAACCGCCTTCTCTCCAAGCGGTTTTCTAGTCATATAAGCTCTCAACTTATTTAATAAGCTAAGACTCGCAGTTTAGCTTTGTTCGTTAGAACTTATTTAGAGTATACAGGAATAGATAAGGCCGGTCAATAGCTTTTTGAAATATTTTTATGTATTTTTTACAACATTATGCCATTATACCTCTGTTATTCCCGTGGATAACTTCTATGTATTTTTTACAACAGTATTTTCAACAACAAAAAACGCCCCAAACAGGGCGTTTTTTATAATTAGATATCTAAATCGTCGAGATCTGCGAGGTCTTGGCGAGTTTTTTCAGCGAGAGCTGAGGTTTCCTCGTCAGAATCGTCGTCATCGAGGTCGGCAACAGTGCGAGCTTCTGTTGGCTCAGTGTGCTCATAGTCTTTATTTTCTGGATCATCAGATGAGATAGTGCCGACACGTTCACCATCAGTGTTGACAATCTTAAGGTTGTAACGAGCATCGTTCTTAGTGCCAAGAGCACGAAGAAGAGTGCGAATGCTTTGTGCGGTTGCACCACGACGGCCAATTACGCGGCCGACATCTTCAGGATCAACAGAGAGGCTAAGAAGAACGCCTTTTTCGTCAATTTGTCTTTCAATGTTTACTTTATCAGGATTATTTACGAGGGTTTTAACGATATATTCTACGAATTGCTGGTCAATAGTTGCCATAGGAAATCTCCAAAATGTTAATTTTACTTAAATTTATTATATCACGGTCACTCAGAATTAAGCATAATTTCAATAGATTTTTTGAAGAAAAACCCGCCTATTCGGCGGGAATTTCTTAAGCCTCAGCTGGTGCTGCTTCAGCTGGTGCTGCTTCGGCTTCTGGAGCTTCAGCAGGTGCTTCTTCTTTTGGTTGGTTCTTACGAAGCTTGTCAGCGTGTTTTGCTTTAGCTTGCTTCATAGGAGCTTCTTTAACCCAAGCTGGGAGCTTAACTCCTTCAAGTTTCAAAACACGTGCGACACGGGTTGATGGTTGTGCACCATTCTTAAGATAGAATTCAACCTTTTCTTTGTCGAGGACGACTTTTTTGGTTTCTGGGTTGTAGTTACCGACCTCAGCCACAATGCGTCCCGAAAGAGGGTGACGCTGTGATTCTTGGACGACTATTCTATACACTGGAAGGTGTGTACGACCATTACGCTGCATACGAATCGCGAGCATTTTTTCTCCTTTAATTTATTAACTTAGCTTATTTTATCATAAACTACGGATTTTTTCAAGAGGAAAAAGGCCCCGGAATTTCCGGAGCCTATTTGTGTGATTTGGCTATTTCTTTCGTTTCCTGCGCAGGTACTTATCCTGCCATTTTTTGTCAGCCTTGTATTCCTGCTCAATTTCATAGATTGAGATTGGGTCGGAATAGTGGGTCTGATTGATCCGCTTGAGGGCGATATCAACGTATTTTTTACGGTAGAATTCTCGACGGCATGAGCCTCGAATCTTGTCATCCAAGAGGACGAACGCGTACATGATTCCACGGAACGTTTTATCGCCATCTTTTGCATTGATGGGAACATTCGCCTTTCCAGCATAGTAGATCAGGTTTTTAAGCTTTGCCTTATATGCGTTCCATTCTTTTTCAGCTTTTACATAAAGCTCTTCGGCTGTCTCGCATCCCTGATGGGCCTTCATGACTGTCAGACGCTTTACGACGTCTTCGAGTTGGCTTTCAAGCCTGTTCTTAAGCGCAATATCATTTTTCGCTTCAGCAGCTCCGATTTGTCTATTCAACTCTTCGGGACTGGGATCGGCCTGTATCTGCTTATACAGATACCAGGTCCGGTTGAAGACACCAGATGCATCGAGGAATTCTTTGAAAGCCCCCCAATACCTCTGTGAAAAATATGGCTTACATAGTTGGGGTCTCTGCTCGACAAGGCGGTTTCCATCTTCATTCAGGTCTAGACGATACTGTCCGGGCATATCGTTCTTCCCGGACATATCTTTTGTTTCTTCTTTATAGTTGTAATGTGCCTTATTGCCCATTGCAATCCCTCCTTTGCAACTGGTGCCAAATCACTACCTATATTATAGCACAAACAGTATAAATTGTCAATAAATATGCCACAAAAATAGCCCCTTTTAAAGGGCTACTTTTTAGAGGTTATTTGGTGATAATTTGCCGGTATCTTGGACGATTTTCTTATAATAGCGAATCGCCTCTTTTGCCGCCATCGATTGAGCCTCTTGTTTTGAGTGGCCAGTTCCCCTGCCGCGAACCGTATTGCCGACTTGGACAACGATTTCAAAGACACGGTCGTGGTCTGGACCATCCTCTTTCACCGTACGATAAACTGGGATAACGTTTTCAGCCTTTTGAGTCAACTCTTGAAGGTAAGACTTTGGATCACGCCAGTCTTCTGCTTCGACCATCTTTTGCATCTTAGAAAGGATGTATTTATAGATGTGGCGTTTAGCAGCAGCGTAGCCTTGGTCCATATAAATTGCGCCAGTAACAGCTTCGAAGCAGTCGGCGACAATCGATAGACGTGAGCGGCCATTTTCAGAGGTTTTTTCACCTTTTGATAGGCGAATTAAGTCAACATAGCCGATTTCTTCGCTAGCTTCGCAGATTGACTCAGTGCGAACGAGAGCAGAACGCCAAGCAGTCATAATACCTTCTGGTTCAGAAAAATTGCGGAAAAGAAAATCAGAAGTAACGAGCTCCAGGATTGCATCGCCAAGGAATTCTAGGCGTTCGTTATGGACAATTTTAGTGTTGCGATGTTCATTAACGTAGCTTTTATGAGTCAAAGCTGTAATAAACAACGTAACATCGTTAAATTCGAAGCCAAGGTGCTCTTTTGCAAAAGTTTGATAAGTGTCGAGCATTTCTTTAGTGAATTGCTCTTTTTTCTTATTGTCCTCTTGCTTTGTGCTAGCTAAATTAATTTGTTTTTGAATTTCTTCGATAGAAATTCCAAAATCTTTTGGCTCTAATCCTTCGTTCATTAAAATTCTCCCGCCCTAATTTTTTTCTTAGCGATTAACATCAGCTTTTCGATATCTTCATATTCAATCGCCTCGAGAGCGTCATTGAATTTGAACCATCTAATTCCATTCATCCATTTTTCTTTCGTCGGTGTTTCGGTTTTATCGACGGCGCGGACGAGATAGACCTGGGTTGTCATCAAAACAAGTTTATCAAGTCGACGATATTTAAAGTGGATTTTACCGAGCCAGGTTAAGACCTGGATGTGTTGAAGTCCTGCTTCTTCGCCAATCTCACGGATTGCAGTCTGTTTAGCGGTTTCACCCTGTTCGATATGTCCTTTTGGGATAGTCCAGCGATTTTTTGAATCTTGGATTAAAAGGATTTCAATATCTTTACTATCAGGGGTGAGACGGAAAACGATGCCACCGGAGGTCGGTTCGCGAACAATTTCTTGAATTGCAGGTTTTTTGTGAAAGAATTTTGAATGGATTTTTGAGATAGCTGACTCGTCTTGCTTTTCAGGAAGCGCTTCAGGAACTTTACGCGTCCTGTTTCTTGGAGTCTGATTTCGCATCTTTCTTATCCTCAGTTTCTCCTAAGCCAAGCTCCTTAAATGCAGTTCCAAGCACACCATTGATGAATTTTGATGAGTTATCTGAGCCGAAAGCTTTTGCGAGTTCGACTGCTTCATTAATAGCGACCTTTGGTGGAACATTTCTTGATTCAAGTTCAAAAAGGCCAATACGAAGGACATTACGGTCGATCGCAGCGATTGTGTCAATTGGCCATTCTGGGGCGAGTGGGCGAAGTTCTTCGTCCAATTTCTTCATATTGTCAACAACACCCTTTGAAAGAGTGTAGACAAATTCAGTATCCCCAAGAGCTTTTGCGTAGGGTTCAATATTCTTAGCGACAATGGTATCGATATCGGCTGTGGCGTCGCCCGCCTTGAGACGAAACTCGTATTCATACAAGCTCTGTAACGATATAATTCTGCCTAAGTGCCGATTGCTTGCCATTATTTACCGCTTTTCTTACATTTTTTGCATGTGCAATCTTTGCAGTCGCATTTATTGCAATCGCAACCACATTTGCATTTAACTGTCTTAACCTTGACATTAGGGGTCTTCTTAGCTGTCTCAAAAGCTTTGACCGGTGATTTCTTGTTAACCATACGAGCGAGCTTCAAACGAAGATGTGAACGGCGAAGGCCGGTCTTACGTGGGCTGCTCTGTTTTTTAGGTTCAGGCATATTGCTCCTTATTTTAATACAATAATTTATACTATAATACCACTAAAATTCGGATTTTTCAAGGGGTATTTTATTGCAAAAACACGTCTGGAA
>CAZCZD010000012.1:5928-21256 GCA_964503305.1 uncultured Candidatus Saccharibacteria bacterium | reverse complement strand
TTTCAGCTTTTTTTACACTCGAGTTTTCCATCTTGAATTTCATATAACCCATCAATCCTTCAAAATATTCTTCAGAACTTCTTGCGAGCATTGTTGCGAGTTCGACGGTTGGATCAAACATCTTTTTTCCGAGTTCAGTACGGCTCGAATCAAAAGTTTCGGCAATATTGAATAGTGAGTTAGCAAGTGCGCCGCTATGGTCGGATTGGATACGTGTGAGGCGCGAACGATTTTCTTGACTTGGGTTTTCGGAATAGGCGATAATAGCACGAGAAAGGGCGGCTTGATAGTCGGCCGAATCCTGTCCCATATTTTTCAGAACAGTGGCAATATGCAAGTCGCGGTCCGAGCCATCAATCGAGAAGGTTTTTGCAATTTCATCAAGATTGTCGCCAGTGTTTTGGCCTTCGCTCATTGCAGTACGACGATACTCATCTTCGGCCTCGTCAGAATGGAGGTTTTCCGCGTTTTTATATGGCGACGGATAGACTGAATCGATGTAAGTAAAGAAAGATTCGAGAGTATCATTGCTGTTCTTTTTCTTGGACGTGACAAGGTCGTCAAAATTACCTTCGATGCGTTTTGAAAGTGGATGTTCCATGCGACGCATCATAGTCGAGAATTCATCACCAGCATTAAAGATATATTTTGCACGCTTTGAAACGACCAGCTGAAGCTCGTCTTTTAAAGCGTTCTCGCGAAGGTTATAGTTTCGCTCTTCCTCGGATTTATCAACATTCTTTTCCGAATCATTAAAAGGATTATCGACATCAGACATATCCCAGTCGTCGGAAAAAGGGCTCTTATCAACAGAAAAATCTTCGAAATTGTTAACCATTAACGTTATTATAGCATTAAGCTACAATATTGACGAGTTTAACTTTTGGAAGAACAATGACGCGTTTTGGTGTGCCAGAAACGTACTTCTTTACATTTTCGTCAGCAAGTGCAAGTTCTTCGAGCTTCTTCTCATCATTCAAATCTTCGGCTGCAACCGAAAGTTTAGCACGGAGTTTGCCGTTAACTTGGACGACAACTTCGACAGTGTCAGCAACGAGGGCTTTTTCGTCCCAAGTTGGCCATTCATCGTCAGATTTCAGCTCTTCGAGCATTTCACATGCGAGATGTGGAGCAAATGGCTTCAAAAGCTTTGCGAGAACTACGAGGTCTTCTTTAGAAGCGCCGTTTTTATAAAGTTCATTCACGAATTCCATTAAAGCTGCAACGGCAGTGTTGAAGCCAGCACGGTGCATGTCTTCAGTAACTTTCTTTGCGGTTTTATTGCGAATTACGAGGTTAACCTTCTCATCAACAGTCTTTTCAGGGTTAAAAGTAAGGTTGAAACAACGATTCAAGAAGCGATAAACGCCGCCGATTGCTTTGGTTGACCAAGCAGCATCTTCATTATATGGACCGATGAAAAGCTCGTAGGTACGAAGAGTATCAGCGCCATAACCGGAGTTAATCACATCGAGTGGATCAATCACGTTGCCTTTTGATTTTGACATCTTTTTACCGTCTGGAGCGTTAATGTAACCGTTATAGAGGAGTCTCTTAATTGGCTCACGGAATGGGAGATATCCTAAATCTGCGAAGAATTTACACCAGAAGCGGACGTAAAGAAGGTGTGCCACAGCGTGGTCGCCACCGCAGTAAACATCAGTTGGTGCCCAATATTTAATTTCTTCAGGGTCCCAAGCAGCATCGTCGCAATCTGGAGAGACATAGCGCCAGAGATACCAGCTCGAACATGCATAACCATCGAGAGTATCAGTTTCACGAGTCATTTCTTCGCCATCGATTGTAACCTTGAGCCAATCTTTAGCTTTTGCGAGAGCGGAACGACCAGTTGAATCTGGTTTATAATCCTCAACTTCTGGATGAATTACCGGGAGTTGATCTTCAGGGATTGCATGTGGGTTACCATCTTTATCGTAAGCGATAGGAATTGGACAGCCCCAATAGCGTTGGCGTGAGATAAGCCAGTCACGCATCTTGTAAGTGACGCGGGATTTGCCGATTTTTTGCTCTTCAAGCCAACTAATAATGCCGTCACGAGCGTCGGCTGATTCGACGCCATTGAAACGGTCGGAATTGATTAATTTGCCTTCACCGTGATAGCATTTTTCATCACAATTTTCTGGTTTTTCGATAACTTCAATAACTGGGAGCTCAAATTTATTTGCAAATTCAAAATCGCGTTCATCGTGAGCTGGAACAGCCATGATTGCGCCTTCGCCGTAGCCCATCAAAACATAGTCAGAAACCCAGATTGGGATGTTTTTGCCGGTTGCTGGGTTAATTGCGTAAGCACCGGTGAAGACACCAGTTTTTTCCTTGTTTTCTTGGCGTTCAATTTCAGATTTCTTGATTGCCTCTTTGCAATATTCGAGAACTTTCTCTTTTGCATTTTCGGTCATGATTTTTGAAATCATTGGGTGCTCAGGAGCGAGCACGAGGAAAGTTGCACCAAAGAGAGTATCTGGGCGAGTTGTGAAGACTTTGATAAATTGATTGTCATCATTATCAACTTTAAAAGAGATTTCTGCGCCTTCAGAACGGCCAATCCAGTTCTTTTGAGCAGTTTTAATCTTTTCTGGCCAATCAAGAGCGTCAACTTCATCGAGAAGTTCGTCTGCATATTCAGTAATCTTGAAGAACCATTGCTTCATTTTCTTCTTTTCAACTTCGGTTCCACAGCGCCAACAATGGCCGTTTTCAACCTGTTCGTTTGCAAGAACGGTTTGGTCAACTGGACACCACCATTGATAAGATTCTTTTTGGTATGCGAGACCTTTTTCGAAGAGTTTCAAGAAACACCACTGAGTCCATTTATAATATTTTGGATCTGAGGTATTGATTTCACGAGACCAGTCGATTGCAAAACCAAGACGTTTTGCCTGTTTGCGGAAGTTATCGATGTTTTGCTTTGTTGCGACTTCTGGAGAAATGCCAGTTTTAATTGCATAGTTTTCAGCTGGGAGACCGAAAGTATCATAGCCGAATGGGCGAAGCACATTCAAACGTTGTTGAGTATAGAAACGAGTCATCGCATCAACAATACTGAAGTTACGAACGTGACCGACGTGAAGGCCGGCACCTGAAGGATATGGGAACATTTCAGCAAGAAACATTTTTTGGACATTCTCGCCGTCTTTTTTGGCTTCTTTAGAGGTTTTAGCCTTAAATTCTTCGTTTTCGTCCCAAATTTTTTGCCATTTTTCTTCAATTTTTATTGGATCATACTTTTTCATTTAATTTTCCTCGCATAATAGTTTGTATAGTGCAATTCCGGTTGCGACCGAGACGTTGAAGCTTTCTTTACGTCCTTTCATTGGTATTTCTAGGAATAGATCGACTAGGTCGTATAGGTCTTCCTGAATCCCGTTAACTTCTTCTCCTAGTAGTAGGACGGTTTTATTTCCAAAAGCGGCTGCGCGCCCGAGAGAAGTTTGTAGTTCAGGGGAGTTTAGCTTCTTTAGTCGCCTATCACTAATATTGTTCTCTAGACCAATGATTTTATAGCGGTCGGCTTTTAGCTTTTCTAGGGCCTCGCGGACGTTTCCGGTATATTCAGTCGGGACCATTTCTTCGGCACCTAGCGCGGTTTTATGAATCGAATCTTTAATTTTTTCTCTGATATGCGGCAAGTAAGTTGGGTTCTTTTCACATGGCGTATAGCCAGAAAAGATGACTTTTTGGACGCCAAAACCTTCGGCTGTTCGAAGAATCGAGCCGACATTATAAAGTGAACGAATATTATGAACCACAACAATTGTCTTCATTAAGATAAATTATAACACATTTTCTCTTGAATCGCACCCCTTAAATGTGCTACAATGTGCTTATGGATAAAAATATTGAAGTCTTTACTAAAAACCTCGAAAACTACGGATTGGTTGAAGAAGACGTTAAAAGATCGCTTAAATATGCTCATGACCTTGGACGTGGCTTAAAAATCCTTCGCACCTTTTCACAAGGCGTGACGGTTTTTGGTTCAGCTCGCGTCTCTGAAGATTCGAAATATTATATCAAAGCACGCGAACTCGGAAAGTTACTTGCCGAGAACGGACATGCGGTAATTACCGGTGGAGGACCTGGCATCATGGAGGCTGCAAACCGCGGTGCATTTGAATATGGTGGACGCTCAGTCGGACTTAACATTACGCTTGACCACGAGCAATTCCCAAATCCATATCTTACTGATACGATGGAATTTCACTATTTCTTCAGTAGAAAAGTAATGCTCGTGATGGCATCAAAAGTCTTCGTTTTCTTCCCTGGCGGATTCGGAACTTTGGACGAGCTTTCAGAAGTGATGATTCTGGAACAGGAAGATAAAATGCCAAAGCAACCAATCTTTCTCTTTGGAAAAAGCTATTGGAAACCGCTTTATAAGGTTTGGGAAAAGAAGCTTCTTAAAGAAGGTATGATTAAGGCAAAAGATTTGAAGCTTGTGAAGATTACGGATGATTTAAATGAGATCGTTAAAGCCGCAAACAAGCAAGGTCACGTCAAAGTTGACGAAAATATCTATGACGACTACTTCGTAAATAAAAAATAATTAAGCAAGAAAATACCCCGGACAAATGAGTCCGGGGATTTTTCAAGGTACAATTCGATGTTTAATTAGAGGTGCGTGTTATTTAGTTTTCAAGGTGCTAGCATCCTATCTTTATCACGGATTATCGATAGGCATCAATTTGTTTGCCAGGTTGTGAGCCCTTCATTTGTTCAAAAATGTGTTTCAAGTCCTCGCTTTTCAGCATGTCTCGATGTTTTTTCTCATTCAATTGGAGCTCTCGTCGTTTTTCCATAAATTGCCGGTTGAAGTCCGGAGTGTTCGTTCGGTCGGAGTTCCTGTCTCCGAAATACGGACTTTTTTGAGTGACGTCGAGAAGTTTGTCGACAGCCCTCAAATTATCGTTCTCTTCAACGACCAGACTACTAAGGCCTACGTTCATGCTCGTTACAATCATCTGACGCCCCTCCTTTCGACAGATTTCTGGTTTTTCACCTCTTTAAACATCTTGATCGTCACTTGACAATCATAATTTTTATTATATCATATTTAATCAAAAAAGTCCAGACGAACTGGACCTTTTTTAGCATTTTTAAAGCTTTTGAATCGGCATTGGGTGGAGATCTTCGTCGCCATAGAGGATTCCGGCTTTTGCGCCAAGTTTAGTTACAACGGAAGTTGAGTTGGCTGAGCCAAAAATCAAAGATTCTTTGAAACTTTTTCCGGCTGCGAGGTGAGCAAGGAAGCCTGAACCGAAGCCATCGCCTGCGCCAGTTGTATCCTTAACTGGCAAGTCTTCATAGATGCCAAAACGATAAGTTTCTTTACCATTAGTGGCGATTGCGCCCATTGAGCCAGTGGTAATAATGACAGTTTTGCAGTATGCGCCAAGATGAGCAACGAGTTCTTCTAGAATTTTTCCAGGGACGATTTCAGCAGCTTCGCTCTTATTGACAAGTAAGACATCGACAAGGTCGAGTAAACCAAGCAATTTCTTTTTCTCTTTTATTTCAAGCTTGCCTGGGTTAAACATAATTTTAGTACCAAGCTCTTTAGCCTTTTCGAAGAAACGAAGGAGTGTATCCATGTCACCGCGCAAACTTGTAACATACATCCAATCTGGATTAATCGTTTCAAGATCGTTTTCATCGAGGTTATTAAACTTTGCAGAAGCCCCGCGATAGGTTAAAATCGTTCTTTCGCCAGACTTCGTATCGAGAAGCACGACCGAGACACCGGTTTTTTGCTTACCGTGAGTAATGTAGCTAGTATCAACGCCTTCCTCATCAAGTAGGTTTTCAATTGCCTGTCCAGCCGGATCGGTGCCAAGATTGCCGAGAAAAATCGTTTCGTGGCCATGGCGAGCAAAAGTCACGGCTGAGTTTGTACCGCCACCACCAACTTCAAAAGAGATTTTATCAATATCAACTTTTGAGCCAACTACAATTTGGCCAAGCTTTTCAACTTCGCCCTCTTTGGTTGACACAAAATCGTCGTGGTCAATCAGATAAATGTCTTGGAGCGCTGAGCCTAAGCTAACAATTCTTGCCATTAGATACGAACCCCTCTCTGAGTTTTCTCTTCTTCGAGTTCCTCCCAAGCTTTCTTTGGATCAGGGGATTTAACGATTGCAGAGCCAGCATTAAGGATATTAATGTCAGAATGCGCTAAAGTTCGAACGTTTTCGATACTTACGCCACCATCCCAGCCAATTTCGACGTCTGGGTTGATGTTGCGGATTAGTTTAACTTTTTCAACCTGAAGAAGATCGGCTGAACCACCATTTTTACCGAGTGCTCCGGCGAAAATCAAGACGTGGTCGGCGGCTTTTATGTATTGCTCGACGGAGCCCGGATAAGTACGTTGCAAAAGCGCAACGCCAGCTTTGATTCCAGCTTGTTTTAGCTGGGCGAAAATTGGCAATAAATCTTCGGTTGCTTCGGCGTGGAAGATGCAAAGATTTGGTTTCAAGCGTAAAATGTGTGGCATATGCTCAGAAGGGCGAGCAACCATCATATGGAAATCGACCGGAATATTGGTTGGAAGAGCGGTGATTGCCGATTCTGGAATCGTCGTCGTTGCTACAAAACTACCGTCGACAACGTCGATTTGCATGCGTTTTGCGAAAGTCGGATAAAGTCCGAGATATTTCGTAAATTCATTTGCGTCCGCAGTTAGGAGCGTTGGCGCAATAATCACATCACTTGGGTCAACAGCAGGGTGCATTTTTCTCCTTTTTAATAAATTGCTTCCTCATCAAGGCGAGCATTTCGTCTTATATAACGTTCCTCAGGCAAGAATTCCGCTGAAAGAAACATTGAAACTGAGCGGTCCATAGTAGCTTCATCCATGAAGTCCGACGAGAGGCAAAGAACGTTGGCATCATTATGAAGACGACCGAGATGGACGAGTTCAGGAGTATAGCCACAGATAGCGCGGATACCTTTAAAACGGTTAGCTTGGATGGCAATGCCATGGGCTGAACCACAGATTAAGATTCCACGTGAACCTGGGGTGTTACGCACGCTTCTCGCCACATTAATCGCAGCATCATTAAAATCATCTTCTGGCTTCAAGGTAGTTGGGCCAAGGTCGATAATCTCATAAGTGTCTTTTACACTCGAATTACCGAGCACCTGCAAAAGACGCTGTTTGTCAGCAAATCCGCGATGATCTGAGGCGATGAAGAGGCGTAACATTTCTATTTCCTTTTGCCGAAATCAGCAGTTAATTCAACGAGACGGTTTGAATATCCCCATTCATTATCGTACCAAGCGACAACTTTGATTAAGTTTCCGCCAACGACGTCCGTAAGTGGGAGGTCGACGATACATGAATGTGAATTTCCTCTGAAGTCACAAGAAACAAGTTCTTCATGGGTGATGCCAAGAATTCCTTCGTAATATGGTTCTTTAGCAGCTTTTTCGAAGACTTCATTAATTTCTTCAACAGTTACGTCACGTTTTACAATAGCAGTGATATCAGAAAGTGAGACAACAGGGGTTGGGACGCGAACTGAGAGGCCGTTAAATTTGCCTTTGAGGCTTGGGATGGTGAGAGCTGCAGCTTTTGATGCACCAGTGGTTGTTGGAACAATGTTTTCAGCAGCAGCGCGAGCCTCGCGAAGGTCCTTAGCTGGAGCATCTTGAAGGCGTTGCGATGCGGTGTAGCTATGGACGGTTGTCATCATAGCTTTTTCGATACCGAAGTTATCTTCGAGTACGCGCATTACTGGAGCGATACAGTTTGTAGTACAGCTTGCGTTTGAAAGGATTTCGTCAGTATCTTCGACAACTTCCTCATTAACACCAAGCACGACAGTTTTTGCACCTTCACCTTTGGCTGGAGCGGAAATTACAACTTTGCGAGCGCCAGCATCAATGTGAGCGTGAGCTTTTTCTGGATCGGTAAAGAGACCGGTTGATTCGATTACAACATCGATACCCATCTCTTTCCATGGCAAAGCTGCTGGATCTTTCTCTGAAAGAACACGAATTTTATTGCCATCGACGATGATATTTTCGTCGTCAAAATCAACATCACGGTCATAAGTTCCGTAAGATGAATCATATTTCAAAAGATGTGCGAGAGTTTTCGTGTCAGTCAAGTCGTTTACAGCAACGACTTCGATGTCACGTCTCTCAAAAGCGATTTTGAACGCGTTTCTTCCAATGCGCCCAAAGCCGTTAATAGCTACTTTGATCATTTTGCCTCCTAATTATTGCCTTTATTTTACCACAACCGGAATCAAAATGCTATATCTTGAAAATATTATCGAAATATGGTATAATAAAGTTATTGTTATTGGGCTATACGCCCGTGGCACACTAATTGGGGATGCACCCCACGCACATTACAAGGAGGACTTTGTATGAAAATTACAACTGTCAGTAAGATCAACATCAGAAAGCTCATCATTCCGATTATCTTCGGAACAAACGACATCAGCGACGAGACTTTGAACGAGGTAAAGAAGGAGCTTCGTAATATCGAGGTGCTTATTACCGAAATGCTCGATCAGGGCATGTCACCGTTCGCAATGTCGATTGAGGATTTAGCTGAAATGACAGGCGGCGCTTCTGCAAAGCAGATTCGCAGAGATTTGACGCGAGTTATGAAGATTGCTCATGACAAGAGTGGTGTTACATTCGAAAAACCACCCGTTATTGAGCCTGAGCGCATGTTCTATATTCTTTCAGCTTATATTCTTGGAGAATGTGGAAGAGTTTCTGATGACCCTGCAGAGTGGACCGTTAGGTTCAATATGCAAGATTTATTTGACATGGGAGCACTTGATAGCGCGAATGATATGGTTTGTTGGGCTTTCCTCATTGAATATTTCGAGGATTGCTTGATGAGAGGCAGAATGCCTATTACAAACTACATCAAGAATTATGCGAATTCAAAAGTCTCCGCACGTCGCCTCATGACTTATCTCAAGAAAAACTATTGGTATGGCGACATTGAAGAATCAAGTAATCTCTTCATGCTCAGCACTGCAACACCTTCTCTTTCCAGTATCGTTAATGCCGCTCTCGAGCGTTTCGAGAAAATTTACGAGGAAAAGAAGGAAGAGAAAGAATGGCTTGAAGTTGATAAAGCTCAGATGAAAAAGTAATTAATGTTTGAAGTCCCACAAAAAGTCCCCCTAGATACAGGGGGGCTATTTTGATGCTTTGGTTTATTATGCGCGAGCAAAGTGTGCGAATGCACGGTTTGCTTCTGCCATACGGTGACAATCTTCTTTCTTCTTGAAAGCTGCACCGGTTTCATTGTAAGCGTCAACGATTTCTGCTTCGAGACGTTTTGCGAATGGCATACCACCGCGTGCGCGAGCAGATTGGACGAGCCAGCTAAATGCGAAGTGAAGTTGGCGGTGACCAGAAATTGGGAATGGAATCTGGTAGTTAGCGCCACCGACACGACGGCTTTTAACTTCGAAATCTGGTGAAACGTTTGCGATTGCTTTTTCGAGGACTTCAACAGGGTTCTCAGATTTGAGGGTTTTTGCTGCGCCTTCGATAGCTTCATAGACTGAACGTTCTGCAGCTTGTTTCTTACCGTCGAGCATTGATTTGTTAATCAAGCGTTGGACCAAGATTGATTGGTACTTGCGATCTGGAGAAACTTTTCTTTCAAGTGAGGTAGTAGTTTTACGTGGCATTACTTATCCTCCTTCTTAGCACCGTATTTTGAACGGCCTTGTTTACGACCTTGGACACCTTGAAGATCGAGTGTACCACGGACGATGTGATAACGGACACCTGGAAGATCTGGAACACGACCACCACGGACGAGCACAACTGCGTGCTCCTGGAGGTTGTGACCTTCACCACCAATGTAAGCCCAAACTTCCTGACCGTTAGTGAGACGGACACGAGCAACTTTACGAAGTGCTGAGTTTGGTTTCTTTGGAGTCTTGGTTGTAACTTTAATACAAACACCGCGCTTTAATGGAGCTGGTTGATCGTAATACTTAGTTTTAAGAGTGTTTACGATTGAGCCAAGAGCTGGAGCTTTTGACTTCTTTGCAGCTTTTTTGCGAGGTTTGCGAATCAACTGATTGATAGTTGGCATTAAATTTTCCTCTTAAAAATTAACTTTGTAGTTGCCTCCGGTTCAGATTAAACCTCGGGCCTGTTCGCGGTTGGTAAGACCGCTGTTTCTGGTTTTAATACAGCAATAAAAACCAGATGAAACTCTTATCTGACATTTTAGCACAAAATTCCCCCAAGGTCAAGCGCCTTGGGGGTTTGTCTTAAGGGTATTACCGTTTCTTATTGCTCGTAATATTCTTCGAGCATTTTGCCAATGATTTCCCTGTCGAGCAAGGCTTCATCGAGTGCGACACTTGCTTGATCGGCGCGGAATGCGGCCACTTCGGAACGAATCAGAAGCTCAATTTCGCGGGCAATATCGACAATGTCGTTAATGCAATCCTGAATTTCTTCAAGCCAAAGTTCGCAAATCGACTCATCATCCGGATCAATCGCCTTTCTAGTTGCATAATAAGCAACCGTAGCTTCGAACTCGGCCAAAATATTGGCCACGTCATCGTGAAGATCCTCAGCATTCCATTCTGCATGTTCGATGCGCGCTTCAAGCGAATCATCATCCTCCGGCAAGCCGGCTTTTGGAGTGAATGCAAAGTTCTCGACTAAGTCAAATGCTTCAAGCTCTTTGTCGGTCATCAGAGCAAAGACCTCTTCGCGACCGTCCATTTCCCTTACATCCTCTTCCGACTCTTCTTCTGCCCCCACCTCAACAAGTACTACGCCTTTTGGAACTGTGTTTGAGAAAATCAATCTCAAAGCATCCTCGAAAGTATCGATTCTTTCTTCTTCGTTTTTACACATGGTAAAACCCTCCTTCTAATGTACTTTGCATATTTATGCGACCAATGTATTATAGCATACCTAATCTTAATTGACAATACTGACTTTTATTTTATAATATTAAACACCTTTATGCTATAATGTTTTTAGGATAAACATTATGGCTGAAAGACTAAATACAAACCCAGAAACCGAAAAAACAGAGCTAAACGAAAGCGAGCTTGGAAAATTAACGATGCTCGCAACCGAATATCGCGAGCAAAAAATCGACCGTGCAAGAGAAGATGTGAAATATTGGGCTGACGATTATAAAGACGTCGAGACGCAATTTGCTAAGCACGAGATTAAAAATCAGGCGGAATTTGAACGTTGGGAAGAAGATGCAGCGCACGCTTTTAAAAAGATGCGTGAGGCTGAGAGCGATTCGCTGTTTGAAAGTCGCTATGAGCGAGATGATCTTGAGCGAATCTCGAACACACTCCCACCAGAGACGATTGAAGCCAAATCCGGTGACTATTACGACGAAAGAAACCTCGCGATTCTCGAGGCGGTTCGTAAAAATGAAGACAAAGACGAGCGCGAGAAGGAACTCGAAGCTATCTATAGTCTTCATCAGCTAGTAGCACGCCACATTCAGGCAATCATGGACTACGAATCAAGGGGTAGCGATCCGGTAATTTACAACATGCACCGCCGCATGGCACACAACAATTTGATTCGAGGATTGAACAATATCAACCGTATTGCCGATAAATACGGAGTAAAAAGGCTGATTTTCCGCGATTTTGAGACAAATGATTTTACTTATGAAAGCCATAAGGATCGCCACGGCGAGACAAATGCTAGGGCTGAATATGACCGCAGCTCAGTTGAAGCCTATGTCAGACGTGCTTTCTCGAGAGATTTTAATAAAGCCGAAAGAGAAAACAACATCACTACGCGTCGTGATTCCCTGGTTGCGATGTTCCACGGCGAAGATTTTTAGACAAGAAAATACCCCTGGAATGGCCTCCAGGGGCGTGTTTTTGATAAAGTACTTGTCGTTTTAGGCTCGGCTCATTTCACGCTCAGTGAGAGCGTAGGCTAGGGCCAAGTGGCCATCGTTTTTGAAGTCATATCCCGGAAAATATTTTCCTAATTCCATGTTGAGATAAGTCTGTTCCTCTTCTGTAAGATCTGATTCACCTCCGCACCGGAGTTTGGAAAACGGATACGATGTCAAAATATTTTTCTGAATGTCTCCCCAAAAAACATCGTGGGGAACACTAGAAACGACATTTTGCGCAGTGTTTCTTTCACTCATTCTCTGCCCTCCTTTCAGAGATAGTATTTGAAAGTACCCAATCACTCGAGAGTGATATGGTTTTATTATAGCACAAAACGCCATAAAAGTCAATAGCGCTTATCTTTAAAATACAAAAATAGGCCCCTGATGGAGCCTATTTTTTAAACCTAAATTAGCTGTTTGCTTCTACGAGGAAGTTCAAGGTTTTTTCGATAGTTAAGCGGTTCTTAATATCTTGGCGGACGTTTGGATCCTTAAGATTCTTAAGAGCTTCTTTCGATTTCTTGTAGACTTCACGAAGTTCGTTGATTTTTGCATCGACGATTTCGTCTTCAACTTCGATTTTCTCGTCACGAGCGAGGATTTGGAGACAAAGGCTAGCTTTGACGCGTTTTTCAGCGATTTCACGAGCCATTTTTTCCCAGTCTTCTTCGGTTTGGCCGGTTTGCTTCAAGTAATCTTCAAAGCTAAGGCCTTGGCGAGCAGCGTTAGCCGCAATGTCGTTCTTGATAATGTTGAGTTGGTCTTTAATCATGATTTCTGGAGCAGAGACCTTTGATTTCTCAACGAGTTTATTGACGAGGTCGTCTTTGAATTTTTCATCAACCTTAGCAGCGTTTTGAGTTTCAAGATTCTTCTTGATGTCTGCTTTGAGTTCGTCGATAGTCTTGAATGGACCGCATTTCTTCGCGAGTTCATCATCAAGGGCTGGCTTCACAATTTCATTAACTTGCTTCACGAGCACGTTGAAGACAGTTTTCTTACCAGCGAGCTTTTCAGCGTGATAATCTTTAGGGAAAGTAAGCTCGAGGTCGAAACGGTCGCCAGATTCGTGGCCGACAATTCCCTCTTCGAAACCTGGAATGAATTGGTGTGAACCAAGGCCAAGTTTGAAATCTTTTGCAGCACCGCCTTCGAATTTCTCGCCATTAAGGCTTCCTTCGAAGTCGATGACAACTTCGTCGCCCATGGCAGCTTTTTTCTTTGCAACTTTTGATTCAGCGTAAGCATTCTGGATGTTGTCGAGAATTTCTTTAACATCTTTTTCGGCAACTTTAACTTCTTCTTTTTTAACGCCAAGTTTCTTGTAGTCGCCAAGTTTAACTTCTGGGAGAATGTCAGCTTTTGCAGTATATTCAACAGTTTCGCCAGGGACAAATTTAGTAACTTCGACGTTTGGAATCATGAGTGGAGCACTCTTTGATTCTTCGAAGGCTTTTGGAACAGAAGTTCTGACAGCGATGTCGAGAGAAACAGATGCGAGATCGTTTGGATTAATGTTCTTTTTTGCGATATCAAGAGGAGCTTTCCCCTTACGGAAGCCTTCAATTTTCACGTCTTTGACGAGACGATTGACGGCCTTTTCTTCAGCTTCTTTAAGGTCAGCTTTATCAAGAACAACCTTAATCTCGACTGAAGTTTCGGATAATTTCTTAGTAGTAACTTTCATACCCTAGATTTTAACACAAAAAAGCCCCAGTTTCAAACACTAGGGCTTTTATTTATCTCTATTTTACGCCTTGCGCTTCGGAAGTGCGAAGGTGACGGACGACATCGGCGAAGTTAGCACCGAGCTTCGTTTCTGGGTTCATAAATTCGTTTGGATCGAAGACCATCTTAAGATTCTTGTAGAATTCTTTTTCTTCAGCAACGAGTTCAGGAGTTGAGACGAGGCCTTTCACGCGACCTTCAGAGCGGCCACCGGCAAACGAACCACCACATTCTTTGACGATTTTACCGAAGTAACGGAGGAATTGCATTGCGCGCTTTCTCTCAGCGACGTCGGAGAGGTCAAAGTCTGGGCGAACGGTATAAATGCTGGTTGCGTAGGAGCCGAAGATTGGGAGCTCTTGGCCAAGTGCTTTTTCGATGAGTTTGATTTTCTCAGAGAATTTGATAAGTCCATCGACATTCATATAGAAGTCATCGACTAAGCTTGGGCGCTCCATTGAATTTTCATCGTTCAAGTAGCAATCAACGAGGGTATAAATCTCTTTAAAATCGTCCGTATTGATGTTATTTTCAGCGGTGATAGTAGTTGCGTTAGCACCGATGCCAAGAGTTTGGCGGAGCTTCTTGCTTGCAGAGAGGAAGCTGTCATCAAAGGCGACAAGAACGTAATATCCTTTTTCAATCAAAGGTTCGAGAAGACCAAGGTTTTTACCGTGTTTTGCAGCGATTTTGAAGATTCTTGTATCAAAGACATCTAGAGTTGCTGGTTGGAGTTTTATCACTTTCGACATAAAGTCATTAGCTTGCTCGAGATTTGGGAAAGTTGCAAGAATGTGTTTACCACGACGTGGAATTGGTTCGATGCGAAGGATTACTTCAGTGATGACGCCGAGTGTGCCTTCAGCACCAAAGAAGAGTGGCATAAGATCGAATGTTTTTTGGTCGTCATTTTTGACGCGAGAAATCATCGGATAGCCGGCACGTGAAGAACGAGCGCCGTCGCTAATGTTTTTAACGAGTTCAGAATTCTTCTCGATTAACTCTGAGGTATTCTTATAGATTTTTCCTTCAAAGCTTTCAGCCTTTGCGGCATTTTTAAGACCATGTGGGGTATAGCTGACAGTTTGGATGAGGTCGCCGTTTGAAAGCACGACTTCGAGACGTTCAACAAAGTAGAAAATTGAACCATATTTTTTTGCATAAGGATCGGTTGGAAAAGTTGAAATAAGACCGCCGATAGTTTCTTTTTCATTTGCTTTAACAGGTAAACAAAGATTATATGCAGCAAGGACGGCATTTAATTTTTCGAGAGTTACACCAGCTTGGACGCGGACGAGACGGCTGTGCTCATCGACTTCTTGGATTTTATTCAATTTTTCAGTTGAAATAATCATCCCCTCGCCGAGACATGCACCAGTTTTTGATTGGCCGGCACCACGAACAGTGACCGGGAGCTTAAATTTCTTTTCAGCGATATCATTTGCAAAGCGAACGAGGAATTTAATATCATCAGTTTCGGTTGGAACAGCGACAAGACGAGGCATCACTTCAATCACACTTTTATCGCGTGAATATGCCTTTAAAATAGAAGGTCGATCAAAAACCTGACCATTGATGTGTTGATTCAGATATTTTGTGATTTTATTCGAAATCCACACTTTATTACTTATTATAGTTTAACATAAGCATTACTTTAAGACAACTGCATTTTCGCCAACAATAGCCTTCAACTTT
>CAZCZD010000012.1:0-5918 GCA_964503305.1 uncultured Candidatus Saccharibacteria bacterium | reverse complement strand
GATTTTATTCAACTTTCCACCCTTTATTACTTTTATTATTTTAGCACAAGCTTTATTTTAAAACAACCGCTTTTTCGCCAACAATTTCTTTAATTTTAGTCTGAAGTTCTTCACAAGCTTCAATCTTAAACGACATCACCATAGCTTTCTTCTCAGCGCCGTCCTTTAAGACGAGAACGACTGGTGAGAGACCAGGATAAAGGTCGCAAGTTTTCTTAATTTCAGTTAGTTTTTCCGTATCTTCTGGATCCTCGATTAAGATATATAGTTTATGATCGCGCGGATTCACACCGACGTTTCGTGGCATGATGACCGGTTTTTCTTCCTCTTTTGGTTTTTCTTCAACTGCTTTTTTCTTAAACGTGCGGTGCTTTGTGAATTCTGGATCCGGCAATTTTTCTCCAGTCGATTGGTAATTCTTTAAACCCTCATCCGAAATGACCATGATTTCTTTCGGTAAGAATTTCACATCTTCAGTGTGTTGGCCTTCCATGTTGCGATCATCAACCACGCCAGTCACTTTTAAGAATGCGTCGACATAAAGATTGTCAGCATTTTCTTTAAAGAGTTTCGGGAAAACCGGGAATTCAATTGAGCCACTCTTCGATTCCATTGTGATGATGGCCATTTTTTCTTGTTTAGCTTTCGTCAAAACACTTTTGACATTTGTGACAATACCACCAAGCACAATTTTGTGGTCAACATAATCTTTCGAGACGTAGGAATATGGATGAGTTTGTTCATTAAAATAAGTGTCGTATTTGTCGAGTGGATGTGCTGAAAGATAGAGTCCCATGAGGTCACGCTCCCAGAAAAGTTGTTCCTTATCGGAGGCTTTTGCCGGACATGGCACGATTTCTGGTTCCGGAATTGTTGCCGAATCACCCATCATCGAGAACATACTGACTTGACCATTAGCGCGCTCTTTTTGCAACTTCGAGCCATAAGCTTGGATTTGTTCGAGGTTAAAGAGAAGATCAGAGCGATGGTAGCCGAAGCTATCAAACGCGCCGGTTTTAATCGCAGATTCCCAAGATTTCTTATTGAACTTTGTGGAGTCAACACGGGCTGCAAAGTCATAAATGGATTTAAATGGACCATTTTTATCACGCTCCGGAATTACAACTTCCTCAATTAGGGCTTTACCCATACCCTTGATTGCGGAAAGACCAAAACGAATTGTATTCTCGCCACCAACGATTGCGAAATCGGCGTACGATTGGTTAATGTCTGGGCCGAGAACTTTAATTCCCATTTGTTTACATTCAGACATTTCAATCGCGAGGCGATCAGTATCGCGCATATCGGAAGTCATAAGTGCTGCCATGAAGGCGTCTGGATAATGCGCTTTAAGATATGCAGTCCAATAAGCAATCAAAGCATAACATGCGGCGTGAGACTTATTGAAACAGTAGTTTGCGAATTCGAGAAGTTGTTTCCAGAATTCTTCAGCAATTTCCTCTGTCGCACCGCCAACTTCGACTGCACCTTTAATAAACTTCGGCTTCAGCTCCTCCATAAGCTTCACTTTTTTCTTACCAACAGCTTTACGAAGAGTATCCGATTCGCCACCGGTAAAGCCACACCATTCACGCGAAATCTGCATGAACTGCTCTTGATAAATCATAATGCCGTAAGTCGATTTCAAAGCATTTTCAAGTCCAGGATGGAGATAGGTGATTGGTTCTTTGCCGTGTTTGCGGCGAATGAAGCTGTCGATAAACTGCATTGGGCCTGGGCGATAGAGGGCGACCATAGCGATAATATCTTCGAAGCTTGATGCTTTAAGGTCCTTCAAATATTTCTTCATACCGCCAGATTCAAGCTGGAAGACACCAGTAGTTCTTGCATCCTGGAGGAGTTCATAGGCTTTTTCGTCGTCAAGCGGAAGCGAATAGAGATCAACATCTTCGTGGTAGACTTTTCTGACCATACGCAAACAGTTATTCATCACAGAAAGGTTCATGAGGCCCAAGAAGTCCATCTTAAGAAGACCTAATTCCTCAACCTGAGTTGATGGGAACTGAGTAGCAACGATTTCTTCACCGTTTGCACCGCGTTTTTTCGCAACTTCAAGCGGAAGGAATTTCACGAGGTCGTCTGGAGCAATCACCACGCCACAAGCATGGACGCCGTGGCTTCTGACGGTTCCTTCAAGTTTAATTGCATAATCAAGTACCTCTTTTGCGGCCGGATTGGTTTCATATTCATGACGAAGGTCTGGCGCTTCAACGATTGCACGAGAAAGTGGAACATGGTGGCCCATTTCTGGATCTGGAACCATTTTTGCGAGACGGTCAGCTTCGGCGTATGGCATCTCAAGAACGCGTGCAACATCACGCACGGCCATTTTACCCATCATTTTACCAAAAGTACAAATGTTCGAAACGCGGCCTTTGCCATATTTTTCAGTACAATATTCAATTACCTCGTCACGACGAGTATCTTGAATGTCGGTATCGATATCAGGCATGGAAATGCGATCTGGGTTCAAGAAACGCTCGAAGAGAAGGTCATATTTCAGAGGATCAAGCTCGGTAATACGAAGGGCGTAAGCGAGAATTGCGCCAGCAGCAGAGCCACGACCTGGACCATAAACAATACCTTTGGTTTTACCCCAGTTAATGAAGTCCTGGACAATCAAGAAGTAACCGTTATAGCCCATGTGGTCGACCACAGAAAGTTCGTAGTCAATGCGCTCAAGCACGTTTTTAGGAAGAATCTTGCGGCATTCTTCGACCGACATTTTGCTTGCTTCTTCCTGGGTTTTTCCAGCATAGCGAAAAACGAGGCCTCTAAAAACAAGCTTATCGAGATAAGATTTCTCAGTTTCACCTTCCGGAACTTCGTATTTTGGAATTAAAATGCGGCCAAGTTCAAGCTTAGCATTACAGCGTTCAGCGATAATCTTTGTATTTTTAACCGCTTCCGGAAATTCATCCTTCCAACGTTCAATAATCTCGTCTGGTGGAATCACGTGAAGTTGATAATCACGCAAAGTCATGCGATTTTCATCAGAAAGATTTGAGGCCGTGCCGATACAAAGCAAAACTTCGTGAGCTTCTTGGTCTTCGTGACGGAGATAGTGACCATCACAAGTCACAACTAGTGGAATTCCAGTTTTTTCGTGGATTTTTTGAAGACCAACGTTAATTTTGTTTTGGATATCAGAATGAGTTGGCGATTTTGGATGGCCATGGTCTTGCATCTCAAGATAGAAACGATCGCCATAGACCTTCTTATACCAATCAACGAGCTTTAATGCGCCATCCATATCGTTATTAATTAGGCGAACGGAAATTTCCGAGCTCATACAACCAGAAAGACAGATAATTCCCTCGTTGTATTTTTCCATGATTTCATGGTCAATACGAGGTTTGTAATACATACCATTAATTTCAGCTTCCGAAGCGAGACGACAGAGATTTTCAAAACCTTTATCGTTCATTGCGAGCAATGTGATATGAAAACGCTCCTTATCGTGAGCTGGGTCTTTGTCGGTGCGCTTTCTGGCTGCAACATAAGCTTCACAGCCTAAAATCGGCTTGATTCCGGCGCCTTCAGCCTCTTTATAGAGTTCAACAAGACCGGACATTGTGCCGTGGTCAGTCACGGCGACAGCTTCCATTCCCTGTTCTTTGACGTAGCTAACAAGGTCTGGAATTTTTGTAAGACCGTCAAGAAGTGAGTAATGAGTGTGGTTGTGAAGATGCACAAAATCTTTCGGCGAAAGCTTTTTGCCATCAACTTCTTCCCGAGTCAAAAAAATGACTGGTTCCTGCTCTTTCTTTTCCTCCTTTGTCATGTGTCTATTATATCATAACTATCCACGAAGAGTCGTGAGAAGCCAATCAATAATTGTGACATTATGAGGTAAGAGACTGGAAATCCAAGTCAAAATGAAAACGACGATGGCAACAACAACAGTACCACCGATAAATGTGCCGAGACCAAAGAAAATTCCGCGGAAAAAGTTCACCCTATAAACCCTGCCACGGTTGCGGTAGAGGTCATAGAAGAGGTCGTCGAGGATTTGCTCCTCGGCATTTAAGTCCTCTTTGGCGATTCTTTTATCGCGGATTTTCTTTAGACTAGTTGTCATTATTTTTTAGTTACGCGTTTTGCAGATTTTTTTGCAGCTGCAACGGTTTTCTTTGCGCGAGCGCTTGAAGCTTTTGCTTCTTTTTTAGCAACACTTGCGACACGTTTTGCGCCTTTTTCATCAGCTTTTTTATTGGCTTTGACGCGTGCAGAAAGTTTCTTGCCTTCAGCATTGATACGATCGCCATATTTTTTAGCTTCTTTTTTTGCTTTTTCAGCTGCGCGACCAACTTTTTCGCGGTTTTCTTTTTTCGAGAAGAAAACGCCAGCAGCACCCGCACCAGCACCGATTAATGCACCGAGGATGAATCCACCTTTTTTCTTCTTTTTCTGAGCTTTTTTAGCCATTTTCCACCCTTTCTAAAGATGTGTTATATTATTTACCTGTATTTTAGCATAAACGTTTTAAAAAATCAAAAAGACCACCCGTAGGTGGCCTTTTTTAAACTATTTACGGGTTGTTTTCTTTGCTGCTTTTTTAGTTGTCTTTTTTGCAGTTGTCTTTTTTGCAGTTGTTTTCTTTGCTGGAGCTTTTGCTGTCTTTGCGAGAGTTTTTGCAGCCTTCTTTGCAGCTTCTGAGCGTTCAGCATGAAGATCAGTTGCTTGATCGTGGTTGTGGACACCATAGATTAAGTTTGCGAGACCATAAAGAGTCATGTAAGCACCGAAGAATTTAATGAATGCAGGAGCATTGTCGGTGACAACTGCGTTACCAGAATTTAAGATAACGAAGCCCATGACAGCGCCACAGATACCGGTGACAACCCAAATGAACTTATCGGTAATATCATCAACTGCGCGGAGACCAATGAGAATTTCGAAGACACCGCGAACAACGGTATATCCAGCGATAAGCGCAAGGTGCCAGACGAGTTCTTGGTCGGAAGTGAAGAGAAGCGCAAATGCAACACCAACTTCAATTAATGCCGAGATAAGGGTGAAACCCCAAGTCTCGTTAAGATGTGTACGTCGGAGAAGGTTAAAGAGTTCGATGATGCCGAGGCCAAGAAGAAGGCTTCCAACAATCGAAACAAGTGCGCTTGTATCCGTAAGATTAGTAAAGAGGGCGAACCAGCCAAAAAGCAGAGCTACCGCACCCTCAAAAGCGAAAATAAGCCAGTGGCTATCGACATATTTTCTTTTTATTGACATATAACTCCTTAAGTTAAATAATTCTTATGTTTATTTTATCAAACATGAAACAAAAATACAATAAAAAATAGGGGCCAGCTGTAGTTCAAACTGACCCCTTTCCTAGGGAGGAGGTACAAGACTTACTCGTCGTCGCCATCTTCATCAATGTAGCTATTATTTGGATCACTATACGGATCTTCATATGGATCAAATCAGGATTCCATTTGCGATACATAGCAAGCTCTTGGTCGATGCGTTTCCCCCAGTCAAAAACGCGACCTTTAAGAAAACGAACTGCGGTTTTCATCTGCATATTGCCAACATCGGCAACAAGGAATGATGCGCATTTGTGGTGCGTCAAGAAACAAGGTAAGACATTGAATATCACGATTAGTTCATCAAGTTCGAATGTTTCATAATTCATAAAACTTTCGATTGGAACATTGAATCGCCCGTTTCGGCAAACTACGCAGTATCCAGGACTATCCTGGTTTTTTGCAAATTCGCTGGCGAGATACCAAACTTCTTCGGCCGGCAGAAGAGTCCTGAAGAAATCTTCGTTTTGATGGTTATATTTTATCTCAAATATTTCTTCGTTCGAGAGTACGCGATAACCACCTTCGACCTTAATTTTCTTGGCTTTTGTGATATCAACGGGTGTATAATGCCCGACGCCGTAATGG
>CAZCZD010000011.1:15636-29534 GCA_964503305.1 uncultured Candidatus Saccharibacteria bacterium | reverse complement strand
AAATTCAAAACGCAACAAAATTATTGTAAAAGAGCTCGCAAAAATCGATAATCTCTCAAAAACTACAAAATTTTCTGAAAATCCATGGCTCCTCGTTGAGTCGTTCATTTTACGACTTGAAAAAATGTGATAAAGCTCTTGCCAAATCGTTGACATTATGCTAATGTTTAAGTATAACTAGGTCAAAAATCAAAAGGTCAAAAAATGTCAAACGATAACATAGATGATAAAACCAGTCTTGGCGCCGCTCCAAAAGATGGTGCATTTGCCGCTGAAGACAACGATGTGCTCGCAGCTGAAGCACAAGCTGCTGCAGAGCAAAAAGTACAATCAATCGACGAACAACTCGGAAACATCACGAAGAAAGTCGCCGAAAAAATTAAAGCTTGTGAAAACATCCTCGTCGCTTTAAGCCAAAATCCAAGCGTTGATGAAATCAGCGCCGCAATTGGTTTGACGATGATTTTGAATAAACTCGGAAAACACGTCACCGCAATTTATTCCGGTGAAACTCCGAATACTCTGGAATTTTTGAACCCAAGTGAGACCTTTGAGAAAGACACCAACTCTCTTCAAGATTTTATCATCGCGCTTTCGAAAGATAAGGCTGACCACCTTCGCTATAAAATTGAAGGCGACTTCGTTAAAGTTTACATTACACCATATAAGACCACAATCACTCAAAATGACCTAGAATTCTCTCAGGGCGATTTCAACGTTGACCTCGTTATCGCCATCGATGTCGATTCTGCTGAAGTTCTCGATGCCGCTCTCGAAGAATACGGCCGCATCATGCACGACGCAACCGCAATCAACATCACTACCAACCAAGCTGGCCACTTTGCCGAGCTTGAATGGAGTGACCCTTCCAAATCTTCAGTCTGTGAGATGATTGTCAACCTTTGTGAATATCTTGACTATAAAACCTTCGATCAGCCAACCGCTACTGCGCTCCTCACCGGAATTGTTTCTGCAACCGATAGATTTTCTAATGCTCGCACAACTTCCGAAACGATGCAAATTTCTTCGAAATTAATGCAAGCCGGCGCAGATCAACAACTTATTTCATCAAACGTGATGGAAGTTAAACCGGAAGAACCAGCTGAAGAACCGGTCGAAGAACCAAAAGAGGAAGCTCCAGCCGAGCCAGTCGCTCCACCAGAGCCACTTATTCCAGCTCCATCGCTTGCCGCACCAGCCCCAGCTGCTGCACCAACCCCAGAGCAACAACTTGAACAAATTGTAACCCCAGCAGCCCCAGCTGCAATGCCGGAAGCTCTTGCGACTGAACTTGCAAATGCAACCCCAGAACCAGCTCCAGCTCCTACGCCGGAACCTACTCCTACACCAGAGTCAGCACCTGCTCCAGCTGAACCAGAAGTGCTTGTTGGCACTCCAGCTCCAGAAGCTCCAAAACCAGCTCCATCGATTGAGCCAGCTGGTCCAGAAGGTCTTGCTGCTCCAACTACTATTGAAACTGAACCAGTTCAAAATGCTGATACTTTTGCGCTTCCTGGTCAATCCAGCCAAGATGATGTTCAAGCTGCAATGAACGCAATTTTGAATCCAGGCGCTCCTGCGCCAGCGGAAAATACTCTTCCGCAAATCGTTTCTCAAGGTTCAGTCATGCAACAAAATGTTGCCGAAGCTATTCCAGAAACTCCAGATTATGGTGCAATGATTGATCAAGCTTTAACTGATGCGATTTCAGCTCCAGCTAACCCTGCAACCCAGGCTGCTCCAGCTGTTCCAGAACAAGCTCCAGATGCTGCATCTCTTCCAAACATGCAATTTACTCCGACCGCTGCACCAGAACCAGCTGCTCCAGTTGCTGGAACTCCGGCTCCTGCCGAAGCGCCAGTCGCACCAGTTGCTCCAGTCGCTCCAGAAGTTCCAGTTCAACCAGTTGAAGTTCCGCAAGATGTTAACATTGAACTTCCACCTCCTCCAGCACCAGATGTTAATATGAATGGCATGATGCCACCAGCAGTTGCAGTCTCACCAGAACCGGCTGCTCCAGTTGCTGCAACTCCGGCTCCTGCCGAAGCGCCAGTCGCTCCAGCGCCAGAACCAGCTGTCCCTGAGACACCAGCTATGGACCCATCAGCTTTCCAAATTCCAAAAGCATAACCATTTCCTCCGTTTTTATGATAAAATAAAGAAAACGGAGGATTTTTTATGAATAAGAAAACAAAAGAAGGCTCAGCTTTTCTGCGTGGGTTTGGAGTTTTTATTGCTGTCGCAGTCGGCGTCATCATTTTACTCTATATGACAATTTCAATTGCTAAGGTTTGCTATGACGCAACTACTTTAAGAGATATTCCAACTCCTGAAGTTTCCGAAGGAATGCGCGGCGAACTTGGTATCGATAAAAATGTTAACGAATCAACCATCGACAACTACTTAAATCGCTCAGATTCAGTTTATCGCGATATGCGCATGCTCGTTGATCCTGCTAACTACGAAGAAATCGGTGGCGACAAATATCTTTCTGGCTATGTTGAAGGTTTCGAAGTTGTTCCACTTCCATATCTTATTGAACCAGAAGGCCTTCCTGAAGCAGTTGGAAAATCCTACACTGGAAAAACTCTCTTCTCTCGCCTTGCAAATGGCAAAATCGGTGCAAACTATGCTGAATCAAAACAAATCCTTGAAGATCTCTTCCCGAAAGATAAAAACATCTTCCTCATGTGTGGTGGTGGTGGCTATGCTGGTATGACCAAAAAACTTCTTGTTGAACTCGGCTGGGACGAAAATAAAATCTGGAACGTTGGTGGCTATTGGTATTATGAAGGCGACCATAAAGTTGACATTAAGATTGATGACTATAACTACGCATTCTGGAAATTAAACTACCACATCATCGACTTTAATGCCCTCACGGAGCAATAATGAAAAAAGAAGAAAAACGAAAGAGGAGTAAAAAACTCATTCTAATCGCCATCGCAACTCTTGTTGCGCTCGCGGTTTTTGGTTTCATTTTCTATAAAGTCCTTGGCGGCGCCAACAAAAAACTTGAAGTCGAAGATTCGATTGTGCTAGACGCCGAATACAAAAATACAAACGGCAATCAAATTGAAATTGCAAAGGAGGTGAAAGAAGACGAAGTTGTCCCTTTTTTCGAAGAACTCGTCGCTAGTAAAAAATCTTTCGTCCTCTATGTTTCGCTTCCGATTTGTAACGGCGACGCTGCAAAATTTAAAGAATACGTACTCGAATTCCAAAAGAAAAATCACCTTAGCTTCTATTATTTAACCTCTGATTATGTCAAAGACACGAGCCTTTATGAAACCGTAAAATTCTTCCCGTCAGTTATTACCTATAAAGACGGAAAAATCGTAAACTACTTAAAATACGATTCTGATGAAGATAAAGAATTCTACAAAACCTATGAAGGTTTTGAAAAATGGTTTAAGGCGAACGTAGAAATCTAATGGAAGAAAAACCTTTTGAAAAAATCATTTTAATCGACAAACCGGCTGGAATGAGCAGCTTTGGTGTTGTTGCACGTGTGCGCCGCAAGTTGCGCGACGAGCAAGGGAAGAAGGTAAAGGTTGGTCACACTGGAACCTTAGACCCATTTGCAACCGGACTTTTGATTATCCTTGCGGGAAAAGCCACGAAAAAATCCGACGAATTTTTGAAAAAAGACAAAGAATATGAGGCGACCGTGCGACTTGGTGAAACGAGCACGACTGGTGACATCGAAGGTGAAATCACCAAAGTTTCCGAGAAAATTCCAACTCTCGACGAAATAAAATCTGTTTGTAAAAAATTAACTGGCGAAATCGAACAAACCGTTCCAATTTTCTCAGCCGTCAAAATCAATGGCGAACGCGCCTATAAACTCGCCCGAAAGGGAAAAGAAGTCGAAATGCCAATCAGAAAGGTTACGATTTATTCGCTTGAAATCCTCGACTATACTTATCCGGAACTAAAAATCCGCACCCATGTTTCGAGCGGTACTTACATTCGCACTCTCGGCGAAGATATCGGCAAACTCCTCGGCACCGGTGCCTATTTGACCGCTCTTCGCCGCACCAAGATTGCCGACTACTCCGTCGCCGATTCCTTGAAACTCGACGATTATATGTTATAATTAATATATTATGGAAAAGATTACAAAGGCAATTATTCCTGTTGCGGGCTGGGGCACGCGCAGACTTCCAATTACTAAAATTATTGAAAAATCAATGCTTCCGGTCGGAAACCGTCCACTTGTCGATTACTCCGTCCAAGAACTCATCAAAGCTGGCGTCAAAGATATCTACATGGTCATTTCAAACGTCGAACCATGCCAAGTGCAAGAGTTCTATAAAGATAATATTGCTCTTAACAACTACCTTATCGAACGCGGGAAAAACGATCGTCTTGCGCTCGCCAAAACCCTTCCTGATGACGTCACAATTCACTACACTATCCAAGATCCATCCGGAAAATATGGCACTGCTGTCCCAGTTGCCATGGTCGTCGAAGAATATAGCATTAACGAACCAGTCTTCTGCTTCATGGGTGATGACTTCATCTGGAATCCAAACGGTGAATCGTCTGCAACCTCACTTCTTAACTCCGTAAAAGGTGAAGACGAATCCGTCATTCTCGGCATCGATCATCCATACGAAGCACTTCTTAATGGTGGCGCCTTAACCATCGAAAACGAAAGACTTACCAAAATCACTGAAAAACCAGCCCCAGAACAGGTTACCGGTCTCGCTTCCGTTTCAAAATACATTCTTTCCCCATCACTTCTTCAAGAAATCGTTGAATATGTTAAAACCCACGATTTTGGTCCAAACGACCAAGAATATATGATTACTGATCCATTCGCATCCTTCATTGAAAAAGGCGGCTGCATTCGCGTTGCTCGCACCGCCGGTGAATATCTCGATGGTGGAACTGTCGAAGGCTGGCTCCACGCTAATAACGTCGTTCTCGGAGATTTGAATAAATAAATGTCGAACATCTGGGACGAGCTTAAAAAACCGTTCTTAGTTCTCGCGCCAATGGAAGGCGTGACGGACTGTGTTTTTCGTGCTGTAATCGAAAAAGCCGGCCGCCCAGACCTCTTTTATACTGAGTTTACAAACGTCTCGAGCTTCGCTTCTGAAAAAGGTCGTCATGACGCCCTCGAGCGCTTGACTGTTAAGCCTGAAGATAAGCCAATCATCGCTCAAATTTGGGGTAAAAACCCAGAACACTTTGGTGAGCTTGCAAAGGAACTTGAGAATATGGGCTTCTCTGGCCTCGATTTAAACTTTGGTTGCCCAGATCGCCACGTTAATAAAGCTGGCGGCGGTGCTGCGATGATTCGCACTCCAGACCTCGCCGTCGAATGTATTAAACAAGCAAAAGAAAACACCAATCTTCCAGTCTCTGTAAAAACCCGCCTCGGTTTCACTTATGTTGATGAATATAAAGAGTGGCTTCCGCTTCTTTTGAAACAAAACCTCGCCGCTCTCACGGTCCATCTTCGCACTCGCAAAGAAATGTCGAAAGTTAGCGCCCATTTCGAACTTATTCCAGAAATAATTAAACTTCGCGACGAAATCGCCCCTGAAACTAAGTTGATTATTAACGGTGACATCAAAAACCGCGCCCACGCGATGGAACTTCATGAAAAATATCCTGAAATCGATGGTTTTATGATTGGCCGTGGCGTTTTTGCCAACCCATTCTGTTTTACCAATAAAACTCCAACTAAAGAAGAACTCCTCGAACTTTTCCGCTTCCACCTCGACAAATATGACGAGCATGAAAAAGAAGTTGAACGCTATCCATTCGAACCATTAAAACACTTCTATAAGGTCTATATCAACTCTTTCGACGGCGCCTCTGATCTGAGAGTTGCGCTCATGGATTGCAAAACTACCGAAGAATTACGAGAGGTACTTGCAAAAATCTAACAGAGGTGGTATAATACGAGACATGATTACAAAAGAGAATAAAGAGAAAGCTATCGCAAAGACCGCTCGCTCAAAGAAAGACGTCGGTTCTCCAGAAGTTCAGGTCTCGATTCTTACTGAAAGAATCAAAGAAGTCACTGAACACGTGAAGAACAACAAGCACGATTTCATGGCACGTCGCGGACTTATGCAGATGGTCGGACGCCGCAAAAAGCTCCTCAAGTACCTCGAAAAAACCAACTTCGAGCTCTACAAGGAAACTGTTGCAAAACTCGGCCTTCGTAAGTAATCTCGAATTAATAAGCTACAACTCAGTTTCGAACTTAATTTCAAACTTGGTTGCAAGAAAAAGTCCCCCGGGAAATTCCCGAGGGATTTTTTGTAGTAGGTGGACTGTAACTTAGCAGCCGTATTTGAAACTGATCACTTTCGGCTTCTTCTCAAGCTCAAAGTTTCCGAGATAGTCTCTCAGACAATCAATGAACTGGTTAGCTGCAGCTTCCATCAGGTCTGTGACCATTCTGTTTGACGGAATCTTTCTTCTTCTGACGATGACGGACCTTGAACGATGACGCTCTTCTTTCTTCTCCTCGGACTTCTTGAAGTCCTCGTAGATTTCCTTTGCGACGTACGTCATACGCACTTTGGTCGGATCGTCCTGAAACTTGCGGATGTCTCCGCCGACCTTCTCACGACGAGTCAGTCTCTGATAAACATACTGTTCGTTCGTGTCCAGGCCATAGTCGTTGTAGGTATTGGACCAGATGAAGTGGAAAGTCGTTCCAGGCGCGGTCAGCTTGTTGCCGTCCTTATCCTTAAGCGTCTCTCCAGCCACGTCAGTCTCAGGCACGAAGCACGGAATCGGACACATCACGATGTCCACGTCATAGACCAAACGGTATTCTTTGCGAATCGGAATCCAGAACTCGTTGATGATTTGCTCCATCGGGAAATCCTCAGCAGTGAAATTTTTCACCACAACCTTAATCGGTAAAGGATATCCGTTGGTCGCCATCTGGATGCCATCTCCATCTGTCTTCTCGCGAACCTCGACTGTCGTCTCGACCGTCTTCTGTACTGTTGTCGTCGTGACAACACCCCCCTGAGTAACATTACCTTCGTTTTGTAGCATATTCTACCACCTTTCTAATGTTCTTGAGGCTGGTTTGCCCCACGTGTGCAACTTCTCTGTTATGCCGTGTAGGCAACAGAGAACGGATTTTTGGCACCACCCAACTATCCATTTATTATTATATCACAAAAATGGAAAAAATGCAATATTTGGCTTATGTTTTAATCTTAAACCCCTAGAAAATCCCCGAAAAGTATGCTATAATAAAACCATAATTTAACTGGGAAGACGGCGGATACTTGATGTCGAATCTCGACCTTAAATATCTGGTGTTTTCCCAAGAAAGGTAATTTTTCATGGAAATAATCAACCCAACCGGGAAGAAAACCATGTCGGTCTCGACGGATTTTTGTGGCAAAAAGCTCACCCTCGAAGTAAACCGCGTTGGTTTTAGAACCACCTCCTCAGTCCTCGTCACTTATGGTGACACTGTTGTCCTTGGCTCTGTTGTTGTCTCTGATAAACCAGTCCAACAAGATTTCTTCCCACTCTCTATCGATTACGAAGAGAAATTCTACGCAGCTGGAAAAATCTCTGGCTCAAAATTCATTAAACGCGAAGGAAAACCAGCTGACGAAGCAATTCTCATCGGTCGTCTTATCGATCGCCCAATTCGCCCACTTTTCCCTAAAGGCTATCGCCAAGAAGTTCAAGTTGTTGCAACCGTTCTCTCGATGGATCCAAACTTCCGTCCTGACGTAATCGGCATGCTCGCTGCATCAAGCGCACTTATGAACGCTGGCGTTCCATTTGATGGTCCTGTTGCAGGCCTTAGAATCGGCCGCGTCAACGGCGAATTCAAAGCCTTCTTAACTCCTGAAGAACGTGAAGCTTCTGACCTCGACCTCGTTGTCGCAGTCAAAGACCATAAAGTTGTGATGGTTGAAGCTGGCGCAAATGAAGTTCCAGAAGACGTTATTATTGATGCAATGCGCTGGGCAGTTGAAAACGTTCAACCGGCTCTCGAGCTCCAAAAGGAACTCCGCGAAAAAGTTGGCGTCGAAGAAAAAGAATATGAACTTATTCTTCCTGATCCTGAAATCCAAAAGACTGTCGATGAATGGACTAAAGAAGCCTTCAAAGGCGCTGATGGTAAACAGGGAACTAAGATTCGTGGCAACGTTCTCGAACGCGCAAAAATCACTAAAGAACTCTGCGCAGAGATGGATGAAGAATTCGCTCTTAAGTTTGGCGAAGGTGAAACTGACGAAGAAAAAATCGCTGACTACGAAGCTCGCCTCAAAGGTGAATACGACGCAGCATTTGAGCTCGCAGTTCATCACGAAGTTCGCCGCGCAATCGTCGAAGATGGTGTCCGCCCAGATGGTCGCAAGACTAACGAAGTCCGCCCACTCTCTTCGCAAACCGGCATTCTCCCACGCGTTCACGGCTCAAGCCTCTTCACTCGTGGCTTAACTCAAGCTATGAATATCGTTACTCTCGCACCACTTTCATTCGCACAAATCGTTGATACGATGGAAGTTACCGATGGCGAACGCCGTTACATGCACCACTACAACGCACCTGGCTACACCGTTGGTGAATGTTCACGTCTCGGTTCTCCAGGACGCCGCGAAGTTGGTCACGGCTACCTCGCAGAACGCGCTCTCACCCCTGTTCTTCCTTCAAAAGAAGACTTCCCATACGCAATTCGTTCAGTCACCGAAATCATGTCACAAAACGGCTCAACTTCAATGGCTGCAACCTGTTCAAGCTGTATGGCCCTCATGGACGCAGGTGTTCCTTTGAAGCGCCCAGTCTCTGGTGTTGCTATGGGTCTCATGGTTGATGTCCCAGCTGGAACTGACATCACGGAGAAAGATATCGACAAAGCTTATGTCCTTACTGATCTTATGGACGCAGAAGACTTTGCTGGCGATATGGACTTCAAAGTTACTGGTACAACCGAAGGTATTACCGCTCTCCAGATGGATATGAAAGTTCATGGTCTTCCAGTCGACATTCTCGAAAAAGCAATCAAGCAGTCTCATGATGGCCGTATGTTCATTCTCGACCATATGCTCTCAGTTATTCCTGGTCCTAAAGATCATCTTTCTCCATATGCACCACGCATCGAGAAGCTCCAAGTCAAACCTGATAAAATCGGCGCAATCATCGGCAAAGGTGGTGAAATGATTAACAAAATCACCACTGAAACCGGCGCAACTGTCGACATCGATGATGACGGTCTCGTTACGATTTCAAGCAGCAACTCTGAGTCAATCGACAAAGCTCTTGCTTGGATTAAAGGCCTCGTCGAAGAACCAGAAGTCGGCAAAATCTACACCGGTACAGTCGTTTCAATCAAGGAATTCGGTGCATTCGTCAACATCCTCCCAGGAATCGATGGTATGCTCCACATTTCTCAGATCTCCGACAAACGCCTCGATAAGGTCGAAGATGCCCTCAAAGTTGGTCAAGAAGTGAAAGTTCGCCTCGAAGCTATCGACGATAAGGGCCGCCTCAGCCTCTCGATGCGCCACATCGATAAATAATAGGGGAGAACCCCTTGTCATATTTAAGAAAATATGCTAAAATAGGATAAGTCTAAATAATAAAAGGTTAATATAATGAGTTTTTCTATCTTAAAGAAGATTGGCGATGCCCAGAAAAAGAACGCCGTTGTCGATGTTCGTTCTGGTGATACCGTCAAGGTTACCCAAAAGATTAAGGAAGGCAATAAGTTCCGTTCACAGGTTTTCGAAGGTGTCGTAATCCGCACTGACAGAAAAGACTCACACACGGCTCGTATTACCGTCCGCAAAATCGCTTCTGGTGTTGGCGTTGAGAAATCATTCCTCATCCACAGCCCATTAGTCGAAAAAATCGAAGTTACTAAACGCGCTAAAGTTCGCCGCAAGAACTTGACTTACCTCCGCGAACGCTCTGGTAAATCAGCACGTCTTACTGGTAAAGATTTCGATCGTGCAGCAGTTAACGAACTTCCAGCTGAAGAAGCTCCTGTCGAAGAAGCACCAAAAGCTGAAGAAGCTGCTGAAGAAAAAGCTGAAGCTTAAATCTTATAAAAAGAACCCCTCGCGGGGTTCTTTTTATGTTTCTTATTCGAAGTGGTTGTGTTTCTTTGCAAGCTTATTCGAAGCCTTCTTTTTGTTGCGGACGATGAATGCAAATCCTATAATCGCCATCAGTGGCAAGAAGGTTGTAACCGCAGTTGAAACAACTTTTGTTGGTGCAATACCGGTGTTTGGCACTGCCGGAGTGTCATCCTTTGGCTTTTCTTCAGGTCCTTCTTCCGGCTCGGCTTCAATTTCAGAATCGACATAAGCGTATGCAAATTCAGCCGGATATTCTGATTTGAAACTAAGAGTGTTGTTTTCTTCGTCATACACAGAATCGACAACGTTAAATGCATGATCTACATCAGGTCCAGGTGCAATTGTATAATCTGGAAGATAGACATACCAAGTTCTCTTAAAACCTTCTTTAACTGGTTCTACATCATCTGTTTTTAGCGTGTAAGTTAATGGCTTTGCTAGCTTTTCCACGCGAGCAGCATTCATGCAGACTCTTCCGCTTTCTTCGTCATAAGAAGCGATTGAGGTATACATATCCTCATAATCATCGCGTTTGAGATAATCCGCTCCGGATACCAAATTAACACAGTTACCGATTCCTATATAGGCCGTCATATAGTGCACACCAGAGACCTCTTTGTCGCCAAAGACCATCTTATAGACTTCTTCTTCTCGATTATCAGTTTTTGGATCATATTCTGATATATCCATAATCGCACCGACTCCGTAAGGCGCACCAGTTCTGACATTATTCAAGAAATCACGGAGTTCGCTATCAGTATATTTTCTGCCATAAGCAACATTTCCCGCCTCATCGCTAATTGTGCCATTATAACTAAGAGAAGTAACATCTTCGTTTGCTTCAATCAACGAAACAACCGCTTCGCGAAGGATTTTTTCATTTTCGGAGTTGTGGCTAATTTTATCATGCGCTTCAATCGGGCGTAAAACAATTTCGGTTCCGCCACCAACAATTTGTTCGCCAATTTTCCAAGTAATATCGAAGGTGTTTTCGTTTTCGATGTTGTTTGAGCTGATGCGGTAACTTGCTGTTCCAGTCTGTTCTAAAGTTGCATCACCCGCTTCGTCATCTTCGACTTCGTAAATACTGAGCAGGCTATTGCCTGCACCGGTTAATGTTGCAGTTCTCTCAATGGTTGTGCGGTTATCTTGAACGTAATATTTGTTTGTATTGAGCTTAACGCTCTTTAACGGGAGATATAAAGTCTCATTATCAGTTCTCTCGACAACAATTTCAGTCTCGCCAGTCTTTTTGCCTTGGATACATGAATATTCTTCGCTACAATCCCAACTTTCATCATAAAAGTCGGCAACGCTCGTATCTTCGATGTAAATTCTTGATACATCGGAATAGTTGAGTGCATCCTTCGTGATGGTATAAAAATCTGGGCCGACAGTCGTATAAATCATTTCTTCGGCGTGCGTGTTTAATATTAGTGCTGGTGTAATCCCGCCAACAAGAGCCAGGGCTGCTACTCCGGCAATGAGTTTTTTGTTAGACCTAGCGCGGCCCAACGGAGTGTGGTTTAATCTCATAAAAATGCCTTTTTTAGTTTTTATTTATATAACCTTTATGCTTATATTATATACTTTAAAAATAAAATAGTCAATAAAAATAACCCCAGTATAAGGGGCTATTTTTATTATAGGCTTGCTTTATTCGAAGTGATTGTGTTTCTTTGCAAGCTTGTGTGCAGCGTGCTTCTTCGAGCGAATGATGAATGCTGCGCCGGCAATACCAACGAGTGGCAAGAAAGTTGCAACTGCAGTGGTAATAACCTTGCTTGGAGCAACACCAGTATCAGGTACTGCAGGGACAAAGTCGCGGTTCTTTTCGTCAACATATCCGAATGCATATGTACCGAAGTAGTGAGTTTCGAAACTTAATGTGTTGTTCTTTTCGTTGTAGTCGACTTCGATTCTGTTGACTTTGTTGCCTTCATTATAGGTTGCATACCATTTGCGGGTATAACCTGCGGCAACTTTATCAGCTTCTGGAGCTTCAACTGTAACAGTGAGTGAAATTGCTTTTCCGAGCTTTACGAAGTCTGCGACTTGTTGTTTGACGAGCTCATAGTCACTATCTTCAACATCGCTAGTTCCGCCAAGTCCGCTCATCAACATTGAGGTGTTCATTTGATAATAGTTTCCACCACCATTCCAGCTATAGTAATAGCGATAAACAACTGCTTCGATATCAGAGAAATCTACAACTTCAGCATTCTTTGGCATCTTGTCAGTCAACTTATTTTCTTCGCTATTTGAGAGTTCTGGTTCAGCAGCAGTGAGCTCAACTAAGAATCCTCTTTCATCGTAAGATGGAACCGAGATAGCTTTAGCGAATGATGCCTCTACTCCTCCTGATATACGACCACGGTTATAAATGTTTACAATGCTTCCATCATTTAATGGGAAGTTGTAAATGTCGCCTTCAGAAGCGAAGATAGATTCATATTTTTCTGGATCGCTATAAACAGTATCCACAATATTGACGACTGAATTTCGGAGATTCTTCTCGTTTGTTTTATTGCCATTGATAGTATCAACAGCCTTGATAGGGAAGAAATCGAAATAGGTTCCGCCACCAACCGTTTGATGGCCAATTGTCCAGATGATTTCGCCACCGATTTCATCACGGATACTTCCTTCAGATGAAGTAGAAACGGAATATCCGCGCTCACCTTTAACGGTAAGGGCAACATTTTCGCTTCTATAGGTGCCACGAATTCTAAGGAGGCTGTCGTCTGCGCCATTAAGCGAGCCAGTACCGCTGACTGTATTTCCGGCAGCCGTAAGGTTTCTTGCTTTTGGAGTTAATTCGACGCTTTTTAGTGGAATGCGAATATCTTCTTCGCCATCTCTTGAGATGATAATTTCAGTTTCACCAACTTTTTTACCTTGGAGACATGCATATCTCTCATCACAATAATCGTACCAAAGTGGTCCATCGTAATCATCGTCAGGAACACCAGGATAAGTCTCTGAAACCATGCCATCAAGATCAAGCGTGGTTGTTTCGAGGCTTTCGGTACTGACTGGTGACACCATCCTCACTGCGTCTAGTTCTTCGTCGCTATAGCCATAGAAATCTGCAACGCTTGTGTCTGCGACACGAACGGTTGCATCGTTGTCGTTAATCCAGTCCAAATCAAGACCAGAAGTCGTGTAATAGAACGGACCAACCGTTGTGTAAAGCGTGTCGTCGGTTGCCGCATGTGTGGTTGATATAAGTGTTGGCGCTATTCCACCAACTAACGCTAAAGCTGCTGCTCCAGCGACAATTTTTTTGCTGGACCTAAAACGGCCCAACGGAGTGTGGTTTATTTTCATTAAATTTGCCTTTTTAAATATTTATTTTGGCCTTTTATGTAAACTATTATAAACGTTTAAAAATAAAAAACAATAGCTTTTTGAGAAAAATTTTAAAAACTTTTAGATAACGCGGCCAATTTCTTCGAGTGTTGTATCACCACGAAGTGCTGCGAGTACGCCTTTTTGTTCGAGTGTAATCATACCAAGACCTTTTGCGGTCTTTTCAATCAAATCAGTATTCACATCTTCAACGTCGCCACGAATAAACTTCTGAATATCTTCCGTTACCGAAAGTTGTTCCATAATACAAACACGACCTTTATATCCGAACGGATCTTCTTCGCCATTTGGTCTTGCCTTCCAAAGTACAAAGTGATCTGGATTCCATTCATGTTTTAATTCAGTCTCGATTTGTTCTTTTGTTAAGCCGTCCAGCACGCGAAGCACATATTTGCGGGTTGCTTCGTCTGGCTCATATTCTTCTTTTGAATCTGA
>CAZCZD010000011.1:14058-15626 GCA_964503305.1 uncultured Candidatus Saccharibacteria bacterium | reverse complement strand
CAACCCCGTGAAATACGCTCATATCGTCACCAAGACGACGCACAAGACGCTGTTCAATCACCATGCGGATTGATCTTGAGAAAATTGGGTTTGTACCAATAAGGTCAATCATGCGTGAAAATGCTGCCGCAGTTGTGTTAGCGTGGAATGATGAAAGCACAAGGTGACCAGTAATCGAAGCCTGAATTGCTGTCTTTGCCGTATCACCATCACGAATCTCACCAACCATCACGACATCAGGATCGAGACGAAGCACAGAGCGAAGACCATCCGCAAACGAACCGCCATTCGTGGTGTCGATTGGAATCTGTGAAATACCGGTAATGCCGTACTCGATTGGGTCCTCAAGTGTAATAATCTTACGCTCGGTTGAATTCAGCGCGTTAATAATCGAATAAAGTGTCGTTGACTTACCAGAACCCGTAGGACCAACCATGAGCACGAGTCCACGTGGGTGAGAAACGACTTCGCGAATCGCGTCGAGCTCTTGCTCGGTCATGCCAAGAAGATCGAGATTGAGCAGGCTTTCGTCAAAGTTAAAGAGACGAAGCACGGCATCTTGGCCATACATTGTCGGAATTGTTTCAACACGAATGTTGAGAAGGTGAGAAACTCCATCGACGAACACATCTTTTTGCATGTGTCCGGATTGCGGAGTTGTTGCAGCAGTCGAAACGCCAGCACGAGAAGAAAGCTCGCCCATGAAGACGCGATAACGTTCGCGTTCAATGTTTGCGACTGGGTGAAGCATACCGTCAACACGCATACGAATGCGGATTGCGTCGCGCAAGTTTTCAATGTGGATATCGGATGCACCGAGCTTGTCTGCCTGGTCGAGAAGGAAATCGAAAACTTTGTCAGTACCGACTTCGTTCAAAGTCTTTGAAACTTGTGCGAGTGTTTCCGAGTCACCTTCGGAAGCAATTTTAATGTCGTCGTAATGGATTTCTTTTGGCGGGTCATAACGATACATGAAGACGTTATAACCCGAAAGGGAAATAAGGAAGAAATCAACTTTTTCGCCGTAGCTGTTATATTGTTGCGCCATTTTTTCAATGGTCGAACGTGGCGTGTTTGATGTGACCATGAATTGGTAATGCTCTTCGTTTCCACCTTTTTGAAGTGGAATGATGTAGTCCGAGTGCATTTTTTCTTTGTCAATCACACCCGGAACGAGCGGAATCGTATTCTCAAATGAGCGAGTATCAAGATATGGGAGTCCCAAAATTCTAGCACGATTTTTAGTCGCGTTTTCTTCATTATCACGTCGTTTTTGTTGTATATCTTCTTCGTTCATAGACGCCCACAGAGTTAATCTGTTATCATTTTACCATAAGCGCTTAAATTTTTCCATAAAATCAAGTAAAATTTAACTATGGAAAAAATCATTCTTGGCATCGATGAAGTTGGTCGTGGTCCCTATGCTGGCCCGCTCGTGATTGGCGCCTGTATTTTGCCAAAAAATCGCGAAGATAATCCATGGATTGATGAACTAAATGATTCAAAAAAACTTTCTGAAAAAAAGCGCGAAAGTCTTTACAAAATAATTAAAGAAAATGCCACTTCCG
>CAZCZD010000011.1:11378-14048 GCA_964503305.1 uncultured Candidatus Saccharibacteria bacterium | reverse complement strand
AATACAGGGATGCCGCAAATGAGCTCGACGAAATCGGAATTTCTGAAGCCTTGAAGCTTGCAACTCGCCGTGCCGTTCTTAAAATCCAAGAAGAAAAGGTACCGTTTAATGAAATCATTATTGATGGCATTTCAAATTTTCTTGTCGGCACAAAACTCGAAAAATATGTCACAACCATGAAAAAAGCAGACTTCTTAATTAAAGAAGTTTCGGCCGCTTCGATTGTTGCAAAAGTTGAACGTGACAATTATATGAAAGAACTCGCGAAAAACTATCCAGGTTATGGTTTTGAAAAACACGTTGGCTATGGTACGGCTGCGCACCAAAAAGCCATGGAAGAACTTGGCTTAACTCCGGAGCACAGAAGAAGTTTTGGACCAGTTGGAAAAATCGCAAAAACCACAAAAGAAATCGGCGACGATGGCGAAGAAAAAATCGCAAAGTTTCTTATAAAAAATGGCCACGAGATTATTTTTCGAAACTACAAAACGAAATATTATGAGATTGATATTATTTCAAAAAAAGAAAACACGATTTATTTCACAGAAGTAAAAACACGCAAAAATCGAAGTCATGGTTCGCCAGCCGAAATGATTGATAAAAAGAAATTGAAAAAAATGGAATTCGCTGCCGAGATGTTTATGAAGAATAAAAAAGAAAAACATTTGCTTGCCGTCGGCACAGTTGAAGGCGAAAAACTCGATTGGTTCATCCTCGACTAATTTGGTATAATAAATCTATGGAAGATTTTTTCAAAGTTAATCCCGAATCTCTTACAATGTCGACCAAAGCGCTTCAAAAAATTTTGAAAGAACGCGGATGGACGGCTGAATTTTTACGTGGTACCAGCCAATATGTTTTTGCAAAACGAAAAGACGGAAAAGTTTTTAAAATTGCTGGCACTGCTCCAGAAATGACCAGTTTTATTGCTGGAAAATTTGCCGACGATAAGCTCGCGACATACGAACTTCTGAAAAAAATCGACGTAAAACAAGCTGAAACGGAAGTTGCAACTGCCGCTTCTGTTGTGCACCTTTTGGATAAATATGGCAAGATTGTTGTAAAGCCAGTTGATGGCGCGCATGGAAATGGCATCACGACAAATCTAACAAATTTTGAGGAAGCTATGGATGCAGTCGAAACTGCCAAAAAGTTTTCCGCATCCGGAATTGTACTTGCTCAACAACAACTTGAATTCACTGGTTTTGAAACTCGTGTAATTTGTATTAATTATCGTTTTGTCGAAGCTCTTTCTCGTATCCCGGCACACGTGACTGGCGATGGCGAGCATACTGTTTCGGAGCTGATTGATATTGAAAATAATACGATTCGTACTGAAGCTTATAAATCAAATTTAGCTTTCATTGACCGCGAATATGCCGAAAGATATATGACTGAAAAAGGGAACAAGGACTATGTCCCGAAAAAAGACGAGAAAGTCCAAGTAATTAAAATGTGTAATATCGGTCGCGGCGGAACTGTTGAAGATGTGACGGATGAATTTCCAGAAGACAAAAAAGCTCTTGCTGATCGCATTGCAAAAACTCTCGACCTTCCAGTCGTTGGTATCGATTTCTTTGGTGATTACGTACTTGAAGTGAACGCTTCGCCATCACTTTATTATCCACTTGATGGTCCACGCGCTAGCTTCGGTGTTGAGAAATTAGTAGATTATTTGGAGCGTCCATAATGAAAAACGAAAAAGCTTGCGGCGCAGTAATTGAAAATGACGGAAAAATTCTCATGATTTTTCAAAACAATGGTTTTTGGGGATTCCCAAAAGGCCATGTTGAAAAAGACGAGACCGAAGCCGAGACTGCGATTCGCGAAATATTTGAAGAAACCGGACTCTGGGTTGAGTTGAACGAAAAAAATCGATTTGAGTTTTCATATAACATTAAGGATAAAAACATCCACAAAACCGTCGTTCTTTTCACGGCAAAAGTCGTTGATGATTCGAGATTTAAAAAACAAGACGAAGAAATTGCCGAACTTCGTTGGGTGGACAGGGGAAAAGTCGAAGAACTTTTGACCTATGACGACTGGAAGGAAGTCTGGCGAAAAATCGAAAAAGTGCTATAATCATAAAAGCTATGGAAAAAACTAAAGCTTTCAAAGAAATCACTGAAAGCGAACAATATAAACGTACAAAAGAGCTCAGACAACATGGAAATGTTACCGTTTTTGAGCACTCGCTTTCGGTTGCTGAAACTAGCTTGAAACTTTCGAAGAAACTTCATATTAAAGTTGATGAAGAAGCAATGGTAAAAGTTGCGCTTCTTCATGATTATTTTCTCTACGATTGGCACGACAAGAATCATCCACGTCTTCACGGCTTTCGTCATGCATCTTTTGCTGCTAATAATGCAATGCGCGATTTTGGTTTAACCAAAAAAGAATATAAAGCAATTCGTTCACACATGTTCCCGTTAAACTTGAGAATTCCAACGAGTCGCGAAGCCCTGCTTCTAACAATCGCCGACAAATATTGCGCTGCACACGAAACTATTAAAACTCACAAAAACCGCCGCGTGATGAAACGCAAAGCTGCAAAAGTTGCTTAAATAATTATTTACTAAGTGTTTGAATTAACATCGTGGTAAGCGTGATGTTTTCTCTTTCATGCACGCCACGAATTCCGCCGGAAGTATATTTCACTCCGACCACAAG
>CAZCZD010000011.1:0-11368 GCA_964503305.1 uncultured Candidatus Saccharibacteria bacterium | reverse complement strand
GGGCGAAAAAGATAAATGCGAAAAGAGCAATTCCGGAAATAATTCCGAGCAAATCATGACGTACTAAAATAATTGCTAATGCGACTATGATCACGATAAGTGCAAAAATGAAATTGACGACATAAATGTCAGTTTGATATGAGAAACCGTCAGTGATATCACTATCGATTTTTGAAAGTGTATAAGTGTTATCAAAACCCCTAAGTTGCATCAATAAAAATCCGACAATAATAATTATAACGGCCAAAAGTATTGTAAAAATGTTTCTCTTTGTTGATGAAAGTGTAATGTTATAAGGATTTCTTATCATAAGCTCATTATATCACTATTCGTTCACGCCATGGCCAACGTATGCAACGTTTTGGGCGAGTGCTTGATCCTGAAGTCGTGCAGCGCGAACGAGGTCATCAACGCAGGAGTTTACAGAATGTTTCACGCGCGCAGCTTCTTCGGCTTTTTTGCCATCATTCCAACGTTCCAAGCTTCCAACGAGATAGCCAGTGATGCGACGAAGTCTTTCGAATTTATTTCCGAAGAAATATTTCGAATGTTCGTCAAAATATTTTTTAGCTTTTTCTTCATCTCCAAATTGTGCAATCAAAGAAGTTCCGAGCTCGACCAAAACTGAAACGTGCATGTTTTCATATTTGTCGACAGTTTCGAGCGCTTTTTTTATTTCTTCGTCCGAAATTTTTGCGTATTTATTCAAAGATTTATTGAAGCGATCAAAATCGAATTTTGTTTTGTCTTCCGGGTTAAAATATAAGATATTTTTCATTTTTTGTCCTTAATTTTCATTATTTTATCTATTGTGCTTATGATTATAAATCCCATATATAGTGTTTGTCAATACTTTTTTACACCATATATAGCGTTTTTGGGCTTTACAAACATAATCGCTTTAGCTATAATAGGTTTCATCATCACAAAAAAGAGAGGTTGCATGAAAAAGAAAGAAAAAGTATCGAAAAAAGAATTAATTTTGAAAAGTTTTGGCGCTGCATTTTTAATTTCGCTCGGAAATTTTGCGCTTTTAAAACTTGGAAACCCAATCGGTCCAGTCATCTTCGCCTTTGGGCTTCTTGGCGTCTGCTATCTTGGCCAAAATCTTTTCACTGGCAAAGCTGGATTCTTCATTTCGGACAAAATAAAACCTCTCGATCTTTTCTTAATTTTGCTTGGCAATATGGTCGCCGGATATTTGATTGGACTTTTATATTCTATGACTGACCCAAGTCTCATTGATGCCGCTAATGCAAAAGTTTCGACTTGGGATTTGTCGCTCGCCTTTTTCCTAAAATCCGTCTTTTGTGGCGCAATCATGTATGTCGCTGTTTTAATGTATAAAAAGGGAACTCCACTTGGAATTATTTTCGGCGTCCCACTTTTCATTTTCTGTGGCTTTCAACACTGTGTTGCTAATATCGTCACGCTCGGTGTCGCCGGAACTTTCAATTTTACAATTCTTCTTTGTATCCTTGGAAACTTTTTTGGCTCACTTGCGACTTGGTATATGATGCGCGACCTTCCCTCGAAAAAATAGCAAAATTGTGGTATAATAACAGATATGAATTTGAAAATTGGAATCTTGTATTTTTAAACCAACCAAAAATCTAAAATTACATGAAGGAATCAGATGAATAGTGCGGAAATCATAAAAAGTAGCGAAAATGATAAAACTTCCAGAAGCAATATGCCAGAAGAAAGCTCTTGGCAAAACCCTGGTGAATTTCCAGAATTTGCAGGTGAGCAACAAAAAACCAATGTAGATAAATTACAAGCACTTTTAGATAGGGTAGGCTTCAGTGAACTAAAAAAAGATGATGAGAAATTCAAAAACTTCCTAGAAACAACTGACAAACAAGATATGCATAGGTACTTAAGCCATATCAACCAAAAGTTGCGAGAGGTATCCCCTAAAGAACGCGGGTTTCATGATGGACGAATGGTGGTCGCTGGGCTAATATCGCCAAACCGAGAAACTCAAACAAGAGTCTTAGATTACGAAATTGACGCATTGGCACAAATGGACAACCCAAGGTATCGAGCCACATCTGCGTATTACATGATAAATGACCTTCACATGTTCCCAGACGGAAACGGTCGTACTTCGAGAGCGGTTTTCGAATTGCTAGATAACTCCGAAGCAAATATGTCGGAACAACAACAGTTTTTCTCGCATGAAGACAACAAAGATCAATTTGGTGCCGCCGAACATGGTGCGTATGAGTTTCAGGAAACTAAGAATATAATTAGAACACAAGATTTTAATCAACTTGCCATGCTTGGCTATTTGGAAAAAATAAGCTCCGATAATGAGGGCAATGATATTATTTCTGAATTAAGAGATAGTCTAGAAGCTAGAATAAAAGAAAGTGGCGGGAATATCATCAGTATAGTTGGTAGTTTAACTCCACAAGAAGCTGGAATTCCCGCATTTAACAATAATGCCGGTTTCAATTCTTTAAGCGAGGAAGACCGAAAGCGTGTTTGCTATGCTTTTAAGGACAACACCAGCAGAGTATCCATTTCTGGTTTAGCAATGTTGAAATTCTATCAAGAAAGAGGTCAACAAGATGAGTTTTTGGAGAGGACAAAGCAAAAAAATGGTATCTTTAACTATGATACTTGGATAATAAATATAGACCCAGACCCTGAGGAAAAAGAGTTTTTCGGTCATTGTGAATGCGAAGATTGGAGTAAAGAAGATTTCTTGCACTACGCAGAGTTGGCAGAGTCTATGAAAGAACAAGTATTAAAAACCAGTATAGACATTTTTGTTAACCCAGACGACTACAAAATTTCTGATAAAAATATCGCAGAAGTGGCAACAAACGCTCAAGAATTCTACAAAGAAATAGAATCTAGTAAAAGATAATCGCCTGATATATGATATAATTATATTCATAATAATAGATATCACAGGTTGGTTATGAATTTAAAGATCGGAATCGTCGGACTTCCGAATGTTGGAAAGTCTACATTATTTAATGCTTTAACAAACGCAGGTGCTCTTGCTGCGAATTATCCTTTTGCTACCATCGAGCCAAATGTCGGTATTGTTCCAGTTCCAGACGAACGCCTCGATGTACTTGCGAAAATGTATGAAACTGAAAAAGTTGTTCCTGCTACTGTTGAATTTGTCGATATTGCCGGACTTGTTGCCGGCGCAAGTAAAGGCGAAGGTCTTGGCAATAAATTCCTCGCACACATCCGTGAGTGTCAGGCGATTTGCCACGTTGTTCGCGCTTTTGTAAACGATGATATTGTTCGTGCTGACCAAAAAGTTGAACAGGATATTTTAACTCAGGCTAAAGATGATATTGATATTATTAATCTCGAGCTTCAACTCGCTGATGACGAAACGAAAGCTAAAGTTGAAGCCAAAAGAAAGAAAGATCCAGCTGACGAGAACATCCCATATCTCACTGACAAGCCAGTAATTTACATGTTCAACGTTGATGAAAAAGGTTTGATTGACGAAGATTTGAAATCGAAATTAAAGGAACTCGTTGCGCCAAACGAAGCAATTTTCGTGAACGCAAAACTTGAAGAAGAAATGTCGGACATGAACCGAAATGAGCGCAAAGAATTTCTTGAAAGTTATGGCGTGAAAGATGATGCGCTTGGCGAACTCATTAAGGCTGCATATTCGACACTCGGTCTCCAAAGTTTCTTAACGGCAGGAAAGAAAGAATGTCGCGCTTGGACGATTAAAAAGGGCGCAACCGCTCCAGAAGCTGCCGGCACAATTCACACCGACTTTGAACGCGGATTTATCGCTGCTGAAGTGATGAAATATTCTGACCTTGTTGAACTAGGCTCTGAACAAAACGTCAAAGCCGCTGGAAAATTGGCAACTGTTGGAAAAACATATATAATGGAAGAAGGAGACATCGTCGAATTTAAATTCAACGTTTCAAAATAATAAAAGGGCATCATGAATAGTTTTGAAGAATTTCTGAAAAATATAAAAATTAACGAAGAACTTTCGCTTTTCCTAAAACCACTTCTTTATATTTTTATCGCAGTTATTTTCTATATGATTATCAGTAAAATTGCGGGCCTCTTTTTCGATCGCAATAAAGATAAACTTATCGCAAGACAAATGAATCGCATCATCACATTAAAAGCGATGACGATGAGTATCATAAAATACATTTTGGTTTTCGCGGTCATACTTGCAACGATGGCGAACTTTGGCATCGACGTGACAAGCCTTCTTGCTGGTCTCGGAATCGCTGGCGCAATTCTTGGCCTTGCCTTCCAAGATTTTGTAAAAGACATTATTGCCGGTTTTTCAATTATTACCGAAAATCAATATGAAGTTGGCGACCTAATCGAAGTCGGAGACTTTAAAGGTCGCGTTACTGCTGTCGGCCTAAAGACAACACGCATCCGTGATTATCGTGGCAAAGTAAAAATTATTAGTAACCGCAATATTTCAGAGCTTATTAACTGGTCGCGTCATGACACGCTCGCGGAAGTAAAAGTTTCTGCAAGCTATGAAAATGATCCAGATAAAGTCCTCGATGTACTTGAAAAAGTCAAAGCCGAACTTGATGGTTCAATGGAAGAAATGACCGGCGAAATTAAAATCTTTCCAATGACTTCTCTTGCTGAATCGAGCATTGAATATACAATCCAATGCCCATGCAAATCATACAAACATTTTGCCGTTCAGCGCGCAATTCGTCACGAAGTTTATAAAGCGTTTAAGGCGAATCGCATTAAAATTCCGTATCCGCAGCTCGAAATTCATGGCTCTTCCAAATAAGAGATTTTTGTGTTATAATTTAGAAAAGTTAAAGGAAAACTATGGCTAAATCAAAGAATTTAAAAGCTAAAGTTGTCGTTGCAAAACTTGGCCGCAACAACAACCACAAGCACTCTGCAAAGAGAAAACACAACGGTTAAAAAATTCTCCGAGAAATCGGAGAATTTTTATAAAAGTGATATAATGTGCTTATGGAAAACAATGCTACAATAATTGAATCTCATGGTGGTATCTTTGACAATGCAACCCTCGAAAAATTCAAAAAATACAAAAACGCTCTACAAAAATTAATGATTTGGACACTTGTCGGTGGTGCAATCTGCGGTGCGCTTTTCATTTTGATTGGTGGTATCGAAGGGGGTGAAGTCATTGGAAAGTTCATGGGTACGCTCTTTATTCTCGGCGGTGCTGCACTCGTAAGTCTTATTAACTTTAATAAAATCGAAACTAAAATTCCTTCCGTCCAGGTTTTTGCAATTCTCGGTGTCGTTACAAACGTTCTTTGGATGGTGCTTTGGATTCTTGCACTTTGGGGTATCTTTGATATCTGGGCTCGTGGCACTTGTACGACGTATTATTATTCAAACAAACCATATTGTCCTGTAATTGGATATTCACTTCTTGGTATTCTGACAATGGTGGTTTCATATCTTTCATCACTTGGTTTCTTCGGCGCCATCACTCTCGGAATCTATGAAGGAACCAAAAAATCAACAATCCGTCCTCTTAAACTTACTGCAATTTCATGTCTTTGTTATGTCGAATTCCATGCTATCGTCAGACTCTTTACTGAATCTACAACAAGCAGTTCTTCATATTCATCAACAACTTCACTCGCTGAACGCTTTGACATTTTGGCGGCCTTCGCTGGATTTGTCTGGTTCATTACTGCACTCGTAGCTGCTATTCTCGCAAAACACGAAAAGAATGCCGCTGAATATGCCGAAAAGAAAAAGAAAGAAGAAGAGCAACAAAAAATCTTAGTCCAAGCTGCCGCAAACGTCGCCGCAATGCCACAACAACCAGCTGCACCAAAAACCGACGAAGAGCTTCGTGCTGAAATCGAAGAAAAAGTTCGTCGCGAGATGATCGAAAAAGAAGTTCGCGAAAAAGTTGAAAAAGAAATGGCTGAAAAATCAGCTGAGAATTAACGTCGTAATAAGATAAAAAATTGGCGAAACTAAAATCGAACAAATAAATAATGTTGTTGCTGAAGATAAGTAAATTCTAAAAATATCTTTCTTAGTTGCACCAAATGTTCGATAAAGCCTATTATTCTTCGCTTCGGTTTTCGATATAACAACTTCGAAAATAACTAGGATAGTAATCGCAATTCCAATAATTAAAATAGTTGTAGCAATTGTCGTCTTTAAAGCCTTGTCATAATTTGATTTTGCGACGAGGCTTTTATTAAAGATTTGCGAAACGACAAAACCTTCTTTTGACTCGTTTTTATAAAAATTATATGCCGCTTCTTCGCTATCAAAAATGGCAAGTGGCTCGTAGCTTAACATTTGAAAGCCATTCATGAAGAGGAAATTCATTACAGTCATTGTCTCATCCATCATGATATAAAATGGCGTTTCATCATTTTCATATTCATAAAGAGCTTCATAAACATTCTCATTAATTTTTTCGCCGGCCTTTTTCAAAACTGGAATTTTTTGATTTGAAATAAAGAAGCTTTTTCCGTGGTTTAAATATTTTCCGGCACGTGCCAAAATCACATAGACTTTTTCGTTTTTCTCGTTTACATATGTGATTCTTGCGCCGAGTGTTTCGCCATCATATTTTTTTGCAATTTTTGAAACTTCTGCGTCATAGCTTTCCGGGACTTCACATCCATTTAAAATATAATTCGATTTACAAAGTTCAACGCTAGCTAAAACTTTTCCGTCCATCACGTTCGATTCTTTTTGAATCGTTTCACTGCTTTCTGAAATGGCGCGCATAGTTGTTGCTAAAGAAGTCCCAAAAATAATTCCAAGAATAAAAATAATCAAAATTGAGAAAACCCTATGTTTTAGAAGACTCTTAAATCCAAGTTTAAAAATTCCAAAATTTTTCATGCAAGTTTTCCTTCCTGAAGTGTCAAAACTTTTGTCGCAAATTTCTCAACCAATTCATCGTTACTTGCGATGATAACAATCGCATGACAACTTTTTGCATAATTTTTTAGAAGTGAAAGTAAAACTTCTGCATCCTCTTTTTTAAAACCCTTTGTCGGCTCGCTCGCTAAAATGATTTTTGGATTCATAAAACAAGCACGTGCCACCATTACGTTAACCAATAAATTTTTCTTCAAACCTTTTGGTTTCTTGTTCAAGATTTCGAAAATTCCAAGATTTTTCGCCATCGTTTCGGTTCGTGATTTTTTTTCTTTTTTCGACATATTCGCAAAAATTCCAGAAAGGGAAATGTTTTCCGAAACCGAAAGTGTCTTTTCAAAATCTTGCGAAACGACGCCAAATGCCGTTCGATATAAATCAATTCGTTCTTTTTTTGGCATCGATGAAACGTCGTATCCAGAAATTGTAATTGAGCCACTCGAAATTTTCTCAACACCATGCAAAATGTCGAGAAAAATTTGTGTCTCTTCCGACTTGCCCTTAAGCATTAAAAATTCGCTATCAGAAATATCCAAAGAAAAACCAGAAAAAATTTCTTTTTTCTTCAAATTTTTTCGGATTGACCTCAGCTTAATACTCATGCTTATCCCCTTATTATAGCACAATGCCGGTTGCGCGCTCTTCCGGACACTTCGAGAGTACGTTCTTCATTGCATCTTTTTCCGCACTCGTTACCCAAAGTTGATATTTATATTTTACTGATATTTGTCGCGCCACATATTGGCAACGGAAACTTTTATTTTTTGGCAACCACGTTGCTGCATCACCATCTGATTTTTGCATATTCGCACTCGCATCCGCCGCCACTAAATTTAGTGGATCAGTTGCGATATTAAATCGTTCTTCTTCGGTTTTATATTGCGCACCTTTTTGCCATGCATCCGAAAGCGCCACAATATGGTCGATTTGTACGCCTTTTGAAATCTGGGATTTTTCGGTATACTCTTTTTCTTCGCCAGTATATGGTTCAATAAATTTTCCAGAAACAACCGTGCAATTATCGTCCGCCAATTTTGCGCTCTCGCCAAAATCTCGCTTCAAAATTCTTTGTCGTAAATTGCAACCGTTTTCTTTTGGCCACTCATTATAAAACTTGTCGCGAGCATAGCCGGTTTTTGGCGCTCGGCCTTTTACTTCCAATTTCTCTAAAACAGCCGTTGCAAGCGGCGCATTTTCGTCGGTAACTGTCGACTGATAAGTTTCATTGCTTTCTGAAAAAGAAAACTTCTCCCAAGCTTCTGGGTTTGAAATGACCGCGCAAGCAAACGCCACAAGAAATCCAACCCCCCAGAAAACTCGTCTTTTTTGATATTTTGTTCCCACCTTAAAAACTCCTATCTTTTTGCAACTGCCATTACGGCTTTGTCGTCAGAGAAATCATCTTCCGGAAGTTCACCAAGTAAACGCGAAAGCAACATTTTTAGAGTCAAAAGCCCAACAACTTGTCCGTCGTGATTCACCACCATGAAGAAATATGAATTAGTGCGGAGGAATGCCGACATTGCCATTGAAAGCGTATAATCATCGCGCATATAAAACACATTTTTGTCGAGGAACGAAGCTGCTCTATCGGTTTCCTTAATTTCGAGCGAATTAAGCGATGATGTGTGGATAATTCCAGCGATTCCGCCCTTCACATCAAGCACAGGGAAGTGCGCAAAGCCAGATTGGTAAAGTTTGTCGAGCGTTAAAGGCCCCATGAAATCATTTACATGAACAAAAGTAATTTCAGCTCTTGGAAGCATGATGTCGTGCACCTTTTTGGTTGAAAAACTCATCGCCGACATAATTTTGTCGCGGTCTGAATGCGACAAAACGTTTTCTGGAAGTTTTCTAAGCACCCAAACTAAGTCTTCTTCAGTCTCCGGCAAATAAATTTTTGGAATTTCCGGCTCGTCTTTTCCACGGTATTTGTCGAGTTTCGGCCCTAAGAAATTAGCGAGCCAAACCATGAATTTGTTCTTTTTCTTTTTTTCTTCCATGAACCTCCGATTTTCTGCCCACCGGACTCTAAATGTTGTATAATATATATTATATCAAAAATAGGAGTGAAAATGAGAAAAATTACAGTATTCATCATCAGTTTTCTCGTCGCAGGAATAGTCTTCGTCGCTGGAAATGCTTACATCCAGAAAAAAGCTTGGTCCGAAGGCGTCGCAAAGCTTGATGAATGGAGTATTATCGAAGGAAACGAATTTAACGGTGGAATTGGCGACATCGTCATTGGCAATAAAGATGCAAAAGTAAAAATCATCGAATACGCCGATTTCCAATGTTCAGCTTGTGCAACCACATTCCCGTACATCCATGAAGTTGTGAAAGAATATGGCGATCAGATTGCTTACGTATATCGTAATTATGCAATTAACTACCATCAGAACGCTACCGCTGCCGCTTCGGCCGCTGTTGCTGCTTATAAACAAGGGTATTTCGAAGATTTCGCTCAAGTTATCTTCCTCCAACAAAATGACTGGTTCTATTCTGAAGGCGAAAAACGCGACAAGCAATTTGAAGAATACTTCACTGCCGCAACCGAAGGAAAAGGCGACCTCGAAAAATTCCGTGCAGATATTAAATCTTCTGATGTTCGCAACAAGCTCGCCGTCGATCGTGAATTCGCTGTCCGCGTAAATCTCAACGCAACTCCACTTATCTACATCAACAAAGAAAAATTTGACGTCACTTCTTCGAAGGAATCTGAGTTTAAATCATCCTTTAAAGCTCGCATCAACGCTGCTCTTGAAGACGCTGAAAAATAGCCTGTTGAAAACGCTTATGCTTGAATTTTTCGCTATTCTTTGATAGAATAGAACCTGTTGTTCTTTTCCCAAGGCAAACTTTCGTCTCAGGTCGATTGGTTCTAATGGAGAAAAAGTTCATGCTAAACACGAGGTGGGTCGGTCGTGGAACAACAAGTTATTAAGGAGTAGAATTTTAACATGCGTAGACTTAAACGTGATGTTTCACGCAAGAAGTCGAAACTTCCTCCTGCACCATGGCAGGAGTTCATCGAATACTAATCTATTCGAGCTTAAATCCCCTCTTTAAAAGAGGGGGTTTTTGTGGTATAATATATAGGTTAATTATAGAGAAAAAATTATGAGAGATTTATCACTAGATTTAAAAGGAAAAATTGGCGAAAAAGTAGAAGTTAAAGGATGGGTAAACTCCCGTCGTGACCACGGTGGTCTTATCTTTATTGACCTCCGCGATGAAAAAGGCATCATCCAACTCGTTGTCACCCCAGACACAGCAGAATCATTCAAACTCGCAGAATCTGTTCGCGACGAATTTGTGCTTGCTGCAACCGGAAAAATCCGTGAACGTGCACCTGAACTCAAAAACCCAAACATTGAAACCGGCGATATCGAACTCGTCGTTGAATCTCTCGAACTCTTAAATCGCTCGGACACTCCTCCGGTTAACACTCATGATGATGGCCCGGAATCTGGTGAAGATCTCCGCCTTAAATATCGCTATCTCGACCTTCGTCGTCCATACATGCAAAAACTTCTCCGTCGTCGTTCTGAATTCTATAAATTCCTTCGCGACTACATGTATGAAAAAGACTTTATTGAAGTCACAACTCCAATCCTCGCTAACAGCTCCCCTGAAGGTGCTCGCGACTTCCTCGTTCCAAGTCGTCTTCACCCAGGTCAATTCTATGCACTTCCACAGGCTCCACAACAATTTAAACAACTTTTGATGGTTGGTGGCGTGCCACGCTATTTCCAACTCGCTCCATGTTTCCGCGATGAAGATCCACGCGCAGACCGTCTTTATGGCGATTTCTATCAGCTCGACCTCGAGATGGCCTTCGTTGAAGATGGTGAAACAATTCGCCGCACCATGGAACCGCTCATCAAACGTCTTGCAACTGAATTTGTGAAGAAGAAACTCGTTCTTAAATCTGAAGTTGCAAAGAAATATTTGACCGACGCTGACGAAATGATTCCACGCATCCCATACGACGTTGCAATGGACAACTACGGTGTTGATAAGCCAGACCTTCGCTATGGCATGGAACTTATTGATCTCACTGATGCCCTTAAAGACACTGAATTCAAGGTCTTTAAATCTCCAGTCGTAAAAGCTCTCTGTGTGAAAAATGGTGGCAGCTTGACTCGTTCCCAAATCGACAACTTCACTGAGGAAGCAAGAAAACTTGGTGCTGGTGGTCTCGCATATATTATTTATGAAAATGGTACCGAAAAAAGCCCAATCGCAAAATTCTTGAAACCTGAAGAACTCAAGAAGATTAAAGAACTTACCGGCGCAGAAGATGGCGACGCAGTCTTCTTCGGTGCGGACACTCGCGAAAAGGTAAACAAGGTTCTTGGTCAACTCCGTATCCAATTTGCTGACCACTTTGAACTTAAAAACGACAACGAAGTCGCGCTTTGTTGGATTGTTGACTTCCCATTCTACGAGTGGGATGATGGCGCAAAGAAACTCGACTACG
>CAZCZD010000010.1:0-30741 GCA_964503305.1 uncultured Candidatus Saccharibacteria bacterium | reverse complement strand
TTTAAAAGCTCGGTTAAATCAGCAACCAATGTATTCTTTTTATCCTTTGAAATTGCCATTTTTGGCTCCCATTGGTTAGATTTTATATTAAAAACTAGTGAATTGTTAAAATTCGTTACTCTAGAGCTCTGAAAAATATAAGATTTTTCCTCGGTGACATTATTAAAGGCAAAACCTCGTCACTGTCTTCGGTAACTTCTATAAGTTTATCACAAAAGCCACAAAAAAGCAACCCCAAAGGGTTGCTTTTTGGAAACTACTAGTTGTAGTTGTTCTCAACCATGATTGAAGGACCCATAGTTGTGGTGATGAAGACTGATTTAACAAATGAGCCTTTGATTGATGCTGGTTTTTGAGCTTTAAGGCTATCGAAGAAAACGGTTGCGTTTTCGAGGAGAGCTTTTTGATCGAAGTTGGTTTTACCGAGGCCGATGTGGACGATTGATTGTTTGTCGACACGGTATTCAACTTTACCAGCTTTAGCTTCTTTGACAGCTTTTTCGATGTCAGTAGTAACAGTTCCAGCTTTTGGATTTGGCATAAGGCCTTTTGGACCAAGAACACGAGCATATTTACCGAGTTTTGGCATATATGCAGGAGTTGAGATAAGGACGTCGAAGTTGATTTCACCCTTGTCGAGTTGCTTCAAGAATTCTTCGTCTTCTGCGATATCAGCGCCAGCTGTTTTTGCTTTCTTAGCTTCATCGAGTGGAGCGAAGACTGCAACCTTGACGGTTTTACCGTTTCCGTTTGGAAGGACGACGGTAGTGCGGATGTTTTGGTCTGCTTGGCGTGGATCAACACCGAGGCGGACGTGAGCTTCGATGGTTGCATCAAATTTAGCAGGGTTGGTTTCGACTGCGAGCTTAAGAGCTTCTTCGAGGCTATAAGCCTTAGTGCGATCGATTTTCTTGTAAGCTGCTTGGTATTTCTTGCCACGGCGCTCAATGAGTGGACGAACCTTTGGTGCTTCACCTTTTGGTTTCTCAGCAGCTTCTTTTTCTGCTTTTTTAGTTTCAGCTTTGCGAGCTTGGCGCTCTTCTTCAGCTTTAACTTCTTCTACGTGTTTTTTAGATTTCTTGCCAGCTTTAGCGAATTTTTCTTCAGCTTCGACTGGAGTTTCAACTGCTTTAACTTCTTCAGCAGCTTCAAGTTTGGCTTCTTTTTCAGCCATAATTTCCTTTCTGTGGTACAAGCGAGATTATCTCTCCCAACAAATTAAATATTAATGGCATTATTATAACAAATTTCAATAGAAAAATCAAGACGTGATATAATGGTCTTATGTTTAAACTTGCTAAAGAATTTTATAAGAAATACGAAGAAGTTCTGCGTTATCTTATTGTCGGTGTAATTGGGATGATTATCTCGATTTTTACCTATTGGCTTTGTCGAAAATTCGAGATGCATTATGCGGTTGCAAACGTTATTTCTTGGATTATTACCGTTATTGTTGTCTATATTCTAAATCGCAAATATGTTTTTAAATCAAAATCAGAAAAAATTCTTAAGGAATTTATTACGTTTGTAGTGGTTCGTATCTTTACGCTTTTTCTCGAAACTGGAACGATTTGGCTCGTTGTTGACGTAATTCGCGGCAATGATATCGTCGGAAAGTTCCTCGGACAATTCGTGGTGATTGTTTCGAACTATTTATTCTCAAAATTCTTCATTTTTAAAAAGAAATAACGAAAAAGGCCGCCTACTGGCGACCTCTTTTTTATTGGGGGTTAGTTGTCAATTTGATCCAAAACATCAGACAGGCGACCATCGAAATTGAATCGATGCGATCGAGATAGCCGCCGTGTCCGTTCATAAGCCTTTCAAGCTTTCTTGCTAGAATTAAATCACTAGACTCGATGCAGTCGCTACTGTCTTTGATTTTGAGGAATCTTTTACAGAAACTGGCGAGCCAGTCCCCGAAAATCGAGACGATCGGGCATGTCGCGACAAATACTATGACCGGGATACTAAACCCGATTCCCAAAGCTTCGATAGCTGCAAGGAGAGTTAAAACGCATCCAAGACAGCCGCCGAGAATTCCCTCCCACGATTTCTTCGGTGAAGTTTTGGGAAATGGCCGGGTTTTGAAAAATCGATCATGTAAGGCACTGCCGGAAAAATAGGCAAAAGAGTCGGTAGAGATTGCTCCGAGTAAAACCAAGATAATTTCGGGCCGCGAAAGGTAGAAACCAATCGCATAAATGGCGACAAAAAGTGCAGCATACTCGAGAACAAGGATTCGATCGTCTCGCATCGGGATTCCGCGGTAGATTTGGGAGCGATGAGCCATAAAAAGCTCGAAGCTCGCCATCATGCCACCGGCGAAAAACAAAACGCGAAACATGTTCGCATAAGGTGTAAGCAAACTAATGATTACGATAATTGTGAGTAATATCCCCGTCATAAGACGAGTCCGGAAATTTTTCGAATGAAGAAAACTCACGTTCATGAAACCACCTCCAACAAAAACTTAATGTGCAACCCCCGTGTGCTGTTTAAAATTATATCACAAAAAGAACCCCTTGTCAAAAGGGGTTCTCTAAAGTTTCGATTAGCCTTCGACTTCGACGCCCATTGAGCGAGCAGTACCAGCGACGACCTTGACTGCACCTTCAAGATCGACAGCGTTGAGTTGGTCTTTCTTGATTTCGGCAATTTTCTCGAGCTGTGCGCGAGTGATTTTGCCGACTTTTTCGGTGTTTGGTTTGCCTGAACCTTTAGCGAGTTTAATCTCTTCACGGATTAAATCGTCGACAGGTTGACCGAGACAGACCCAGTCGAAAGTACGATCTTCGTAAACTTTGATGTGAACGATGACGTTCTTTCCGTTGAATTCTTTTGTTTTTTCGTTGAATGGATTGATGAAATCCATCATGTTAAGTCCCCATTGACCGAGGGTTGAACCTACTGGAGGACCTGCGGTGGCCTTGCCACCAGGGATACGGAGTTTGAGGTTACCAATAACCTTTTTTCCTTGTGCCATAATAATTATTATCCTTTTCTGGGATTGAAGCTTTCCCAATACGATTAATTAATCGTGCGTAACAAAGTTATTATACCACAGTTTGAAAAAAATGAAAAGATATGTTATAATATTTTTCGATTTCTTGGTGATAAACTAAGAAAAATGCACTTTTTGAGGAGGCTTAGTAACGATGAGAAATCCGATTCTAGTGGCGTATCTTGATATTCGAAGGGAGGAGATTGAATCAAATTACGGTGATTATGATCCTGAGACAGAGCTTAAGCATGGTGTTTTATATGGAATAACCTATGAAGAGGCGAAGTGGATGGAGCGGATTTTCGACAAGGAGCTGAAAAATGTAAAAGCGGCACGGCGAGATACTTCGATGAAGAATAAAATCTCACTGGTATATGGTATCGTACTCGGAGTGATTTTGAGCGCATTGGTGACTCTGGTTTTAGAAACCTATATCGGCGATCAGGATGTACTCCTAGCGTTTATCTTCACGGTATTTGCGATTCTCTCAGCAGTTTTTATCACCAGATCATCTATCCGGCGTTATGCTGGGGATATCCGATATTCCGAAGAGATATACAGTGCAGCTAAGACTGAAGTTGAAAAATGGATTGAGGAATTCGAAAAGAATCGTTAAACTAAGCACAAAAAATCCCGAGGACGACCTCGGGATTTTCTTTTTGTTAATCGATTTTCTTAACTTGGAGAGCGTCAAGTTCGACTGGTGTCTCACGTCCGAACATTGAGACGAGAACTTTGAGTTTACCTTTGACTGAATCAATTTCAGAAATTGTGCCTTCAAAGCCTTTGAATGGACCATCGGTGATTGAAACAACTTCGTTGAGTTGATAGTTGATGGTGAATTTAGGATCTTCAACGCCCATACGACGTTTGATTTTTGCGATTTCCTTCTCTGAGACTGGAGTTGGCTGGGTGCCGGTTCCGACGAATCCGGTTACACCCGGGGTGTTACGAATGATGTACCAAGTTTCAACAGAGAGACACATCTCAACGAGAACGTAGCCTTGGAAGATTTTGCGGTCAACGACTTTGCGTTTGCCGTTTTTAATTTCGATTGATTTTTCTTTTGGGACAATTGCGCCAAAGATTTTGCCTTTGAATTCAGGCTTGTCGAGACGATCATTAATTGATTCTGCGACCTTGTCTTCGTAGCCAGAGTAGGTAGAGATTGTGTACCAAGCGCGGCTACCATCATAACGGTTAACTGCCATATTTTTCCTTTCTAACCAATAATTTTACTAAAGATAAAGTTGAATAATGCGTCGAGGAGCATCGTAAGAACGATGAAGAAGGCTGCATAAATGAAAATTGCGCCAACTAGTTTCCAAGTCGCTTTGCGATTTGGCCAACGAACTTGGCGAATTTCAAGCCAGGAATCGTGGACATAGCAGAATGGAGCCGTGATAACTTTGGTGAATTTATTCATCGGCTTCTTTTCTTTTTTAGCTTTTTTGTCTTTTTTGACGACTTTTTTCTCCACTTTTACGGTTTTTGGAGCTTTTTTATCGTCATCTGACTTATGATCGCCAGCTTTGATTCTAGTGATATTAGCCATATACTCCTTCCAATAAAAAATGGTCTTATGCGACCTTATGTCAAGTTTAGCACTTTCTGGTAAAGTCGTCAAGTGTGCGTTTAAAATTAAAATTTTCGAAAAAGATTGGTTTAAAATAAACATAAGGGAGTTAGGTCACAACAATGAATATCTTCAAGAGGCATATGATATTATTGCATGAAGTGCTTGTTGTGGTATTCGTGATTTTTTCTGTTGTCCTAACTCATTCTGATAACGCATTTGCAGAAGATTCAACGTCGATTTCAATAGCAACGGCGCCGTTGCTTGAATGGGAGATTGAGCCTGGTTCTTTCGAAACGATTGATCTACCATATCAAGTTACGACGGATAATTATTATGGATATTCCGTGACGCTTACTACGACGTCCAATACGACGGATTTAATAAACGAAGAAGATGAAAATAAGCATATCCCAACTATTACGCTTCCAGCAGGTACGAGGATGGTTAATGGTACCCAGATTAATAATGAATATGGTTATAGTCTCGATGGGATAAACTTTATGCCAGTTCCGTCGGTTGGTGGTGAAGGTGATTTGGTGGCCGATACTGGTCCGTCTACTCCGAATGAACCACAAACGCATACAATTAAATTTGGTGCGAAAGTTGACGAATCAACTTCACCTGGTGTGTATGATAATACGTTTCTATTAACGGCAATCGCAAATGACCCAATTACTTGTGAGGCTAGAAAAATTTGTTATGTGAAAAACGGTGCAACGAGCGGAACTCTCGAAGAACAATCTGTTACAAACAACGCTAATGTGATATTGTCGACGCCAGATTATAGTAGGCCCGGCTATGGTTTTGCGGGGTGGAATACACGCATAGATGGGCATGGAACGAACTATGGGCCAAATGAGACAATTTCGGTTGGAAATGTCTCTAATTCCGGGTTAATCCTATTCGCTAAATGGATACCTTCATCTGGTACGATGCAAAATTTTAATGGATGTGATGCGATGAATGTTGGAGATGTAATTGCACTGACGGACAATCGTGACGGAAACGTCTATACGATTGCTAAGCAGGTCGATGGTGCATGTTGGATGACGGAAAATTTAAAGCTAGACTTTTCGAATCCGGATGTGACAATTAGCACGCAAAACACAAACAACCCAACTCCCGAGTTTGTGACTGCGGTTAATGCTCATCCGGTTTCGTCGAGTCAATTTTGTACGGCGGAAAATTCGAACTGTTTCAATCAGGTGCTTTTCAATACTGATGAGACTGATATGAACGGAAATTATTATAACTGGTATACGGCGACGGCTGGGCATGGTCTTTATAGTACAAAAAGTACGAATGTTACGGTCGCTGGTGATGTTTGTCCGATTGGATGGCGTTTGCCAACTGGTGTTGGTAGTGCCGGTGATTTAGCGACTCTTGATGTTGCAATTGGTGGTACGGGTATAAATACTTCTACGGAAATTGCTTCAAATCGTTGGCGTAAATATCCGCTCAATTTTACGCTGAGTGGTCAATATAATGGCGGTGCAATTACGGATGTAGGAACTTCTGGTAACTATCACTCTTCGAATCCGACAAATAATCAGAGAACGGCAAACCTTTGGCTTTTGTCAAATAAAGTGAATATGAATTCGAATGGCTCCCTAAAGAGTCGTGGTCAGTCAGTGCGTTGTATGCGAAAAGATTATTATACGGTCCATTTTGAGAAAAACAATGACGCGCAAATCGATGGAACGATGGAAGATCAGGCGGTGACGCGCGATGCTAATGTAGCACTAAAACAAAACGAATTTTCGCATACTTATGCGAACCATTTATGGTATCGTTTTAGTGGCTGGAATACAAAGGCCGACGGTAGTGGTACTAGCTATGAAGATGGTCAGAAAGTCTTTAATCTAGCTGAGAGGAACCAAACAATTACGCTTTATGCGCAATGGGAAGAAGTTCACTATGCCGATGTGACGGTGCTGTTCGACCAAGATGCGGTCAGTCGTATTAGTTTTGATAACGGTGTTTATGGTGGACAAGCGGTGTTCTTTGACGAGGAGGTAGTGCCGCTTGCGATTGGAAAACAATACGATATCTCGTTCTGGCTCAATTCTGGATATGTGTTTATTCACTGGGGTGCATTCGCAAATGCTGAACTTGGCGATGAATATGAGGAAAACACAACTCTCACTATTTCTGGCGACGTAACTTTGGCGCTTGGTACTAATACGGGCGAAGACGAGCACTTGCATATGCAAAACTTGAATCCGGCTTCTTGTACTACAACACCAAAACTTGTTTATGATCTTCGTGATGGTGAGGCATATTACATCCAAAGACTTGCGGATGGAAAATGTTGGATGATTGATGATTTGAGGCTTGGTAATCATGAAATGATTAGGGAGATTAATTCATCTAATACTAATATTGCGACGGGTACGGTCCTTGACGTCGTGACGACTTCGACCGTGGTTGATAGTTATACAGAGCCACAAATTAATACTATGTATGCACATGATAGTACAACATCGTTTGGAAATAGCTCGGGTAAGGCTGGTGTGCTCTATAACTTCTGTGCCGCTTCGGCAGGAACGGTTTGTTCCGAGGAATCGGCCGAGACTCCGACTTATGACATTTGTCCTTCCGGATGGTCAATGCCAACGGGTGGCAACAATAACAATACGAGCGATTTTAAGAAACTCGCAAACCAGTTTAGTACTGTTGCGGATTTGCAAGTTGGTGCTTCTCTTACTTTCTCTGGTTGGTATGATAATCGTACTTTGCATGGTATTGCTGAATACGGCACAGCGACTTATTTGTGGTCTAAGACGCCTTCGAAAGCAACAAATAAATCATATGTGATGATTGTTTGAAATACGAAAAAGACTCTTGATAAAGGGTATTTCGAAAACTATGGTATGGCAATGCGCTGTATTTTAACTGAATAGAAAAAGCGCCCAGTATAAGTGGGCGCGATTAATGTGCTTTAACAGTTAGACCAGACCATTTCATACATTTTTTCGAGAAGCGAGTTGTCCTTTATTTCGTCGTATTCAAGTGTCTTTAAATCCGCCAAGGTGTATATTCCATGAGTATAGAGTAAATAGGTAAGGTGGTGTGGTTTATATTCTTTGTCGATGTTGGCGATGCCCTTTTTTGGTTTCATCATCGTTTTCATCGCGTGAATTTCGCCTGACACTTTTACTTTGTCGTAGTTCTTTGGCACTACTTCCTTGAAAAGCTCGATAAAAGCATCAGTTGGCTTGTCATGAACTTTAAATTTTACCCCAAGTGTTCTCTCGACTTCCTCGACTTTTGAATGCATCTTTGAATCAATTTTGCGAAGATACAGACCATGACGTTTCTTCTGGTAATCGGTGCGAGAAAGCCTTAATACTCTCTGATATGAGAGCTGTGGCAACTCGGATGGCTCGATTTTGCCATCTTCGCGGGGCTTGGTTAAGTGCTCAATTAAAGCTTTTGCTGGTTCTGAGTCTTTTACATCGGGCCATTCGATATTTTCTGGAACTATCGTTTCGGTCGCGGGTTCTTCTATGTCGATGTTTACCTCGATTTCATGAGGCAATGCCAGCTTTTGGACTAAATCTTTGAATTGGTCTCCTGTTAATTTGATTGTGACTTTCATCTGTGTTTTCCTCCTATTTGCGAAAAGATGAAAAGCAACTACAGTTACGAGTAGTAAATGACCTACTATGCCGGTATTATGGCATATAACAGGGGCAAAGTCAATAATTTAGTGTTTTTTACGAGTGAAAAACCAATAGATAAAAGCGCCAAAAGTTGCACCGGCAGTATCAAGAAAAACGTCGCCGACTTCCCCACTTCTTCCGGGGGTGAAGGTCTGGTGATATTCGTCAGTTGCAGCGTAAATGCCGCAGAAAATGATAGCGAAAAACGGAGAGGAATTGCTGAGCTTGAAGGCCCTGGCGGTGAAGAAGCCAAAGATAGCGTATTCGATGAAATGTGCGGTTTTTCGGACAATATTGACGAGAAAACCGATGTCTTTTAATTCTGGAAAAGCGAAAGTAAGGGCATTTACGATAAGTCCAGATTGGCGATCAGAATCGGCGGCAGCGAATGAACTCATGATGAAAATCAAAATCATCATCAAAATTGATGGATACCAAATTCTGAAAAACTTACCGAGAGATTTTAATTCCATAAGCATATTATACCACATGAAAATTGACGTTTTTGCCCTGTTGTGGTATGATTATTTAGTACCGAAAACCGTTGGGGATTCGCCAAGTGGTAAGGCAGTGGGTTCTGGTCCCACCATTCGGGGGTTCGAGTCCCTCATCCCCAGCCATGACCTCTGTTGACAAGCTTAAAAGGCTTGTTTTTTTCTTGGTTTTGTGGTATAATATAGTGATAGACCTATACGGTCTTTTGCACATTAAAAAAGTAGCACACTGAAACTGCACATGTATTTTTTCGGAAAGGGGGCGATAAATATGCTCGAGAAAATACGAAATATTCTGTTATTTGCTGGAGTGGATCGCTTGAACTATGATTTGGTGAAAACAAAGGTTGCGAATGTGAATCGTACCGTAATTACAGTTTTCTCTGGAATTGCGTCGATTCTTTTGGCAATCTTTTATGTTTTAACCTTTTTCATTGAAGTGATGCGGCATAATCGGCCGATTTATGAACTTGGATTAATATTTTCGGTCATTTTGTTCGTAACTTCTAAATTTATTGCGAAACGCTATGCGAAGCTGGTAGCAATGCTAGTTCATTTAGCAATCGCAATATTCTACATTTACGGAATATTAATCGGGACAGTAGTGAGTCCTAATCATGCGTCGGTAACTTTTATGGTGATGTTGGTGTTTATGCCGATGTTATTTATAAATCGACCGGCTCATTCGATTATCATGAATTTGTTTTACGCTATAATCTTTATTGTTTTGTGTTATCGAAACAAATCTATGGACCTTATTCCAACCGACGTTGTTAATGTTATTACCTTTAGCATCCTTGGTACTATAAGTGGCATCATAGTCAGTCATATAAAGGTTCGGGGTTATGTGGTTGAGCAGATGCTGCACGAAATCAGCCGCTTTGACCAGATGACCCAGATGAATAATCGCAACACTTACGAACTGGAGCGTATCTCGATTCCCCATGAAGCGAGATATACTCTGGCTTGTATCTATATCGATGTAAATGACTTACATGTTTTGAATAATACGAAAGGTCATGATTATGGCGACGAAATGCTGAAATATGTCGCAAGGCAAATTAAAAAGTTTTTCGGAGACAAATATTCTTATCGTATTGGTGGCGATGAATTCATTACCTTTGCATTAGATGTAAGTGACTGGGAAGTGACCCAGAAAACTACAGAGTTGAAACGAGTTTGCGAAGAAAAGGGCTACCACATTGCTGTTGGTTCGAAGCGAAAAGAGGTACGTAATATCGATCTTGAAGGTCTGATAAAAGATGCGGAACTTGAAATGTATCGCGAAAAAGATCTCTATCACGAAGAACATAATAGCGAAAGTCGAAATTAGTGCTACTACTTTTAGAGGCTGCCTTGCCATAGGCAGCCTTTTTTGTTATACTTATGCTTAGTATGATGGGCAAATCTTCTAAATTATTTCATCGCCTCGACAACATCGAAGATGTTGAAGAATTTTATGAGGCAATCGACCGTAAACATTTAAGCCAGAGTCTTTCTCCGGAGCGTCCATACACATATTGGACGATTGAGCTTTATGATAAGGCAAACGGCATTCGTGGCGGCGGCGGACTTGGGGTTCTCGCAGCGGACACGCGTCGCGTAGCGGAACGTCAACAAGTTCCATTTTGTTTAATCACTCCATTTTACCCATCGGAGCCACATCAAACATATACAAACTTTGAAAATGGTGCTTATCACGAAAACGTATCTTATGCCCAATACGGATTCAACTTTATCGACACCGTAAATATTAAGGCTTGTGGCCAAATTTGCACACTCGACGTAGTCGAAAAACAGCTCGGTTCGACTCGCATTCTTTGTATTACCGAACCAAACTTTGGTGAACTTTATTCGGGTGAATCTGGTGGTGACCACCGTCTTTATCAGGAAGTCTCGCTCGGTTTCGGTGGTTATCAAGCTTTGAAATTGGTCGGTCTTAAGCCGGCAATTATGCAGCTTAATGAAGTTGCAACCTTCTTCGCAGCGCTCGCTCGCCTTGATGAACTCGCTTCAAACGGTATGGACGTCTATGAAGCGATTGTTTATACAAGAAAACATACGCTTTACACAAACCATACGCTCGTTCAGGCGGCCGAAGCAGATTTCTCTTATGACCAATTTGAACGTTATGTCTTCCCTAACCTTCGCTCGAAGGCTGTCAGAAAATGGCTTTCTGATAAGTTTGACAACGGACGCATTCGTCTTTCAACTGTAACAATTGAGATTGCCGAACTTCGCTCTGGTGTCTCGAAACTTCACGCTCGTGTGGCAAATTATCACGACCTCGCCGGCGAAAAAGTGAAATTTAAAGCAGTGACGAATGGTATTGATATCCCAACTTGGACGCTTCCGGAAATCGTTGAATATTTGAAGAAGAAAGATATTCTTGATAAATTTGACCTCCCAGCTGAAAAATACCTCGATGCTGTCGAAAAAATCGAAGCAAAAGATATTCGCGAACTTAAGGATGCTGGACGTGCAGAACTTAATCGCGTTTTGTCGCATCGTGTTGATCAATATGGTAATAACCTAGTAGTTGAGGGTGACGCGCTCGTCTTTGACTTTAAGCGCCGCTTCGTTGATTATAAGAGGCCATGGCTTCCATTCACAAATCCGGATAGACTCGCAGAACTTCTTGAGAAATACAATATTCATTATTTCTTGGCCGGTCGTGTGCATGAAGGTGATTATACGATGGCCGAGAAACTCAAGAACTTGCTTGAAGTGGTTGATAAAAATCCGATTCTTAAAAAACGTGTACATTATCTTCCGGATTATGACGAGGAACTTGGTCGTGCGCTTTCGGTTGGCGCGAATGTTTCAATCAATACGCCAATTGTTGGACTTGAAGCTTGTGGCACGAGCTGGATGAAAGATATTATCAACCTTGGTATTCTCGTTTCAACTCATGATGGTGGCGTGGCGGATTGTCCAAGCGATTCATATCTCTGTGTTTCGGGACGCAATGAAGCGGAAGAAGTTGAAAGCCTTTATCAAAGAATTGAAGAAGCCGCAAAAGCTTGGCATAGTGACTTTGATCTTGAAACAATCATCAAGACCGAGCTTAAAAATTACGTTCCGGTGATTTCTGGCTCAAGAATGCTTCGCGACTATTTGAACTACTTGTTCTAGGGGTAAAAAACACAAGCCGTATTGAAAAATACGGCTTTTTGTGGTATAATTCCCTCATGCTTTGTTGGTAGGTTCCACAGAGTAAATTGCACATTTATAAGGAGGATTTATGCAACAATCTATCTTTCATGCGTATGTTGGGATAGCACGAAATACTTATCCCGACAAGTCTCATCAACATAATGATGAGGAAATGTTTTGTTATGCCGTTGATAATGAAGCCGACAAAATTGTTCTACACGAACTTAGGCATCGTTTGATAGCGGAAGAAACCTGTAAACTGATTGAATTTAAAAAGAAGCAACGCAGAAGTTGGCTAGAACGCTTTCTTTTTACGAATTCAAGAAAACATCGCACGCTTCCGGAGGGGGCACTATATGAGAAAGCAATTGCAAAAATCGAAGAAAGACTCGAAGTTCTCGAAAAGTGCGGCTGAGCCGCAAAAAATGTCTGAAGCCGAAAGGCGATATAGACGTCAACTGTTGCTCGACGAAATCGTTCGTCTTACAATCCTCAAAAACAAGAAAGCCCAGGCATAGCCTGGGCATTTTTTATTTCTCGAATTATTTACGAGTTGCTTTTCTCTTAATGATGAGATGTGCGCCGTAAAGAATTGTAGCGGAGACAGCTGCGCTAACGCCGAGAGAGATATTCTTCTTTGCGATACCGGAAGTATCTTCGGTTGCGCTTGGAGCTGAACCAGTATCACCAGCTGCGACGGTTGTTGTCGAAGCTGCAACTTCGCCAGTTTCATTAGCTTTAATTTTGACGATTAATGCTACGCTGTCATTGTCCGGGCCCAACTCTGAGAGTGTAAGAACTCCGCCACCTTTAATCTTGATAGTCGGATTAGTCTTGAAAACATAGCCGTCTTTTGCAGATACGTTTATAACGGCAAAATAATCAGTATTTGCTTGGAACGTGCCTGCAAATAATTCTGAATCAGTGCCATCTTTATCCCAGTATGTCATATCGACGACATGGGTGTCGGCTGAAGATGTGGCGGATGGTTTTTTGTCTGGTGTGTGGTTCACAACTGTAACTGTTTCACCGATTTTTGGTGGTTTAACTGTTACCTCGACGGTTTTGATGAGCTTCTTGGTTTCTTCGCAGGTTTTAGCGCCACCATCAAAATCTGCTGTACAAACTTTATAAGTTTTGGACGCATCAAAGCTACCGGTCATATCATAAGAGAAAACGAGGCTACTATTGACGCTAGTGTTTTCTGGTCCGGCAATGAGTGCTTCGCCAAGATAAACTTCGACTGAAGCGGCGAGAGTGCCAGAGGAAGCGTGACCTTCAACGTGAAGTGTGGTGCCGTCGACGTATGCAACGTCTGGTGTGACAGTTCCACCGGCTGCCATTGTATTTCCGACAGGAAGAACCGCGGAAAGTGCAAGTGTGGTTGCTAAAGCGATTGATTTAATTTTCATAACTTGCTCCTTCCTTAATTCTTATCCGGGTTAATTTTACGTGAATATTTAGTACCAACGCTGAGATCAAGGTAGATACCTTTCTTCGAACCACTCAAGGTTCCGGCATAATTCGTTGTGGTTGAGCCGGCTTTTGAGACGGTGAAATAGATACCATTAAGGTTTGAGAGGTTTGTATCTGCAGTGTAGGTATAATGACCTTTTCTGAGGCCCTGACCACCTGGTTCGTAACAGCCAGGTATGACGATATTTTCATCAAATGGATCCGTGAAGCTAGTTGCTGCAGCCATCTTTACGGTTTTTTGAGTGCCATTCTTATAATCGAGCTTGGCGCTAACTTCATAGTCAGCACAAGTTTTGTTTTCATCGAAGTAGATGAGAGCGGTTATGACTTTTTGGTTGGTCTCGATTGCTGGGAATGGTTCTTGAACCGCAGTGCGGAAAATACGGACGTAATAGGTCTTTGTTCCTTTTGTGACTTTGAAAATTACGCGGTCATAATAAGCTGAATTGAAAGTGATTTTATGGCCACCGGAGACCGATGCGATACTGATTGCATTGTTGTTCTCGACATCTAGTGCAACAACGCTATCGAATGCGCCGTTTTCGCCCGAAAGAATAATTTCGGTTTGTTGAGGAATGACATATAGAGTTGTTGGATTTGCTTTGGTGGTACCGGAGATGTCGTGATAAACGACAGCATTTAAAGCAGCGCCAAAATCTGGCTCGTAGCCATCGGTGGCATTTTTGATTGATGCACCGACATAGTCAGCGCTCTTAACTAAAACCTTGAAGTTCCAGTCGCCAAAGTGGGTGTAGGCGTTTGCTTCGCGTGGGGCATTCATTGGATTTAAGGCAAGACGGTTGTGACTTGCGTCTTCATATTCCATCACATCATGCATGGTGTGGGTTGGATTTGCAGCTTTATATTCGTCGTATGCAGTTTTTAAGGCAAAAGTAGTATTGTCGACATCAACCTGGACGGCGCTGAAGGTTTTTCCAACGTGGTTGTCAGCTTCAATGTCGGTATCGTTATAGATAGTGTATGTATTATCAGTATTGATATCTTCAAAGAGGTGATAACATGGAGTTGCTTCTCCACAATCCCAGATGAGATATGCTTTGCCGTCAAAACCATTGGCGTGAACCGATGTTAACGGACAAAAAATCCCCGCAGTCACTGCAATAGCAGCTATCGATGGGGCTACAGTTTTCTTAAATGAAAAATGTTTCATTTTTCTCCCTTTATATGACCTTATATAATATATATTTTAACATGAAAAAACCGCCCCTTGCAAGCGGTTTTATTTTAAACAACAGAGGTGAGCCAGTGGACTATCCAGGCAATTAGTGGAATTACTGTAATGCCTGCACCAACGATGCCAATCAAGGCTTTTTGCTTAAGCGAATTGTTCTTTACTTTGAGCGAACGGACACTGTTGAAAGTTACAAAGATTGAAGCAATGACGGCAACGGCAAAAATCCAGCCGAGGAACCAGTTTACGTTAAATTCAGCCGAAATAAGAAGCGCGGCGTAGAGTGCAGAATAGATTGCGCTGATAACACCAAGAACCATACAAACGGTTAAGGTGTCTGCCGAAGCCGAGCGTTGCATAATTCCTGTCTTAGTTGCAGTTTTGCCGGTACTAAAATATCCAGAAACATTCATGTCCGGACGGATTGTTTCGTCGATGGTCGTTTCGTGTTCTTCGCTATCTTCATTGGCTTTTTTCTCGGCCTTTTCAGCTTCGATTTTATCGAGCTTTTCCTTCATCAAAGCTTCTTGCTCGAGCGGATCGACGTAATAATTTTGTTTTCTTTCCTTTTCTTCTTCGGCAGCTTTCTTCACATCTTCAGCATTAGCTTTTGGGACGGTGTTAACAACCATCTCGCTACCATCAAGATTTTTCGGAACGATTTCCGGCATTTCTTTATCCATAATTCTATTTTAACACAAGCGGGTTATTTTTGCGAGTTTTAGTCATACCAAGCTTCATTACTAGCGCAAGTGTAAGCTGGAAGATTGTTGTGCCTTTCTTGAAGTGCGGTGTAGAACGTGATGCGACGAATGCCGGATTCTTGGCGCATGAGATGATTTTTCTTGCAGGCGGAATTATAAGCGATGTGAATATAATATTTATCTTCATCCCAAGTCAAATCAGCGATATTTTTACAGCCAAAGTTCATGAAGTCACAAGGCTCTTTATCGTGTTTGTATTTTTTGTTGATTTCTGGGGCATATTTTTCAAAGAAGGAATCCCAGTTAGCTGGAACTTTGCCCTCATTGTTGGTTTGGAACTGGGTGAGCGCAACAACTAAATTATTCATATCATTAGTAATCGCTGCATCTTCAGCTTCAGTCTGAGATGGCTCTGGTGATGTGGTGGTCGTTGTAGTGGTAGTAGTTTCAGTTGTTCCAGTTGTAGTAGTGGTAGTTGGGGCGGGTTTGTTTGAGGAAATGAACAAGAAAGTGATGATGCCGGCAATTAAGACGACTCCGGAAATTACACTAGCTAAAATTATAGTCTTTTTTGAAAGCTTTTTCTTCTCTTTTTCCGGTTTCTTCTCTTCCGTTTTTTCTTCAACTATTTCTTCGACTTTTGGTTCTTCGGTTTTTGGTGCTTCAACGGTAAGTGTTGGTTCTGGAATGAGCGGTTCAGGTGCCGGAACTTCTGCTGGTTCTTCGACGGGCGCAACCGGTTCTGGCGTCTTTTCATCCAGTTTTAGCTTCGGTGCTTCGTGCTCGATTTTTAGCTCAGTTTCATCCATAATAGTTATGTTTATTATATCATTTTTTCATAAAAAATAAGCCCCGAAGGGCTTATTTTATATCTTCTATTGGTCGTTCCAGCGTTTGATTGCAGCTTCGATAACTTTCTTAGCTTCATCAATTCCCTCAAAAGCCTTAACGGTGGTTGTACCAGGTTTTTTGAGGTCTTTGTAGTGGTTGAAGTGGAATTCGATTTGTTCGATGAGGCGCTTTGGAAGATCTTCGATAGTTTTGTACATGTCACCATTGTTGCGGTCGTCTGCAGGAACTGCGATAATCTTATCATCGACTTCGCCATCGTCAACGAATTTCATGACACCGAGAACACGTGCGGTGGTGTAGATGCCAGTAGTAAGTGGTTGGTCAGTAATCATGAGGACGTCAAGTTCGTCACCATCTTCATCGAGAGTTTGTGGGATGAAGCCATAATTACATGGTTTTGCGAATGCGATTGGTTCGACGCGGTCGAGCATGAAGCAAGCATTTTTTCTGTCCCATTCGATTTTGTGGTTTGAGCCAGTTGGGATTTCGATTACAACGTTAATTTCGCCATTTTTGTAGTCTCCGGCGTCGAGAATTTTATTGAAATCTGCCATTAAAACTCCTTTTTCTTTTTTCAATAATTCTAATTATAACACTATTTCTTTAGGTCTTCAAATTTCTTTTGCATAGTTGGATTGCCACGAGTGAGACGTTTTACTGAAAGGCCGTCAGCTTTGTCGTTGGCAAGACGCAAGTTGTCCTCCGAACGAATAAGAGCCTCTTTGGTTTTTTGAAGATGATCAATGGTTTTATCAATTTCTTCAATTGCGGTGCGGAATTTTTTCGATGCGAGCTCGTAGTTTCTGGCGAATCCTTGTTTAAAGGCTTCGATATTCTCTTCGAAATTTGTGATGTCGATATTTTGCTCGCGAGCAAGTGCAAGTTCACGCTTTGTTTCGAGCGACTTTAATGCAGCATTTCGAAGAAGAGTGATGATTGGAATGAAAAATTGTGGGCGAATCACATACATTTTTGGATAACGATATGATACGTCGACGATGCCGGTGTTGTAATAATCCGAGTCGGCTTCGAGCGTTGAGACTAAAACTGCATATTCACATTTTTTCTCATTGCGATCTTTATCAAGCTCTTTGAAAAAGTCTTCGTTTTTATGCTTAGTGGCGGTTGTCTCCATCTCGTTTTTCATCTCAAACATAATAGAGACAATTTCAACGCCATTTTCATCCGTTTCTCTAAAAACGAAGTCGCCTTTAGAACCGGTTTTTGCATCATTGTCTTTTTCGAAATAAGCATTCGGAAAGGCTGTCATGCGAATTTTATCGAACTCGTCATGGCAATATTGTTCAAGGCTTTCGCCAACCATCTTGGTAGATTGTTTAGCTTTAAAGTCTTTAAGCTGTTCAATTTGCTCATCCTTAAGCTTTAATGCCGATTCGTATTTGTCTTTAACGGCAATAGCGTTTGATTTTGCTTCAGCTTCTTTTACTTGGAGATTCCTTGAAAGCTCGTCGCGTTCTTTTTCAATTTTTGAGACTGCTTCGGTGACAGCAAGTTTCTTTTCGCTCTCGAAGTTCTGAATTTTGGCTTTTAAGTCAGCAATCTCGGCATCTTTTGCATTCTCTAGTTTTAGTTTTTCTTCGTTTGACTTAGTGCGTATAATTTCGGTTGCGTCATGGATTTTTGCTTCGATATCGGCATTAAATTCATTGTCGCGGACTTGTTTAACGATCTCGGCGTATGAATTTTCGTCGATTTTGAAAGTTTTGCCACAATTTGGACATTTGATTTCTGACATATTTTTCTCCAATCTTTATATCTATTATATATCTTTATCGAAAAATAAGGTATAATGGGATAAACATAAGGAGAATAATTTTTAATGGATGAAAATAATTCAGCTCCACGGCCGTGGGAAGAGCCAGCTCCAGTTCCGACCGGGCAACCAGTAGTTCCAACTCCAGGACCAACGGCTCCAACAGAAGTACCAAAAAAGAATAATAAAACGATGTTAATTTTAGTTGCTGTACTTGTGGTGGTTGCGATTATTATCGGTGCATTTTTTCTTTTAGCAAATAACGATACTAAAACCCCAACTTCTACTACAACAACGACTACAACTGCTGCCATTGTTGATAATGATGAAGACGAGCCGGAGCAAAACGAAAATGACATTGCAGCTCAATCAATCAATACTGAGATTTCGAGTGATTTGAGTTTTGTGATAACTTCGCTTAATAATTATCAATCCAATAACCGTGGTGCAATCCCAACGATTGAAATCGTCAATAATGAAAGCGACGCGAAAAACGTGAAATCTTGGCAATATTTTATTGAAAATTACCTTGATTACAATGCTACAGTTGATGGTGGAGAAAAATTTTCTGAAACTTATACTATTAAAGTTTGTAACTACTTTGAAGGAACTTGTCCAAAGTTAGCTGACTTAAGTTGGGCACAAAATAAGTATGCGATTTATATCGCTACGAAGGCGACTTGCTCAAAAACTGGCGAAGTTGAAATGAGTGAAAGCCAAAGAAGTGTTGCAGTTATCTCAATCAAAAAACCATATTCAAATATGACAAATAAATACTATTGTTTGAGTAATTAATCGGAAGTTTTCTTATAAAATTTAACTTTTCCAAGTTCTTTTGGAAGATAGGAGGTTGGTTGATGGTAGCCAGCCTCCCATTTATATCCTTTACCGAAGCCGAGGTCTTCCATGAGTTTGGTTGGAGCGTTGCGAATTTCGATTGGAACTGGGAGATTCATTGATTTATGAGCGGCGTCTTTGGCACGGAGGAAGGCATCGTAGGAATCGCGGCTCTTTTTTGAGAGAGCGAGCGCGCAAACGACATGAGCTAAAACAATTTGACATTCTGGCATGCCGACGCGTTCAACGGCTTCAAAAGCGGAGACGGCGAGATTCAATCCGCCATTTCCAGCAAGCCCAATATCTTCGGAAGCAAAAATCACCATGCGGCGAGCAATGAATTTTGGATCTTCGCCCGCTTCAAGCATGCGTGCAAGGTAATAGAGCGCTGCATCGACATCAGAGCCTCGCATGGATTTTATGAAGGCGGAGATGTTGTCGTAGTGTTTGTCGCCTTGTTTGTCATATCCCGGGACTTTTTTTCCGGCAGCTTCTTTGACGACGTTTTCATCCACTTTATCAGAAAGAGAAAGTGCTAGTTCGAGATCGCCAAGGGCACTTCTAGCATCGCCGCCAGAAAGTTCGGCAAGGTAATCGATAGCCTTTTTGGTGACGCGTTTTCCAGCTTTTTCAGCTTTGATTGCACGCTTTAACACTTCGATAATGGCATCTTTTGATAAGTGTTTGACGATGACGACGCGAGAGCGAGAGAGAAGTGGGGAAATGACTTCAAAGCTTGGGTTTTCGGTAGTAGCGCCAATCAGAATAATAAGCCCGGATTCGACGTGAGGAAGAAAGGCATCCTGTTGAGCCTTATTAAAACGGTGTATTTCGTCGACAAAAAGGACAGTTTTAATCTTTAAATTCCAGTTTTGTTTGGCACGTTCAACGACGGCTTCAATATCTTTTTTTCCTGCTGTAACAGCGGAAAGTTCGACAAAATCAGCCTTATATTCTTTCGCAAGAATGCGAGCGAGAGTGGTTTTTCCAGTACCCGGAGGGCCCCAGAAAATCAGGTTGACCGGCTCACCTTTTTTAACAATTTCAGTCAAAATTTTGCCATTACCAATGATTTCATCTTGGCCAATGACCTCCGAAAGTGTTTTGGGGCGCATGCGCTCGGCAAGCGGTCTTCGATTCCCTGTTTCCATATCTAGATTATAGCACATACTTGATTTTTTCTTAAAACGTAAGCGATTATGTTGACTTTTTATGCGTTTTGTGCTATAATGAAAAGTGATGGTTGTTTAGGGGGTGCTTCGAATATAGTAACAAGAGAACAATTGCCAGATTTTTTATTTTCTGGCGCATAGCACATTAGAAACTTGGAGGTGTATGACAATGGAATCATACTTAAGAATGCCGATAAAGCCCGAAGAGGTTGAAGCGGTCAAAAATGAAAAGAAAGTTAAGCAGTTCGAAGGAGGCATTGCCACTGCGAACGCTTTGGTTGAAATCCTTGATAAGTGCCTCGATTCGTTGAAGAGCGATGAGGCGGTTGAGATACACGTTTACCAGGAGTATGTACTGATTGGAAAACGTCAAAGAGGTCATCGTGACGAAATGAAATATAAGTTCACGAACTTCGGTTTCTCGCCTAACAAGAAGGATAGTAAATCAGAAGCTTTAGCTTTCGCAATACGCTCAATTGACAACGGCTCTTTGCCTGATTACGTATATCAAGCAATCGACGGTAACGTTGAGGCTTTGAAACGTACGACAAGGCATCTTGTGCGTGCGTATGATGCAAAAATCAAACGTATGAAGAAAAAAGGTAAGAGCAAAGAAGAAATCAAAGAGTATAAGCTTAAGAAGAAGGCAGCTGAGAGAAGGCTTGAACTTCCGCTTGCGGAGTTCTTATTCCTTTCCGAACCTATCATCGTCGAGATTCCCAAGAATCCTGAGAAGTTCTATGACAAGGACGAAGTCGTTTTATCAAAGACTGACGGAATTGAGCTGAATGATTAAGGAGGATGCTTATGAAAGCGAAAACGCGTGGACAACCACGCCCACCTACCCCATTACACCCCAACAACTAAAAGGCCCCGCACTTCGTTTAATGCGAGGCCTATTTTCTTGCCAAATTTTTTAATAATTATCGGCAGTTTTGACAGCGTCTTCGATTTTGCGTCCGAGTTTTACAAGCTCTTTGTAGTGTGTATTCTTAGTGAGAACAATCATGATGTAGTGACGAGCGAGTTTCTTTTCGCCTTCGTGGTTTGATTTAACTTCTGGGAATTCGAGGAAGGCAGCATCGGCATAGTAAATCCAGTTGCCATTGCCATCTCCGAGCCAGCCGACTTTGTCATAGACTTTTGCGGTTGCGAAGCCCGAAGGAAGACCTTGGCGCCAGTTACTGGTGTATGGTTGACCTGCACTCTTTGGTGCAGATTGGTTGTACATTGAATCTTTGATTGCACTCCAAGATTTTTCGGAAAGATCGGTGTGGTTCCAATATTGCTGATAGAGTTTGGTCAAATCAGATGCGGTCGAGGTGATGGCGTCGATTGAAGTGTTTTTGAAACCTTTGTCATCGTAGATTTCTTGGAGTTTTTTATGGCCAATACGTTGCCAAAGATTCTCAGCACATGAGCTGTATGAATAACGAATCATGTGATCAAGACAGAGTGAAAAAGTGTATGGAGTACCATCGTAGCTATTCCAGTTGAGAGCTCGGTCGGTTCCCTTCCAGACGTCGTGGTCGATACGATAGTAACCTTCATAAGCGACAAACATCTTGTAAATTGATTCGATGCGGAATTTTACGTCTTCGTTATGACGAGCGACGACTGCATCATTGTCGATATCGTAAATGACGATACCGGAGTTTGCAGCGGTTTGCGTTGTAACCCATTGGTCAAGCGCAAGTTGGAGATCAATTTTATCTGGAATGGTTGGTTCTGGTTCTGGCTCTTCGGTGACAGTAGCGGTTGGCTCAGACGTGTCTTTAGGTTTATTAAAATATTGAATTAAGAATACGATTCCGGCAGCTACAGCAACCACGGCGATGACTGAAATAATGACGCTGGTAACAATTTTTTTAGCGTCAAAAATCTTTTCTTTTCCGGTTGGATTGCCTGGGGTTTTCATAGGTTCTTCAAACTCCTGATTAATGTTTTGTTGATATTGTCTTGATTCCATGTTAGTTTCCTTTAGGGCTGGCGTTTACGAGGCGTTTAATAAAGCTTTCTGAAGTTGATTCATTTGTGAGGTAAACTTGATGTTTTGAATCATACCAAGTTGGGCTAATGCGGGTATTTAGAAGTTTGTTGTTGTAAAAATAATGAGTTAAGATGTAGCCACGTTGGGTGCCAGGCCAGTAGGTTTGGTCGAAGAAGAGGTTGCCGAGGCCATAGTAAATTGGTTTGCCGTTGTAATATTCGAAGGTTTGTGGATGGTGGGCTTGGGTGCCAATGACCATATCCGCGCCCCAATCGATGAATTGGCGGAAGAATTTTTGTTGACCGGCAATTGGTTTATCGCAGGCTGGCATTTCAGTGTAGCCGTCAGGATAGCTATAGCATTCAGCGAATTGAATATCGACGACGATGAGGTCGCCACGTTCTTTTGCAGCTGCAATGTCGGCTTTAGCTTTTGCTTCAGTGTAACCGTTAGCGCCCGGCTTATTGCCGTTTGCGAGCTCGCCGTTGCCTTTGGTTGAGGTTGATTCGTTGTAGCCGAGAAGTGTGATATGTTGATTTTTGTTGGTGATTTGAAGCGGCTTTGCGGCTTCATCTTCATTTATACCACCGCCAAAGGTTTTCATACCAAGTTCTTGGTATTTTTTGATGGTTTTGACGTTAGCATCGGTGCCATAGTTGTTGTTATGGTTGCCGGTAAGTTCGACGATGTCGGTGCCGATTGCAGTGATTGAATCGAGGCTACGCCAGTCTGCGCATAAGCTCATGGTGTTGGTGCCGCCTTTACAATTATCAGTAAAGGAGACTTCGTTTGAAATGTGAGTTAAATCTTTTGAAGAGAGGAAATCTTTGATATTGTCAGCGAAATAGGAGCCACGTCCGCCGGCTTTACCGTTAAGAGTGATAGTCATTGCACGAGTAAGTGCGGTCACACCGGTTTGCGCAAAGGAGAGGAGTTCGGAATTGTCGTCAGGATATATTTTTCCGTCGGTTTTTAATTTTTCTTCAATCATCCCTTTTGTTTCGTCGATGTCTGAGCTATCAATTTTTAAGTAGCGATATCTTGCGCCTTCGTTCATAGTGTCGAGGAAATATTTGTTTTCAATTGAAACGACACGGGTTTCTGGGGTGAGTTTTTCAAAAGCCACCCAAGTAACCTTGTCGGTATTTGCTTCGGAAGTGATGACGTTTAATTGATCGCTATAGAAGCTGACGGTTGGGACTTCGAGGTTGATGAGGAGGAGATTATCAGCTTTTTCTTTTTTCTCAAAAGTTGTTTCAGCGGAGAAAGTGACGTTGTGATCGAGCATTTTTGGTGCATCTTCGCCAACGTAATCTTTAAAGAGTTCGGCGAGAGTGTTCTTCTCGTCCTCGGTTAGGGATTCATCATAGGTGATTTCACCTGGAACTTTAAATGGATTAGTGTCGAGCCAGAGTTTTACGAGCACGCCGCCAGCAATAAGAACCAAAACGACTAGAATCGTGATAACGATTCCAATGTGGTTTTTGCGTTTTTTAGCCTTCTTACGCTTTTCAGCTTCATAACTTTTTTGTAAAAGCTCGCGACGCATGCGTTCGCGCGAATAGTTATGCTCCCTTTCTGGTTGTTGATACATTCTCCTCCTTTTTCTCTATTATACTATGATTTTGAGATTCGAACAGCGAAGCCACCGCCTGGTGCCATCCAGATATCAAGATTATCGGATTTGGTAATTTTTCTGGTTTCGATAGTAATATCGAGTTGGTTGTCGCGGTAATGAGCGGTGTCGGAATCACGATAAATTTCGGCGGTGTAAGTTGTGTCATCGTCGAGGAAATCGAGGTTCAAGCGAACGCGATGGGCTTCTTCGTTTGTGACGCCACCAATGTACCAATCTGGGGTATTGCGGTCTTGGCGCGCGACGATATAATATTCGCCGATTTTACCAAGAAGCGGTACAGTTCTCTCCCAGTTGACTGGAACTTTGCGGATAAATTCGTAAGCAGCTGGTTGGACTTCCTCATAGAAACGTGGACGATCGGCAGCCATTTGCATTCCGGAGTAGATTGTCACGTAGTAAGCAAGTTGACGAGCAAGGGTTGAAGCGAGGCGTTTGGCGACGTTTGAGACGTCGAAGATACCGCTGGTATAATCCATGCCGCCAGCAAGTAAACGAGTAAATGGAATAATTGTAGCATGAGATGGAGATAATGCACCGCCTTCATATTCTTGACCACGTGCACCTTCGCGAGTTAGGAAGTTTGGCCAGGTACGTTCGATACCGGTGCCCTTAATTGGTTCATGGACATCGAGGCAGATATGATATTTTGCAGCAAGTTCGACCGCTTTTTGGTAGTGGCGGACACCTGCTTGGGAATGATGAAACTCTTTGCGTCCTTGAATAGTCATCATCGAACCGGCATAACCAGGTTTGACGTAATTAATTCCACGATCAGCATAGAATTTATAAGCGTCTTCCATTTGGCGTTCGTAGTTGTCGATGAAGCCGACGGTTTCGTGGTGACCGATGAGTTTGATGCCATTTTGTTTTGCGTATTCGGCAACTTCGTCGAGGTTAAGATCGGAAACTGGATTTAAAAAGTCGGTAGTAGCACCATTTTGGAGCCAATCGCCTTCCCAACCGTTATTCCAACCCTCAATCAAGAGACCTTCGATATTGAGGCGTTTAGCGGCGTCGATATATTCTTTGGCATGCTCAGTTGTAGCGCCGTGGCGATCGCCTGGAGCCCAGGTCCATTCGCCAACGAACATTGCCCACCAGATACCAATGAATTTTAATGGGTGAACCCAAGAGAAATCTTGTTTTGGTGGTTCGTTCAAGTTTAAAACGATGCGGTTGGTGATGAGTTCAATTGGTGAATCGGCAATCATTACAACACGCCAAGGAGTGTTGAATGGAAGGTCGATATAAGCGCGCATGCCATCAGAAAGCGGAGTAATGTCGGATTGAAGACGGTTGTTTGAGTTTAATTTGATGGTCATTGAGCCATAGTTATAGAGAGCGGCTTCGTGAATCGAAATGGTATGGCCAAGTGGAGTTTCGATAGTGAGTGGGGTGTGGACGGAGCTTGCGAGTGCATAAACTGGGACTTTTTCGTAGTTGTATTCGTAGCGGTCTGGTTGGTAAGCCGGAATACGCCAAGCATTGGAGTTGGCGTCGATATTAAACTCAGTAAGCTCGTCGCTTACAATCAAGCGTTGGAAGCGTGGTTGTGGTGGAATTTCATAGCGGAAAGCAATGCCGTCGTCAAAAACGCGAAAACGAACCGTGAAAAGGCGGCCGTTTTGGACGGTTTCTGAGAGGTAGAAAGCAGCTTCGGAATAATTGTTTCTGATGACGCGTTGTTCACCAACAATTGAAGTCCATGTTTCGTCGACTTTTTTATTCTGGATGCGGACAATCATTAAACCTTGCTTAAGAGGTTTTTCGCCTTGGAGATTAATGCCGAGACCAGATTCCCTTAAGATGATTTTGCCATCTTTTTTGACAGAATAAGTGAATTGCCCGAGCTTTAATTTCACGGTAACAACAACTCTCCCGTTTGGGGAGATAACCTGTTGTTCGTGATCAAGTTTTGGCTTGCCGCCGAAAAGATTACTCCAAAAGCCCACCGATTATACCTCCTCTGCAGTAATAACGAGGCGGTGTGAATAATCTTGGCCGCCGAGTGATTCTCCGTAGCAAGTCATTAAAACGATTGTGTTTCTCTCTGTTTCAGAGACGATTTCTTCCATATTGACGAAGCGTTTTTCGATAATTTCGCGACTTTTGATGCTATAAGATTTGCCGTCGAAAGTGAAAGATTCATCGCCATCGAGTTTTGAGAGATCTTTGAAGATAGTTGAGGAGTGGCCAATGATGACGGTCTTATGATTGGTGGCTTTATAGGCGCCAGCAATGGTGTCTGGAGCGATAAGTTGGTTGCCTTGGCGTTCAATGTCTTTTACGCGAGCAATTAGGCCAATGTCTGGGATAAAGAGGCGCTCTTCGCTTGATGCGTCAGCGGCTTTTGGAATAAAAATATATGCGGTAAAGCCAGCAATCGCGATAAAATAGAGCAATCCAGCGAAAATACTGAATTTCGCGCGTGGCAGTTTAAACTTCACACCTTCCCTTTTCATATTGAATTTATTATAACACGAGCGGAATGAAAAAGGTAGTGGTTTTAGGGGTTGATTTTAAGAAAAAATGTGTCTAAATTTCCGAACGAAAAACCGAACTAGACGGCAACAGCTTGAATGTAGCGACGATAGGTATCGCCCTTGCCGGCACAAGTTTGAAGTGTGATGTCATATTTGCCGCCATATGTTGAGCTATAGAGTTTTGTGCGGAGGGCTGATGCGGCACTTAAAATCTTTTTTGAGCTATTTTTGGGTGGATTGAGCGTAGATAATTTCAATGTGAAGTTGTTGATGACGCGGTATTTTTTGACTTTGCCGTCAATTTTAATGGTGAAAGTATCGTTTTGCTTTAAGTTGGCAAGAGAAGCGAAGACTTTTGCACTGTTATGGCCATAAGCAAAGATGGCTGAGCTACCCATGTAATTACAATAAAAGATGTCATTAGAAGTGGTTGGCATACTGCTATTACAATTGATGCGCGTTGATTTGATATTTGCGTAATTGTAATTTTTAGGAGTAGAGGACTTTTTTGTGGTAGCGGAAGAGACGGCGTAAGAGGTCGTCGTTTTGGCTTTTGGAATATTGACCGATTTAATATCGGCCTTCATCTTATCTTTCTTATCTGTTTTCTCTTCAAAATTTGAGAAAAGCGCATCGCGCTCAGTATTATCAGTAACATTAAATATTAATCCGTTTTTGAGGTTTAATAGCGACAAAAAGAGTGTAAAAAAAGATAAGATAGCTATTTTCATCTTATATTTCATACCTTCTCCCAAAAATATATGCTATATGACTATATTATAGCACAAAATGTCAAAAAAGTCAATAAACCTAACGCTTTTTAGATACGATCGTATGGCTCGACAATTGGGATGCGAAGATCAGTGCCGAAGCCGAGGCGAGAGCGGATTTTTGCGCCCATAATAGCGAATTTTTCGCGTTCTTCAAGTTTCATCATTACAGAGGTATCTTTGACTGTGACGCAATATTCAACCGGTGAGAGGTCGGTCACTTTATTCTTTTGGGTGGTCATTGAGATGACGATATTTCCCTTCTCGTTTGACTTGCAAGCGAGGTCGAAATAGCTACAAAGGATTTTAGCGACGTTTGCATAGTTCTCGACTTGGTGGTGTGGGCGAAGCACTTCGAGGTCGAGAGTGTGGCCAGAACGTTCAAGACGAATTGCATATTCGTGGTAGATAGGATCGATAATATCAGAAAGATACATGAACTTGCGGTCGTCAAAAACGCTGTTATGCACCTTTGAGACGTCAAGTAATTTTAGATAGTCTTTTTCAGTTGTCATTTAATAAATACCTCTAGTTTTTTCCATTATAACACATTAAACACCAGGCGAGAACATTTTAAGCTTATTGCGGTGATATTTATAGTGTGGATCGTGGCTTTCTACCTCTTTCCAAAACTCTGGTGAGTGGTCCATGTGATTTAAATGCGCAAGTTCGTGTAAGATTACATAATCACGAAGAATTTCTGGTACATTCATTAAACCAATGTTAAGAGAAATGGTGGTCGAGCCATTTTTGCCATGACGAGTGCACGAGCCCCAGCGTGTTGAGGCGTGAGAAACACGGAAGTTGTCGTATTTATAACCATAAAGCTTGGCGAAATATTCAAGGCGATATGGGAGATATTCTTTCGCCTTCTTCATTAAGATTTTCTTTTTCGCGTCACGAGATTTTTGGGTTGAAGGGTCTTTAAGGTTTAATTTCTTTTTAATCTGAGCGCGTGAAGCGTTTAGATATTTTTTAATCAAAAAGTTCGGTGTATATTTTGGGACGGACATTTGCAGTCGCCCATTCATCGAAACAGAAAACTTAACGCTAGAAGACAAGGCGTTTTTCCGTACGATGATTTCACCGAACTCTTCGTCTTTTATAATCATTGATTATTGGAGTTGACCAAGGACATGTGAGAGTTGAGTCTCGAATGTGTGTTTGCCAGAAAGGATGATTGGCTTTTCAGCTTCAGCTGGAGCTTCCATTTGGCGAATCTTTGTGTCATACTCTTCTTTTGCACGAGCAACAGATTTAGTTTTCATCTTGAGGCGTGCTTTAATTGTATTAATATCGGTTTGAATCCAAATGAGAGTTGGATTGTAGCCGCAAAGCTTCAAGAGTTTTCTGACGCCATCGCGTTCAGCCTCGGTGTCAAGACCGCCCTCAATGACAATATTTTGGCCGGTTTTCGAAATTGCTTCGAGAACGACGTGAATTTGTTTTTCTGTAAAATCTGCTTCTTCACGCAACTGTTGTAGGTTGTAATATGGAGCTTTGAAACGACGCGAAAACTTCTCACAGAAAGTCGTCTTGCCGCTACAAGGAGCACCGAATACCAAAATAGCGCGTGGTTTTGTCTTCTTATTACCTTCCATAGTAATTTTAGTATATCACAGATTATTTTAAAATTTAAACTTTTTTCTTGTTTTTCTTAGTTTTTCCTGTAATAACAGATGAGTTACTGATTAAAACTTGGCTTGGATAATAGAAAAGCCAAGCGAAAAAGTTAGCGTAGCGGGCGATAAAGAGCGGCAAAACGCCAGTTACGGAGAGATATGAAAGTGCGACGTTTGTGTCGCAGCAAGCGAAAAGGATGAAGCCATACATTGCGCAAGTTGAGGCGACAATTTCGCGATCGGTGGAATCTTTATTATCTTTCGTCTCTTTCCACCAACGATGAGTCAAGATGATGTTGCCGGCAAGTGATGACGCATATATGAATGCGAGTACATACATATCAGGAATTTGGTGATACCAACCAAAGATAAGGAGGAGTAAAACAAAGACAGTCCAGGCGATGAAAGCTTTTGGTTTTACTTTGGCGAAACGAGCAATATGGAAATATTGCGCAAAACAGAAGGCGAGGACTCCAAAAACCGAGATGTGGTCAAAAGTAAGAATAGTATCGGCAAGCAAAGTGAAACCAAGGGCGATTTGGAGAACGTGATCGCGTGGGAATTTTTTGCGGGCGTAAATAAAGCTAAGTACAATGCCAATATATTTTAAGAGAGTAACACCGATAAATGTACCATTTTCGACGACTTTTACAATGATAGTATGCTCGCCGTTAGTGAGGCGCCAATAGACGTTTTCGCCTGGATAGGCGGTTTGAAAAATTGAGTCAAGAACGACAAAGGAGATGAAAATTGTACCCCATATCACAAGCCAAATCATGTCGATTTTTGTGGCATATTCTAGGAGTTTGGCAATCCAAAACTTTTCTTGTTTTTCCTTCATTTGCGCCTTCTTGTCCGTTTATCTTTTGTGACACTAGTAAAGCTGGCAATGACCTGGATTGAATCAGTGATAGTTCCGGCAATTGAGAAACAGAGGATGTTGTAGATAATCCAAGGGATAGTGGTGAGACCACCGGCAAATTTTAAGGTCGTTTTGTTGGTCGAGAACCATTCAAAACAGAGATAAGTAAGTCCGGCGGCAAGCGGAAGAATATTTTCAACGGTCGAAAGATTGAGATAAATAAGTACGGCATAAGTTGAGAAAAGCGCGATAAAAACAAGTGGGTTGTTATAAAGTTTACGATGCCTGTGTTTTTTGTGGTGTTTTTCGCGTAGATAAATGTAGTAATCACGAACAATTGCAATGACGAGCGTATATGAACCAGCGAGTGCGCCGATTAAGAAATAATGTACAATATAGCAGGCGTATGAGAGGATGGAAAATTTCATCACGTCAGTTTTTTTCTTCTTGAAATAACGATAACAAGAAAGAATTAATGCAATAAAACCGATGGCTTGTCCGATAATTTCTGTCATTTTTCTTTCACCAGTTTTATTTCGTCGACGATGTTAGTGATAACTTTTATATCATCCATAACTTTTGAGAATTCGCGTTGTTCATCAATTGGAGCGTTGCTTGAAGCGGGCTCGAACGAGTCAATATTGTTATTGATGGCGATATGAATTTTACGGTCGGCAAAGCCAACGAAAACGTTGCCATTATAGAGGTATGCGAGTTTCTCTATGCGCTCCATTACAGCTGGATTGAGAAGATAGAAGGCTTCAAAACCATCTTGAGCATAAACATCAAAATGTTTATTAAACTCAATTGATTCGAGCTCGATTTTTTTAAAGGAGCTATCGCACCTTTCGGCGTGAAAGTTTTTGCTAGCGACAAACAATTTTTTATCGAATTTTTTATTAAAATCAAAAGTGATATAGCGACCTCGAAAAATTGTCTCGTAGGTCGTGTCTCCGTCGGAATCGGTATGCTCAACCTCAATATGAACGTCGGCTTGAGCGAAAGGAATACCCTTGTATTTTGCGATAGTGTAGTCGTTTGAGGAGTATCGATTCCCCATTCGAATCATGCCTGTATTGCTAAGAATTGTGCTAGGCATCGCAGCATTGTGGTCATATTTTAAATCCGTGAAAACTGAATTGAATGTCGAAGTAATGAAATAGTTTTTATAGGCATTGCGATAAGACTCGGCTTCTTTTCTGGCGCCAAGCGAAGTGGCAATGAGAGTGGCAATAGAACCGATAATTATAATTTGCAAAAGAAATGGAAATAATAAGCTGGTCGAGCCGCTAGCAGCGAGGACAATTAAAAAAATACCACCAATAATGATGAAAGATTTTTTTGCCATCTCCTTTTTCTTGTTGTTATAGGCGATGCGAATGCGTTCGAGCTCAGTGTAATCCATAAGCGTTTTCATTATAGCATAAAAATAAGACCCTTTCGAGTCCTGAATGGCAGGGGAAGCAGGAC
>CAZCZD010000009.1:25760-31221 GCA_964503305.1 uncultured Candidatus Saccharibacteria bacterium | reverse complement strand
GCTGCGACGATTTTGCCGTCTTTTTCGGCGACACGGCGAACAATTTCTTCGCCACGAGCTTTATGAAATTCATAAAAATCCCAAGATTGGAGAAAATTCGCTTCTTCGTGCGAAGTGACGAATTTGTCCCACTCTTTTTTATTCTTAGCGTCTCTTAATTCGATTTTCATGATAGATGTCTCTTTTTCTTTCTTACTTCTTCAATTGCTTTCGTGATAAGGTATTTTGCTGGATTTATAACAATATCTTGGGCGTGAATGAACTCAACTTGCTCGCCACCGAAACCGGTTTTAAAAGTCGTAACTTTTGCATAGCGGTGGTGTGGTTGGTTTGGTGGAGCAATTCCCCAAAGATTAAAGCGTTTTATGCCTTTCTTTTTATAGTCACACATCGCTTGCCAGAGCATACCATAAGCGCCCGGAACAGTGTGGCCAAATTCAGTACTTGCGGCTTCGAAATATTCAACTTCTTCACCATAATCAATGAAAAGACCATAGTTAATCTTCGTGCCAGCTGGGATATATTCACCTTCTGGCTCGCCTTCGATGACTTTTTTGCCGTCAATCGAGAGGTTTTTCGAGGTTTCAACATAATAAATTACAGCGTGATCTTTAAAGACTTCGTGATAGGCTTCGAGTTCGTCAGAATTTGGCGGAATGAAGTTTTGGCGTTTTGCAGTTTCGACTTGGACCTTATGGAATTCTTCAAAAAGTTCCTTTGAAGTGCCTTTTTTAACGACAAGTTCAAGTTTCGAAGCGCGACGAACTTCATAGCGAGTTTGACGACGCATCGTGCCAAGCAAATCATCTTCCGACTTCGTTAGGTCAAGAATAACGGTGTTTTGAGCGTGAAGATGGAATGGAGCAGCGTGGCTGCCGGTTTTTTGGACAAGTTTCTTGTTTTCAGCCGTTGCAAAAAGTTGCGGACGGAAGCGGACGAAGACACATTTTTCAGCTTTTGCGATTTCTTTAATCTTATCAAAAGCAGTTTTAACTTCGTTGTCATTTTTCCAATCAATCAATGGACCACCCGGAATCTCAAGATAGCGTCCACGACGTGCATCTTTTCGAATCATCAAAATCGAGTCGCCACCTTTCAAGTCTTCACGGATAGGTTTATGGCCGACTTTTTCGGCAACTTTTCCCCACTCGTCACTTTGAAGGAAGTTTCCTTCTGGATGCTTCAAAACTGCGTATTTTGTCACTTCTTTTCCCCTTTATATTCGTGCTTTTCGATAATTTTTCGAGCTTCTTTTAGCTCGGCTTTCTTATAATGCGTTGGAAGATTTACGATATGTTTAGCGATTTCAACAGCGTTCGGACATTCATTTTCAGGATATTTCACTTTATTATAATATCTTTCTGGTGAAACTGGAATATCATACCAGGTATCATTCATTACAAAGCCCTTGCGCTCAAGCTCATTAAGAACAAGATTGCGATCATCGACAAGATAGAATTCGCGGATTGGCGGACGATTTTTTGGGAGCGATTTGAGTTGCTCAAGGGCGAGTTTAGCTTGCCAATTCGTTAGCTTCACCTTAAGGTCGAGGTCAGCGTCAGCAGAACGCTTGATTTGATGAGTTTTCAAAAGAAAGCTCGTAAAAAGACGGCCAAGACGGAAGAAATAGAAGAAACGAATCATTTTTCCAAAAAGTGGGTAGAAACGGTCGCGGAAACGATCGCCAAATTTTGGAGTTTTTGTCGGTTCTTTAGGAAGCTTTACCTCTTTAGTTTTATAGCGGCCACGTTCAACATAGGTGATTTCTTTTGAGCGGATAACGAGTGCGCCGCCAGAAATAGTATCGATTGATTTACCCTTACCGAAGGATAATGCAGCGAAATCACCAACCGTTCCGGCTTCTTTTCCATCTTTATAAGAGATACCAGCACAGTGTGCAAGGTCCTCGACAAGCACTAAATTATGCTTTCGAACGGAGGATTTAATCGATTTGATATCAGCAGGATAACCGAGGTTGTTTTGAACAACGACAGCTTTGACGTCTTTGTGCTTTTTCAAGGCTTTTTCAATGGTTTCGCCGTTAAAATGGAGCGTTTTTTCATCAATATCAGCAAAAACTGGGGTAAATCCAGCACTTTTTACAGCTTCTACAACCGCATAACAGGTTAGAGATGTAACGAGAACGCCCGGATGCTCACCATTCTTCTTCGGAACCATGCTTCTAAGGCCAGCAGAGAGTGCAGAACGGCCGTTATGGTATAAGAAGACTTGCTCAGCCGGGACATTGTAACGCTCCGCTAAATGAGCCCTCAAAGCCTCAAAATCAGATTTTTTGCCGGTTGCAAAGGTATGGTGAAGAACTTTGCCTCTATAATTCGCCGCTTGACCGAGAAAATACATTATTCAACCCCTTCCATCACTTTGTTAATGGCGCGTGCAAGACCGCTTGGATCAACAATATAGGGAGCATGAGTCCAATTTTTATAAGTCAAAAGTTCCGAACCTTCGATAAGTTCGTGCATTTTTTCACCTTGGCGGAGCGGAGTGACGGTATCTTTTTCACCCCAAAGAATTGTTGTAGGAGTTTTGACTTTTGAAATATCAAGTTTTTTGTCGCTTGATAGCATATTTGCAAGAGTTTTCTTCATATTTTCAGGGGCGCGATCATAATCAGAAGCACCAACGAGTTTGTGGAAGATTTTGCGAAGAAGTGCGGATTCCTTCAAAAAACCAAACATTTTCGAGAGTTTTCTTGAAACTTCACGTTTTTTCGATTCTTCATAGACACCAGCAGCGTCAAGCAAAATTAGATGTTTTAATTTATCTGATTTTTCTGAACAGAGATTCAAAAGAATGCGTCCGCCATTGCTATGGCCGAGCGCAACACTGTCTTTTGGAATATTGCGGTCTGCCCAGTCGCGATATTCTTCAATTGTCCATTCTTTTTTCGAATTAGTCGTCAACCCCGGAACATTTAACATTTCGACGTCGATTTTATATTCACTTTTTAAAATTTCAATTGTTTTTTGCCATGGCTCCACGGTATAAGTCCACCCATGAATCACATACAATTTTTTCATCCGCACTCCTTTCTTCCCCTCTTATGAATCTAGACCTCTATTCTTGCGACGTTTTCTCGCAGCTTTGTCGCGACGTGGAAGTTTCTTTGCATCTTCCGGATTCTTTAATAATTTTTCAATAATCCATTCAAGATATTGTGAACCTTTAAAGACAATTGCTTCGTCACCCTTCGTATTTTCTTCGATGAATTTCAAAGCTTCACGTGGCTCAAGAGTCGTAAAGACTTTCACCTTGTTTTTCTTTAAAATTGGCGCAGTATATTCTTTTGTGCGACGGCCAATCAAAACAACTTGCTCCGGTTTTACATCAATCAATACTTTTGCGAGTTTTTCGTGCTCTTCTTTCTCGATTTCACCTTGTTCGACCATGTCGCCAATCACGAGCCATTTGTGATCTTCTTTCATTTCGCCAACCATTTCCATGATTGCTTCCATCGAAATAAGGTGGGCATTGTATGATGAATCGATTAGCTTAAGGCCATTTTTGCCTTCGAAGTAAGAGTTTCTTCCTGGAGGAAGCGGCATTTTCTTAAAATCGGTTTTTATATCTATTTCGAGGTATTCGCAGAGTTTCTTAAGCTGAGCAAGTTGAATGGCTAGATCGGCTGGCATTGGGTTATAGAAGTGGAATTTATCTTTACCAAGAGTGAAATCGGTATGGTCAGCATGGACGCTATATCTCTTACATTCAGATTTATAGCATGGGACAACTTCGGCCGGAATGTTGTGATGAAGCTTGATTTTCTCACAAGCTTTCACCATTAGAGGAACATCGCCATCAATGTAGATTTTTCCAGTGGTGTATTGCGGAATCATTGCGAATTCGTGAGTAATTGCCTTATCGATATTCTCAAAAATACCGTCTTTAACCTGTTTTTCGAATTGAATAGCGTGTGAGCGGCCGAGTGCAACCCAAATTGTCACTTCCGGCTTTAACCAGCGTGCGATAAATTCAGCTTCATGTGGGCGCTCGCCGTCGATTTCGACGACATAAAATTCTTCTTTGTGTTTATAAAAACAGGCATGGACTGGAGCAGCCAAGAGAAGCCAAAGCCAACGAAGCTTCGAGCCATAAATGCCACGAAGTCCAATCATATCAAAAGTAATTCCGAAAGCAGAGTTTGCATCGTGGGAATAGTGAGCGCGATTGCCAAGCTCTTGCTCGATGAGGTGGAGCATGGTGGTTTTTCCAACTGAACCGGTGATTGCAATCACCCTTGGGTGCCAGCGCTTAAATGCAAAGTTTGCAAAAAATCGGAAATATTCCGCAGCGATAAAGTAAAAACGTTTTTTGATGTCTCTTTTGGACGCCATACTTATATTTTACCATAAAAAAGCCCTCTCCGGAAGAGATGGAGAGGGTTTTGGTGTTGGAGGTTAATAGTTTCTTTAAAAATGTAAATCGAGGCCGTCGTCAAAGGTTATGTTTCCTAAGTCATCGTGCCAAATTACGGTGCCATCATTCCACTGCTCGTAGTGTGCAATACCGAGCCCGTAGAATGGGCAGTTGGTCTCTTCAAGACCAGTTCTGAGCTCTTTTACGAGTCCGTTGTTCTTGTCGGTTGCCGCATGAAATACGTCGAAGATTTTCCAGTCAACCTTGAACGGGCTTGTTGCGTCATTGATGTAAGTTCCGGAATTTTCGGTTGGAACTACAAATGCAACTTCTCCGTTACTTACTTCGAGTCTTGAGTAAAGACCGTAGGAATAGAGGTCAACTTTAAATTCAGTAGTCTTAATAATGTAGTCAAAGCCACTATATTTAAATCTTAGTTCGTAGATTTTGCCTTCGCCAGTTGAATACATGTAGCGCTGAATTTCGCTTGCTCCGATTGAGTTAAGATATTCATCGAAGCAGAAGGTTAAATCCGTATAATCGCCATAAATGCGACCAGGATAGAACCCGCTTTCAACAATTGCTTCGCTAGCTGGCTGGTAAGTTACAGTTGTAACTTCCTTCTTTGCGACTGCGTTGTGACCAATGTGGATAGCATTCAGGATTAAAAGCCCACCTGAAATGCCAATCAGAATAAAAATGGCAATACTTTTAAGCTGTTCTTTTTCCTTATTAAGAATCTTCTTCATAAACTCACCCCCTAGTCTATTCTCCACCACCTTAATGTGCGCGAGGCTGTGCAAACCTCTATAACTATATTATACCACAAAATAGCATTTTTTTCAATATTTGCTTATGCTTTTTTGCGGTTTTTAACCAGTTTTAGACCGTGATAAATAATTAAGAAGAATGAAAGATCGAGAAGGAGGCGCAGAATACAGGAAATGAGGATGCTTTTCCCCGTTGGTGGGGTGCCTTCGCGAACATCCCAGAAATCGCGAAAAATAATAAAATCGAGACTGTGAATAAGATAGAGCAACATAGTGTTTTTGCCAAGGGTGACGATCGAATTTAGTCCGAAATT
>CAZCZD010000009.1:14140-25750 GCA_964503305.1 uncultured Candidatus Saccharibacteria bacterium | reverse complement strand
TGTTTCTCAGCTTCTGTCTTCTCAGCTTTATTCTTTTCCTTCTCTTCCTTTTCTGCAGCCTTTTTTTCTTGAGCCTTTTTTGCAGCTTCTTCAAGCATCATAGCAAAGTTGCTGACAATGAAGACGCCGGCAAATGCGGTCAAAATTCCGCCTTCATAACCGCCATAATAGCGAGCCCAGAATTCGACATAATCACCTCTTAAAGTGTGCGAGAACCAGTAGGCGCAGGCGACGAGGAGAAGTGGAATAGTGTATTTTTTGATAACAGATTCATAGCGGCGCCAAAGGATACCTACCTCAATAAACATTGTGGCGACAAGGGCGAGATCGAACGAAAAACGCTGATGGTGGCCAAAAATACCAAGCGCAACGCCAAGTACGCCGAAAAAGAAGAAAATTAGGCCGTTTTTCTCAGTTTTGAAGAGAATATTTACAACATCCATCAAGAATTTTGCCTCAAACAATGCAAAGAGGAACCATGTGATTACGGCGTCTTGAGTCGAATATGGATAATATCCGACCGGTGTTTCGCGGAAAATATGCCACATTTTAACCAGAATAAAGTCATCGCCAGGCTGTCCGAGCGCTGTTAGGAAGAAATAGATTAGACAAATTGCGAGAGCTGGAAGAATTAGATATTTAAAGTTCTTCTTTGTGCGAGCAAACAAGGTCTTCTTATCTTCGGCAAGTTTCGTCGTGTAGCCAGAAAGAATGAAGAAAAGAGGCATGTGGAACGAAAAAATCATCCCGCGAATCGTCATATCGAGATTCAAAGTATGGGAAATCGGGACCGTCAAAATAGCCAGTGCCTTTGCGATATCCACCCAAAGGATTCGTTTTTTTACCTCCTTCATATCCGTTATTATACCACATTTACCGCGGTAGAAGCCAAGAAAAAAGACAAACTCGAAGAGCTTGTCTTTTTGCGAGGCGCAGCCCCGCGGAAAGATTTGTGAAACAAATCTTACATCTTAATTTCAGCGTCAACGCCTGATGGAAGGCTGAGATTCTGAAGTGAATCGATAGTCTTTGGAGTTGCGTTTGAGATGTCGATAAGGCGTTTGTGAACCTTCATCTCGAATGCTTCACCACCGGTCTTATAGACGTGTGGGGATTTAACAACTGTGAAAGTTGAACGTTTAGTTGGGAGAGGGACTGGACCGCTGACGGTTGCGCCGGTGCGGATAGCAGTATCAACGATTTGTTTTGCGCTTTGGTCAATAACGCGGTGATCGTAAGCTTTGAGGCGAATACGAATCTTGAGACCTTCGGCTTTGTCTGCCATTTTGATACCTTTCTTGCTAGATAACCTCGAAAGAATGGAGTTTTTCTAGCTAAATATTAATTTGTTATGTGATGGATTATACCACAAAAAAACACCCCTGTAAAGGGGGTGTTTATTTTTAAGCTGTTTCTACGCCGGTTGATTCAATACTTGTGTCTGGAGTAGCTTCACCTTCAGTTCCAGTAGTTTCTAATTCAGTTCCAGAATTTTCAATTGTTTCATCACCTGTTGCAATATCACTATCTGAGACTACTTCAGATTCAATACCAGTACCCATGTCAGGAGCAGCTTCACCTTCTGCGCCAGTACTCATATCAGGAACAGCTTCACCTTCAGAGCCAGTACTCATATCAGGAGCAGATTCACCTTCAGAGCCAGTTCCGACTTCTGCGATATTGTTATCAGGAGTGGCTTCAGTTAATTCTCCTTCATTACCAGTATTAGTTTCCGTTAAGATATCCCATTCATTTGATTCGTTTGTTTCTGTGCCGGTTGTGTTAAGATTATTTGGGTTCATAAGTATTACCTGTTTAATTGTTATTATCCTTAGTATAACACAGACACCATGAAACACAAAAAGCAGCCCCGAGGGGCTGCTTTAGAATCAACTCAGAATGTCAATTATTTGATGATAGAAGTGATGACACCTGAACCGACAGTACGGCCACCTTCGCGGATAGCGAAACGGTCGTTGTTGTTCATAGCGATTGGAGCAAGGAGTTTAACCTTGAAGGTTACTGTATCGCCAGGCATGACGATTTCCTTGTCTGCAGGAAGTTCGACTTCACCAGTAACATCGGTGGTACGGAAGTAGAACTGTGGTTTGTAACCCTTTGAGAATGGAGTGTGGCGTCCGCCTTCCTCTTTCTTAAGGATGTAAACTTGACCTTCGAATTCAGTGTGTGGGGTGATTGAGCCAGGAGCTGCAATAACTTGACCACGTTCGATTTGATCACGCTCGATACCACGGAGGAGAAGACCAGCGTTATCGCCAGCTTGACCTTGGTCGAGAGTTTTGTGGAATGCTTCGATACCAGTAACAACTGATTTTTGAGTGTCGCGGAGACCAACGATTTCAACTTCGTCGTTCAACTTAACAACACCTTGTTCGATACGACCGGTTGCAACAGTACCACGGCCTTTGATTGAGAAGACGTCCTCAATTGGCATAAGGAATGGTTTTGCAAGATCGTGTTCAGGAATATCAAAGTATTCATCCATAGCGTGGACGAGATCCATGATAGCTTGTTCAGCTTCTGGATCACCTTCAAGAGCCTTAGTAGCAGAACCCTTGATGATTGGAGCGTTGTCGCCATCGAAGCCGTACTTGTTAAGAAGTTCACGGACATCCATTTCAACGAGCTCAACGAGTTCAGGATCAGCAAGGTCCATCTTGTTAAGGAAGACGATGATTTTTGGAACGTTCACCTGGTGAGCGAGAAGAACGTGCTCACGAGTTTGTGGCAAAGGACCATCGTTTGCAGCAACAACGAGGATAGCACCATCGATTTGTGCAGCACCGGTAATCATGTTTTTAATGTAATCTGCGTGGCCTGGCATATCAACGTGTGCGTAGTGGCGCTTTTCAGATTCATACTCTTGGTGTGAAGTTGCGATAGTAATACCGCGAGCTTTTTCCTCTTGAGCGTTATCAATTTGGTCGTAAGCGACTGCTTTGTTAACGTCTGAAGGGAGTTTCTTTGCGAGAACATTTGTAATCGCAGCGGTAAGGGTAGTCTTACCGTGGTCAACGTGGCCCATAGTACCAACGTTAATGTGTGGTTTTGAACGGTCGAATTCAGCCATTCTTAGTTTTCTCCTTATTATTATTTGTCAAACGAGCACTAATATTAAACCAGCCCGAAAGACCTGATAAATATATTTTACCCCATTTTTCATGCTTTGTAAAGAGATTTTGGTAAGTTTTATAGATAAAAAATACCCCCGCAAATGTCTCGGGGGCCTTGGTGGATTAGTCGTTTTCGTTATACATAAATGCGGCGCGAGCCGACTTCTTTTCTCTTTCCATTTCATAAATCTTCGTTTCAGTAGCACGATCTACTTCGTCGATATAGTGCCCCATATTTACATAGTCAATATAGTCGCCAAATTTCTTAAAAAGGATAGCTATGCAAGTACAATAAATACCCATTATAACTAACCAAGCAATCAATACGAGCCATGGAGAGATTAAAACGACATGCGCTATAGAAAGAATTAATAGTATTACTCCGCCCCAGAAAAAAACTAAAAACAATGCTAACAAAAATCCCATAAGCTTCCACCTCCTAATGTGCAATTGCGTGCATCTGCAAGTATCTCTTATTATTATAGCACAAAAAGGCCCCTTTTTCAAGGGGCCAATCTGTTTATGTTTATCGATTAAGCTTCTTTTGAAGCGCGTTTTTCGATAATTTCTTGTGCTACGTTTGGTGGTACTTCTTCGTAGCCGAAGAGTTCCATTGTAGATGCAGCACGACCTTGTGTCATACCACGGAGATCACCAGTGTAACCAAAGAGGTTTGCGAGTGGACAGAAAGCTTTGATAAGCTTTGCACCACCTTGGAGGTCTTCCATTTCATCGATGCGGCCACGGCGAGAGTTAATATCACCGATGACGTCACCCATGAATTCCTCTGGGGTTGTGATTTCAAGTTTCATGACTGGTTCAAGAAGAACTGGGTTAGCTTTCTTGATACCTTCGCGAGTTGCGAGTGCACCTGCGAGGGTGAAGGCGAGCTCGGAGGAGTCAACATCGTGGTAAGAACCATCATAGAGGGTTGCTTTGACGTCAACTACTGGGTAGCCAGCGATAACACCACCAGCGAGAGTGTCTTCGACACCTTTCTGAACTGGTTTGCGGTATTCCTGAGGGACAACACCACCTTTAATTTGGTCGATGAATTCGAAGCCTTTACCTGGTTCATTTGGCTCAAACTTGATCCAAACGTCACCATACTGACCACGACCACCAGACTGTTTGATGTGTTTACCTTGTGCTTCTGCGGTACCACGAATGGTTTCACGGTAAGCAACTTGTGGAGCACCAGTGTTAGCTTCAACACCATGTTCACGTTTCAAACGGTCGATAATGATTTCGAGGTGAAGCTCGCCCATACCTGAAATAATGGTTTGGCCGGTTTCTTCATCGGTGTGAACACGGAAGGTTGGATCTTCTTCAGCCATCTTTGAAAGACCGATGCCCATTTTTTCCTGGTCTGCTTTAGTCTTTGGTTCGACTGCGATTGATACAGGTGGTTCTGGGAATTCGATTGACTCGAGGTGAATTGGATGTGCTGGATCACAAAGAGTAGTACCGGTAACAGTGTCCTTAAGACCTACGACTGCAGCGATGTCGCCGGCAGTAACCTGGTCGATATCATCACGTTTATCAGCGAACATACGGACGATACGGCCGACACGTTCCTTGTTTCCGGTTGTTGCATTAAGAACATATGAACCAGATTTGAGAACACCAGCGTAAACGCGGATGAAGATAAGCTTACCGACGAATGGGTCAGTTGCAATCTTAAATGCGAGAGCTGTAAGTGGTTCGTCATCAGATGCTTTACGAATGATTTGTTCACCAGTCTTTGGATCTGTACCAACAGTTTGACCCTGGTCACGATCGAGTGGACTTGGAAGATAGTCGGTCATGAGGTCGAGAACTTTCTCAACAATCACACCACGGCCATCACCACCGGTTACGAGGAAGAAGTCACCATCGAGAACACGCTTACGAAGAGCAGCTTTAAGTTCGATTTCAGTAATAGCTTCTTCGCCTTGGCTGAAGTATTTCTCCATGAGAGCTTCATCAGCTTGGACTGCTTCTTCAACGAGCATTGAACGATAGTTCTTAGCTTTTTCGAGCATGTCTACTGGGATTTCGCCAACAGTAAGTTCGTGGTCAGTATAGTCTTTGTAAGTGTAAGCTTTCATGTCGATAAGGTCGACAACACCACAGATGTCTTTTTCAAATCCGATTGGGAGATGAATTGCGAAAGCATTCTTTGAAAGACGTTTGTGGATTGATTCAAGTGATTTGTAGAAATCACCACCGATTTGGTTAATTTTGTTGACGAAACAGATACGTGGAACGCCATATTTAGTAGCTTGGCGCCAAACTGTTTCAGACTGAGCTTCAACACCCATCTTACCATCGAAGACGACCACTGCGCCATCGAGGACACGGAGAGAACGTTCAACTTCAGCGGTGAAGTCGATGTGGCCCGGGGTATCGATAATGTTGATTTGGTGACCTTTCCAGTAAGCGGTAACAGCAGCTGAGGTAATGGTAATACCACGTTCCTTCTCCTGTTCCATCCAGTCGGTCGTTGCACCACCGGTATCGCCTTTAACAAGGTCGATTTTGTGCTTTAAACCGGTACGGTAAAGAATCGCCTCGGAAGTGGTAGTTTTACCAGCATCGATGTGAGCGATAATACCGATATTGCGGAACTTTGCAAGATCCTTTACTTCTGACATATTTATCCTTTATTATTTAATATTTTGTCTTATCATGAGCTTCGCGATTGCCCACGATTTCACCTTTCGTGCTCCACACAAAAAGATTAAGACGTTACTTAAGATTTTAGCATATTTTTAGTGATGTTTCAAGGGGGGTTAAAAGGGGTTAAAAACAAAAAATCCCCAGTCCGACTGGACCAGGGTTTTGGTTTTGCGCAGGGAGTAATAGTGTAAAATATCAATCTTTTAAGAAATGGTGAGCAACCTCTTTCGGATCATTTTGCTCATAGGAACGCATTGAGCTCGGAGCAACCCGAAGCTTCTCGCCTATTAAATCCTCATCATAAGTTTCAAGGTAGACAATTTTTATGCCACCTCGACCGGTTTCGCCGCATTCTTTCTTAATACGGACCAAATCTCTTGTATTACGACCAATAGTTTTTGCTCTTCTGTAGTCCTCTTCAGGGACAATATAGCAAATACCATGCTCATAAGCCGGAATGTTTAAAAACTCTACCGGCTCCAGCTCAATAAAATAGCCCTCGCCGTTATAACATACGACTCGTTGTTTAGTTAAATTATAAACCAAACGACTAACACAACAGTTTTTTACATTTGTCATAGCACCCCTCCTATCTGGCGAATTGCCTGTGCCTGCGCCTTAAAGAACAAATGAGCCCCACCAAAAAGCTCATTTGTTTATTATATCACACTTTTTAGCTCTTGTCAATCCGTTTATGCTAACTTTTTACGCAAAATCTCTTGAGCTGAAGATGGGTTAGCTTTCCCCTTCGAAGCCTTCATGACTTGTCCAACAAGGAAGCCAATCACCTTCTCTTGTCCAGCCTTGAAATCCTCTTGGGCTTGTTTGGTTACTGGATCAGCAAGTACTTCATCAACGATTTTCTCGAGTTCGCCGAGGTCGTTTTCCTGAATCACGTTGAGTTCTTTTGCAATAGTCTTAGTATCGCGTTTGCTCATTTCTGGATCGAAGAATTTAAGGAATACTTCCTTGGCACCAGTCGAAGAAAGTTCACCTTTTTCGGTCATCTCAGCGAGGTCATCAAGCTGTTTAGCAGTTGGGAGGTCATTAAGATATTCAGCTGACTTCTCTTCTGCAAGAAGAACAGATGCAAACCAGTTTGAAACACGCTTCACATCTTTAACTTCAGCGAGTTTCTTCATTAAGCTTGGATAATCAAGTAGAACTTCGAGAGTGTCGTCGGCAATTTTGCCGCTAAACTTCTCTTTGTAGTCTTTTGGCATGAGTGGGAATTTCTCGAGTTCCTTTTCAATGAATTCTTTTGAGAGATTGATTGGTGGAATATCTGGTTCTGGCATGTAGCGATAGTCTTTAGCCTCTTCCTTTGAACGTTGGCCAGTGGTTTCACCAGTAGCATCATTCCATCCACGAGTTTCTTGAATAACTTTTTCTCCCTTATCGAGGAGCTTGGACTGGCGTTTGATTTCATATTCAACAGCGCGTTCAACAGATTTGAAACTGTTCAAGTTTTTCACTTCGGCGCGAGTTCCAAGTTTATCTGAACCTTCTGGCGCAATTGAGACGTTAACGTCAAAACGCATGTTACCGTTATAAAGGTCACCATTTGTCACTTCGGCGTAGCACATAAGGCGCCAAAGGGCTTTCACGTAGTCATGAGCATCTTTTGCGGAGTGCATATCTGGCATTGAAACAATTTCAATAAGTGGAGTATCAACACGGTTCAAGTCGACGAGTGAATAAGTTGAGAAGTGAGTAAGTTTTCCGGCGTCACCTTCAAGATGAGCGTGCTCAATACGGATTTTCTTGCCGTCTGGGAGTTCAACAAAACCTTCGCCAATGATTGGGTGATAGAACTGAGTAATCTGATAACCTTTTGGAGAATCTGGATAGAAATAGTGTTTGCGATCAAAGCGTGAAGAAGCATTAATTTCGCAGTTCATTGCGCGGCCAGCACGAATAGCAAATTTAATTGCCTCGCCGTTGAGGCGTGGGAGCATGCCTGGAAGAGCGTAATCGACTGGTGAAACACAAGAGTTAGGCTCTTTTCCGCGAGCGTCGTTGTCGACTTCGGAGAAGAGTTTGGTTTTTGTGCTAAGTTGGACGTGGCATTCGATGCCGATAGTTGGATAGTATTTCATTAGATTGCTCCTAAATCTTTAAGTGCTTGGCGATAAGCTTTTAAGGCATGCGCGGCTTTGTTGTAATCGATTTTAAAATTGCGTTCGTGGGCGATTTGGTTTCTAATTTTATGAGCATACCAGACCGAATTATTGCTGCTAAATTTATTTTGAGCCGATTTCATACGCTCGCCCATTGTTTTTCCAGGTAGCCCCATCTCCATCAAAGCTTTGTCGAGGAGCTTATCGGCTTCGACCACAGCGGCGTTGAATGAGAGCTCGTTATCTTTTCTGAGGCTGTTTTCAATTGCGAGAAAGTCGGTTTGGTATTCTTCTTTATCGAATTCATAAACCTTATTGCCGGTCACAGAAATTGCAATAAAAACTAGGATGCCGATGAAGATAATCGAGATTAACAAAAGAACGACTGAGGACATTATTTCTCCTCCGCAAGTTCATTTGCGAATTTCAAAAGATTCTTGTCGCTACGGCGTGGACCAACAATTTGGAGGCCAAGTGGAAGACCTTCAGCGGTTTTGCCAGCTGGAACAGCGAGGCTTGGAACGCCAGCGAGGTTAATTGGAACACTCATCACATCTTCAAGATACATTGAAACTGGATCATTCACTTTTTCACCAAGTTTGAAAGCTGGGTTTGGTGAAACTGGAGTAAGGATATAGTCAACTTGTTCAAAAGCTTTCTTATATTCTTCGATGATTTTTGTACGAGCTTTTTGAGCTTTGAGATAGTATGCATCATAAAAACCTGAAGAAAGCACGAAGTTACCAATCATAATGCGGCGTTTGTTTTCACTCATGAAGCCTTCGTTACGTGACTTTGAATAGATTTCGCCGAGATCTTTAGCATTCTCAGAACGGTAACCATAGCGAATGCCGTCGTGACGAGAAAGGTTTGAAGAAACTTCAGCTGGAACAACGATGTAATAGACTGCGAGAGCATATTTCAAAGTTGGCATATCGAGCTCAACGATTTCAAAACCTTTTTTCTTCAAGAGTTCGACTTTTTCAGCAAGAGCATCGCGGATGTTTTTATCAACTTTGTCATTATCAAAATCTTTAATGATGCCGATTTTCTTTGCTTTTTTCTCTTCGGTTTCAGAATAATAATCTGGAAGAGTAGTCATATCATTTTCGTCTTGACCAGCACAGATCTCCATCAAAAGGTCCATATCTTCAGTATTTTTGGTGAAGAAGCCGATACAGTCGGTTGAACTTGCCATTGCGACCACGCCATAGCGAGAAATTGTGCCGTAAGTTGGCTTAAAACCATAAACACCGTTGAATGATGCTGGTTGGCGAATTGAGCCACCAGTATCGGAACCAGTTGCAAATGGAACAATATCAAGAGCGACAGCAACAGCTGAACCACCAGAAGAACCGCCAGCAACGCGTTCGTCGTCGACAGCGTTTTTGGTTGGACCAAAATATGAGTTTTCGGTTGAGGAGCCATGAGCAAAGCTATCCATGTTGGTGCGACCAATCATGACTGCACCTTCAGCTTCGAGCTTTTTCACGGTCGTTGAATCAATTGGCGAATGGAATGGCTCGAGCATGAGCGAGGAAGCGGTCGTATTTCCCTCTTTTGAAAGGAAGTTGTCCTTAAGAGCATAAGGAACGCCAGCGAGACGGCCAACTTTTTCGCCACGAGCGAGTTCAGCATCAATTTCTTCAGCTTTCTTAAGTGCATTTTCTTCATGTAAGGAGACGAAGATATGTTTATCTTCGAATTTTTTCGCTTTTTCAAGAGCTTCTTTAACGAGCGAAACGGCGGATGTATTTTTATCTGCAATCTTCATAACTATAACACCTTCGGAACTTTAATTTGATTGTCTTCCTCATCTTTCGTGAGGGCAAGGAGGTCTTCGCGAGTTGCTTCTTGTTCCTTAATTTCATCATCACGCCAGATATTTTCCATTTCAAAAACCTGGTAAGTCGGTTCGACTCCTTCAGTATCAAGCTCATCAAGCTCAGAAATGTAACTAATAATATTTTCAAGATCTTTGCCGATGCTATCAATTTCGCTATCGCTCATTGAAAAGTTCGACAAATTTGCTAAATGCAAAATATCCTCGCGTTTTATTTTCATTAAAAAATTCTCCTTAAAAATATTATAACATATTTTTAGAGGTTATTTAATCTTTTCTTCGCTTTTGATTTTTTCAATTAAATCACGTAAATCAGCGGCTTTTTCGAATTCGAGATTTGCGGCCGCAAGCTTCATTTGGCTTTCAAGTTCTTTAATGAGATTTGGTACTTCATCCTTCGGAACTTTGCGAAGATCAAGTTTATTCTCCTTTTCCTTCTCTGGAATAATTGCGCGGAGACCTTGGCTAATTTCTTTTTGGACGGATTTTGGAGTGATATTGTGTTTCTTATTGTATTCTTGCTGAATTTCACGGCGACGGTTCGTCTCAGAAATTGCCTTCTCCATTGACTCAGTAATATTATCAGCATACATAATTACATGGCCTTCTTCGTGACGAGCGGCGCGACCAATCGTTTGAATAAGGGCGGATTCAGAACGAAGAAAACCTTCCTTATCAGCATCGAGAATCGCAACAAGAGAAACTTCAGGAAGATCAAGACCTTCACGAAGAAGATTGATACCAACAAGAACGTCATAAACGCCGGTACGAAGGTCACGCAAAATATCACCGCGTTCAAGCGTATCGATATCGGAATGGATGTAGGCAGTTTTCACACCACGGTCTTTCAAATGTTCCGACAAATCTTCCGCCATACGCTTTGTCAAAGTCGTGACAAGGGTGCGTTGACCTTTGGCGATACGCTTATCTATCTCTTCCATCAAGTCGTCGATTTGACCTTCGGTTTTTCGAACTTCAATTTCAGGATCCAAAAGCCCAGTTGGACGAATCACTTGTTCCGCCGGCTTTGGAGAATGTTGGAGTTCATAATCGCCCGGCGTTGCCGAAACATAAATCGCCTGCTTAATGTGGTCTTGAAATTCCCAAAAAGTGAGTGGGCGATTATCAAGCGCACTAGGCAAACGGAAGCCATACTCAACGAGAGTTTCCTTCCTGGCATGGTCGCCGTTATACATACCGCGAATTTGTGGAAGAGTCATGTGCGATTCATCAACCAATAGTAGAAAATCTTTTGGGAAAAAGTCAAGAAGCGTAGCAGGCGGCTCACCAGCTTTTCGACCATCGAGATGACGTGAATAGTTTTCAATTCCTTTTACAAAACCAGTTTCTTTCAACATCTCAAGATCATATTTTGTGCGTTGAGAAAGGCGCTGTGCTTCGAGGAATTTATTATTATCTTCGAAGAATTTTAGGCGCTCATCAAATTCGACTTGAATTGTTTCAAGGGCTTTTTCGAGTTCGTCTTTCGGAGTAGCATAGTGAGTGTTTGGGAAGATATGTATTTGCTCTGGTTTTTCAAGAACCTCAGCTGTAAGTGGATCGATAATTTTTACCGATTCGAGGTTGTCGAATCCGAACTCAAAACGATAGGCGATTTCACCATTAGCTGGAAAAAGGTCAATCGTGTCGCCCATCACACGGAAGTTTCCTCGTTCAAAGGCGAGGTCGTTTCGATGGTATTGCATCGCAACGAGATAAACCATAAAATTCGTTTGGGAAAGCGAGTCTCCACTTTGGGTTTTGGCGCTAGCAAGAGTTGGGTAGCTCGTCCCCATTAGTTCCCACACGCCATCTTTTTTGATGAGTGGGAGCGACATTTCGGTGTAGTGGT
>CAZCZD010000009.1:0-14130 GCA_964503305.1 uncultured Candidatus Saccharibacteria bacterium | reverse complement strand
CCCGCACGGCGCCGATAACCTGAACCTCAACCCCCTGGAGGTGATTTGATGCAAGACACGCTCTTCTTTTCCGGGACGATCCTGGCGTGCGTCGCGCTGGCGCAAGTGCCGGAAGTTTCCACGTTCAAAGGCGAGGTCGTTACGATGATATTGCATCGCGACAAGATAAACTATAAAATTCGTTTGGTTCAAAGAGTCGGAACTCTGGGTTTTTGCGCTCGCAAGAGTTGGATAGCTTGTGCCCATCAACTCCCATTTACCATCTTTTTTGATGAGCGGGAGCGACATTTCGGTGTAGTGGTCTGGTGAACCGATACCGTAAATACATGATACTGATGCGACAATAATTGTGTCCGGACGGGTGAGAAGACTCACTGTTGCGGCGTGGCGAAGACGGTCAATCTCTTCATTAATTGCCGAGTCTTTCTCAATATATGTGTCGGTCGAAGCAATATAAGCTTCTGGTTGATAATAGTCGAAATAGGAGACGAAATAGTGGACTTCGTTCTTCGGGAAGAATTCGCGGAATTCGGAGTAAAGTTGAGCGGCGAGAGTTTTATTGTGTGCCAAAATCAAAGTCGGTTTTTGAACGCTCTCGATAATATTTGCCATCGTAAAAGTCTTGCCGGAACCGGTCACGCCAAGCAAAGTTTGTTCGCGTTCGCCTTTTTTCAAACCATCAACAAGTTGTTTGATGGCCTGTGGTTGGTCACCAGTTGGCTGGTATTTACTGACTAATTCGAATTTTGGCATTTCCACCCTTTTTTAAATTAAGCTGCGGTATAACCGCCATCGACTGGAAGAATTACACCAGTGACGTAGCGAGCCTCTTCGGATGCGAGGAAGACAGCAGCGGCATCGAGTTCGCCTTCTTTGCCATAGCGGCCCATTGGGACGTGATTATTTGCGAAAGTTTTGAAGAAATCTGAATCGAGAGTTTCGGTCGTAAGTTCGGTATAGAAGAAACCTGGACAAATTGCATTTACCGTAATTCCGTCTTTTGCTAGCTCGCAAGCAGCAGCACGAGTGAAGTTTACAACTGCGCCTTTTGATGCGTGATAAGCGATGGTTGGAATTTCAGCGTTTCCAACAAGACCATAAATCGAAGCGATGTTGATGATGCGGCCATAGCCTTTCTTCTTCATCACGTTTCCGAATGCACGAGTCATTTTAAAGACAGAAGTTTCATCGGTTGCGATAGTGAAGTCCCATTCTTCATCAGTCATATTAAGCGTGTCATTATTTTTTGCGGAACCAGCACAGTTCAAAAGAATGTCGACTTTGCCAAATTCTTTCTCAACTTGTTTTGCGGCATCGTTGATATTTTCCGTGTCAGTCACATCGCATTTAATTGCGATAACTTTTACTTTATATTCTTTTTCAAGTTCTTCCTTAAAAGCTTCGAGGCGTTCAACACGACGAGCAAGAATTGCAAGATTTGCGCCTTGTTTTACGAAAGCACGAGCCATTTGTTGGCCGAGGCCGCTTGAGGCACCACTTACAACAGCAACCCTTCCAGATAAATCAAACATTAAAAACTCCTATTTATGTTATATCTATTATAGCAAAAAATCGCCGTTTTTCGCGGCGATTATTGATTTATTGGCGGGTTTTGCGGAGCCTCTGGTTTAACCGTTGGATTAGGGGCTCCCTGAGGAGCCGGTTGTGGAGCTGGCGCAGGAGTAGGTGTTGGTGTTGGTGCCGGGGCCGATATTGATGCCGGCTTCGGCGCAACTGGTGCAGATTGGAAGCGACCATTAACCATATTAAAGTTAATGCCTAGGCTTGCGGAATCTGGGCCGTCATCTTTCTCGTCGCCATTAAAGATGTCATAGTTAAAGTCTTCTGGCTTTTGTTTGGCAGCTTTCTTTGCAGCTTCCTCATCAGCTTTTTTCTTCGCTTCTTCAGCTTCTCTTCTTTCTTGTTCCTCACGAATAATGCGGGTTTGTTCAGCAGCAGCAGAAGCAGCGCGCGAAATCATTGATTCTTTCGCAATCATCGAGCTAACTGCAGCGCCATTTACGGCACTTGCTGGAGTTAAAGCATCGCTAGTTAAATCTTCCGGCATGACTGTTCTGAATTCATTTTTGAAGGCAACGTTCTTACCTTTCACATATTGGAATTCATATTTTTTGTCAAAGCCATACATATTAAACATGACATATGGGAAGAAAATCGTAAGAATCTGGTAGTCAATTTTTTGACCAAAAGCTTTCGGAACATAAAAACTAAAAATCGAGAATGGAATTACGCCAATAAGTGGGATATAAGCTGCAATTGCGAGCCACGGATTAAGATCAACAGAACGGAAAAGAAGCATTAAACCATAAACTGGAATAATGGTTTTAATGGCTTTTTTCTTGCCATACATTTTTACACCCATTGCATATTTACCCACCTCAACTGCAATGACAATAAGAACAAACAAAATAATGAGTACGACATTGCCCACCAAAACCTTATCTAAAGTTGGACGGGTTGGCTCGTATTCACTCATCGTAAAGTAATTTTCGATAAGTTGAAAATCCATACCTGAATTTATTTTAGCATAATCGCAATAAAAAATACACCCCAAATGAGGTGTATTTTTCTTTTTTATTGGTTTTGTTTTACGAGTTGGACATTAAGAGTTGCGAGCATTGCAACGACGCCAAGCATAAGTGCTGAGAAGATAACTTCTGTTGGTCCGGTAGTTGGGATATTTTCACTAGCTGCTGGAGTAGTTTCAGTAGCGACTGGTGTAGCTTGAGTATTTTCGGTTGAAGTATATTGTTCTGATGGAGAAGTTGCGGTATTTGGATCAGCAACTTTTGTTTCCTCTTTTTTCTTATCTTCAGTTTTTGAAGTTTCAGTTTGTTTGTTATTAGATGTTTTTTTGCCACTACTAATTGCGCCACTAATTGCCCAGATACCAACGAAGATAATCACGATGAGAGCGATGATTGATACGACGATTGTTTTTACTCTGCGGGCTTTGAAGCCTTCTTGTCCATTGTTGTTCATAAAAATAACTCCGTTTACCGGCCGTTACCACCATATGACCAAAATATTGCCTATATTATATCTAATTCTTAAGAGTTTGTAAAGATTGAGATACGAGACGCCGCATAGCTTTTTGTGGCGATAATATTTGCATTAATCGCATGTGGTTCAAAAGTTCCAGGATGGCTTAAAATGAAACGATTTTTCGCCATTTTCGCAAGTCTATCAAGTACTGAGTAATCGATGGATTTGATTTTATCGTATGGCGGATCAGCAATCACAAAATCGAAAGTTTTCTCTTCGATTTTCTCAACCGGAGTCTCAAGCACTGTTGCTTTTTCCATAAGACCTAAGTTCTTTAAATTCTGCTTCAAAATCTCAGCAACTTTATGGTTTTTCTCAACAAAAGTGACATGGCTAGCGCCGCGAGAAAGAGCTTCAATTCCAATTGCGCCAGTACCGGCAAAAGCATCAAGAATTTCAGTATCTTTAATTTCCGGACCAATAATATTCATGAGCGCCAAGCGTTCACGCGAACCCATTGGATGGGTGTGTTTATCTTCCGGAGATTTGATTTCTTTATTTTTCAATTCTCCGCCGGTGATACGTAGGCTAGTGAAATTATTTTTCATTTTTTCCTTTCGGAATACTTGCGAGCCAGCAAAGTGAAATTGCCTTGATGATTTCCGGAAGAAGAATGTCGCGGGTTTCAAAAGCAAGTTCGGTATTCCATCCATTTTTGCGGAATTTGTCATACATATTTAGCTCAGCAACATTTTTCAAAGCGCCATAGAAAGCTTCGTGAAGCTCCGGTTCTCTGATTTCACCTTCGCCAAACCTCGGCATAACTTTTGATGGTGGGAGTGCGGCAAGCGTAATCGCGACACCATATTCAAAAGCGACATGTTTGCTCATGTAACCGTTTGTGCCCCAATAAAGCCAGTTATTACGCAAAGTTTCGGCAGTATTTCGACCATGCATAATTCCTTTAATCGGAATTCCAAATACTTTAATGAATTCTTTTTCGGTCATCAACTCTTTTTGAGTTTCTTCGAGTGGAAAATGATGCGCTGGAGTTAGGCCATCGGTAATTGCATGCGCCATCCAAGCCGCTTCAAATGCAGCACGAATCTCATCGCCTTTTTCAAGGGCTTTACGCATGTTGTATTGATGGTCTTCAATCATTTTTATCAACTTGCCATCATCATGACCCGGAACAATAAAATGCATCGGCTCGTCTTTGCCTGGACTCTTGCGCTTCAAGCCGTCTGGTCCACCCATACCTTCAAAAAGGAGAATCTGTTCAATTGTCGGGAATTTGATATTTTCTGGAACTCTTTTTGAAACAATAGTATAGGCGATTTTATAGAGTTTTAGGTCGGTGACAATAATGCGCCCAGATTTATTTGAGTTCGTTTTTAGTGAAAGTGTTGAATACATTTTAGTTTAAAGTTGTTAGCTGTTGATACTTCTTAATTTCAGAATTTAACTCTTCATATTTTAACATATTTTCTGGGTTCTTGGCAAGCTCGGCGATGAAGCGCTCAGCCGATTTTTGGGCGTTCGAAATTAGTCGCGTATCAGACAAACTGGCAATACGGAGATTCATTGCGCCATGCTGAAGCTGGCCATAAATTTCGCCCGGACCGCGCAATTTCAAGTCGACTTCGGCGAGATGGAAACCATCAGTCGATTTCTCGAGTTCCTGAAGGCGTTTGCTTGGCGCTTTATCGTCATTCACAATCAAGAAGCATTCAGATTCTTTTTCGCCACGACCGACGCGACCACGAAGCTGATGAAGTTGTGCGAGGCCAAAGCTCTCCGCATCCATAATGACAATTTCCGTTGCGTTTGGGACATCAACGCCAACCTCAACCACGGTTGTCGAAACTAGAATATCGATTTTACCATCTTTAAAGCGCGTCATTATTTCGTCTTTTTCGTCCGGCTTCATTCTGCCGTGAAGATATTCGATTTTTCTTTTCGGGAAGCGGAGCTTCAGCTTATCAGCTTCCTTTTTTACGTTCGAAGCTTCGGTTTTTCCCTCTTCAATTAATTTACAAATCCAATAAATCTGCTCGCCATTCTGCATTTTTTCTTCGAGCCTTGGATAAAGATGATCACTCATATTTATTTCGCTTAAAATCTTTGTCTTGATTGGTGTGCGACCTTTTGGAAGCTCAGAAATCGTCGAAACACTAAGATCACCAAAAATCGTAAGTTGGAGTGAACGTGGAATTGGTGTTGCGGTCATCGCCAAAAAATGTGGTGCGAGGCTTCCGGTTTTCATCAAAAGTTTCTGGCGTTGCATAACGCCAAAACGATGCTGCTCATCAATAATTGCAAACCCGAGATTCTTGAATTTGGTATCGTCAGTAATAATTGCGTGTGTGCCAACAATAACATCGACTTTTCCTTCAACAATGCGTTTTTTTAGTTCATCTTTTTTCTTAGTTGCGCCAATTAAAAGTTCAATCTTCATGCCAAATGGCTCGAGCAACTTCTTCAAAGTTTTAGCATGCTGAGTTGCAAGAATGGCAGTTGGAGCAAGCAAAGCAGACTGAACACCAGCTTTATAGGCTTGATAAATCGCAATCGCCGAGACGACAGTTTTTCCAGAACCAACGTCCCCCTGAAGAAGTCGGTTCATTGGTGTTTCTTTTTCAAGGTCTTTTAAAATATCCCAGGCTGCGAGACGTTGCGCATTCGTAAGTTTGAATGGCAAGCTTTCGACAAACTCTTTCGTATTTTTTGCAACAAACAAAAGTGGCTCGGACTTTAATTTCGAGTTTTCATTCTTATTCAGCTTCGCCGCAAGAATTAATTCAAAAAGTTCTTCATAAGCCAGATATTCGCGCGCTTTTTCGACGTCGGAATATTTTTCTGGGAAATGGATATTAAAAAGTGCGTCGGCACGCGTACCAGATTTTACGTACGGCAGCATATCCGGAGCGAGTGCGATTTCATTGCGAATATTTTCAAAAAAGCGTTTAAACCAAATTGATTTATAACTACCTTTTGCGGGATAAATCGGTTGGAAACTATTTTTCGTCTCTTCAACCTCGTCGGCAATTACGGAAGTTGGCGAAGTGAGTTGATAGCGGTTGAATTTGAAGTCAAAATTTCCAGTAAAGAAATAATCTTTTTTCTCGTCAAAACCTTTGGCACGATAGGGCTGGTTATACCAAACAACCTTGATTGCGCCAGTTTTATCATAGATTTCGCCTGTCACAAGATTAAAACCACGGCGACGAGTATATTGGACTTTAAGGTTCTTAATTTTTCCTCGAACCATCACCTTTCCCGGTTTTAAATCTTCGATTTTTGTGGTCTTATGATAATCTTCATAGTCGCGTGGAAAATAATAGGCAACGTCTTTAATCGAGTCGAAGCCGTATTTATGTAGCGCAGCCGCAGTTTTTGGACCAACGCCTTTAATTTCCTCCACGGAACCTAAAAATGACATATCTTAATTATAGCAGAAAAAAGACCTCTTACGAGGTCTTTCGCGCTGATGCGCGCCCACCCGCGGGCACATTGTTTTGTTTTAATCCGCTGTTTGTTTTTGAAATCTCCACACTCCACTAACTTTCAGTGGAACCCGTGTGAAGCGTATCAGCTTATGTTTATTTTAATATATAGTTTTAAACGTGTCAACGATTTTTATGAAGATTTTTCACGATTTTTTTCGTGTTCTTTGCGCCACCTATCCACCGCTCCGTGGTCCCCTGAAAGAAGAACGTCCGGAACTTTCATTCCACGAAAATCGTATGGTTTGGTATATTGAGGAAACTCAATATTGTCACCATCTGAAAAAGATTCTATAATTGCAGAATTTTCGCCACCAAGGACGCCAGGAATAAGGCGGACGACCGAGTCGATTAAGATGAGGCTTGGAAGTTCACCACCAGTTAAAACATATTTACCAAGGCAGAATTTTTCGTCAACAATCGAAAGAATGCGTTCGTCATAGCCTTCGTAGTGTGGACAAAGAATGATAATGTGAAGTGGCTTATCGGTCGATGCAACTGCTTTATCAGCAAGAGCTTGCGCGTCCTTTTGTTCCCAGATTTTTCCAGCCGGAGTTGGAAGATAGACAAGCGCATCTGGATCATCTTTTTTAACGCTTTCAATCGCATTAAAGACCGGCTCGCACATCAAAAGCATGCCGTCGCCGCCACCATAAATAGTGTCGTCCACTTTCTTATGCGGACCAAGGCCAAAATCTCTGAGATTCACAAAATTAAACTCAGCAATGCCATTCTCTTTTGCTTTCCACATCATCGAAGCGTTAAGATATGGCTCTAGGGTTTCCTGAAACAATGTAATGATAGTGAATTTAATTTTCGTCATCGCCCCATCCTTCAACTAATGTAAAGCGGTGGCCGGCGATTTCGATAATTGATTCAGCTTCGGCGCCACGTGAAGTGAGTTCGGCACGAATGCCATATTTCTTCATGATGTCGCGAAGGCGGTTTAATGATTCGTAGTTATCGTAATCAGTGCGGCGTGCAAATTTCTCAATTTTTTCGCCGGTGACACGGAAGAATTTTGTGCCGTCTTCAAATGGCTCGAGCGTTTCAACTTCCCAGGTATTCTTCACATTCTTTGGATTCAATTTAATCACTGGGAGTGCATCGGTATTATTCACTGGTGAATTTTCGAATGATTCTGGCGAATCAAGTGAAATGTGTGCGATTCCCTCTTCGTCAAAATTCTCAGGAGTTTTTTCTTCAATTGATTTCTTCTCGGTTTTCTTCGACTTTTCAATTTCATTTTTAAGAGCGAAAAGAAGTTCATCGAGGCCTTTATGCGCAGCGCTCGAGATTGCATAGATTTTCGCATCAGGATTTTTCTTTAGAATCGAAGACATTTGCATCTTCACGATTTCTTCATCAAGACCTTCACACTTAGTGAGGGCGACGATTTCTGGACGGTCCTTAAGGTCGGAATATTTATCAAGCTCATTTCTAATCGTTTCATAAGCTTCGCCAGCATCGTCGTTATAAGCATCAACAAGATGAAGAAGAACGGCAGTGCGATCAACGTGACGAAGGAAGGCGTGTCCGAGTCCTTTTCCTTCAGAAGCGCCCTCAATAAGGCCTGGGATATCAGCAATCAAGATATCGCGGCGATCGACAGTTGCGACACCAAGGTTTGGGGTGATAGTCGTGAATGGGTAGTCGGCAATTTCTGGTTTTGCATTTGTGACAACTGAAAGGAAAGTTGATTTTCCAGCATTTGGAAGACCAACAAGACCGACATCTGCAAGAAGTTTCAATTCAATTTCAGCTTCAAAAGCTTCGCCTGGTTCACCAACTTCGTGGATGATTGGAGTTTGACGAGTTGAAGATTTGAAGTGCGCATTACCAAAGCCGCCGTCACCGCCTTTGGCGATTACAGCTTCTTCTTGGTCGCGAGTGAGGTCAGCAATCACGACGCCGTCACGTTTCACAACAGTTCCGATTGGAACTTCGATAATTAAATCTTTGCCGGCACGACCTGCAGAACGAGTTCCAGAGCCATTTTTACCATCTTCAGCTTTCCATTCTGGGTTGAAGCGAAAATCAAGAAGAGTGTTTGTATCTTTGTCGGCACGGAAGATAATTGAACCGCCTTTGCCACCATCTCCACCGTCCGGACCACCTTTTGGAATATAAATTTCATGGCGAAAAGAGACGGCTCCATCTCCGCCTTTTCCGGCTTGTAACTTAACTTTTGCAGTGTCGACAAACATAATAGTATCCTATCTTTATATTATAGCACAAAATGCTTATTTTTCAAGGTGTCTACTTCTTATGAATATACTGTTTTCCAGATTTACTCATGGTTGAGCATCCGACGCGGTTGAAGCCAGAAACGCCGTTCATATCACAGTAATTAATTGTTCCATTAGCATTGACGCCGGTAACATATCCAACGTGACCATATCCATAACGGCCACCATATCCAATAACGAAGATATCACCGGCACGCGGCTTGTCATCAACTGGGAAGCCAGCTTTTGATGCCGCCTTGGCCCAGCTACCAGCATTACCCATGTTTGATGGAAGATCACGGCGCATTCCCCAGGCATACCAAGTACACCAACCGCGAGCATAGCGGTTGCCAGCTGAGTATTGAGCTGAGAATGAATAGCTATTCGAGCGAGTAGGGGCAACATAATCTGGGCGCTCAGTTGCCGGAAGTTCGCCGTTTGGAATCAAAATACGCATTCCAACACTGATATTCTGGCTTAATTCGAGTGAGTTCGCCGTAATAATGTCTTCGACAGTTGAACCATAGTTTTGAGCGAGTTGTTTGACAGTTTCATTTTTCTTAACTACGTGGACGAAGCCAGCACGTGCCGGAACATAGATTTTCTCACCAGCTTTCACTTGGCGGTTTTTCTTAAAGTTGTTTGACCAACGAATCATCGTTTCAGTCACACCAGAAGCGGCATATTTTGCGGCAATCGAAGCGATTGTTTCGCCGTTTTGGACAGTATATTCAATCACACCGACAGCAAGGTTACCAGTGTTGATGATACTTGGTTTTTCAATCTTATCCGAAGAGATATTCGATGCAATTGACGAAGCTGATGAAAGAGAATCGTAGTTCGTCGTGATAACCGATGCGGTCGAAACCTGCATCGAAGTTGCAAGCTCAGAAACGATATAAAGTTCAGCGGTCTGGTCGGCAGATGCAGAGAAGTTGTTCTGTGCAAGAATACGCATATCGATACTTGATGAGCGCTCCTCAAACTTATCTTTAGAACCGAAAAAAGCCACAGCGATAATCAAAACGCTGACCAAGAAATATGGAAAAGCACGGCGAATGCGCTTAAACGCCGAGTTTCCATTCTTAACTTTTTTCGTATTCGTTGTCATATTAAGCTGAGACTCCCACTAAAGAGCTGCATTACAGAGAATTTGACAGTGGTCACGGATATTCTGATTATGGCCCGCCTCAGTATCACTATAATACATCTTTCCATCGTCCCCTGTCAAGAAGAAGAGCATTGAGCGCTTCGAGTCGTCCCCTGTTGCAACGGCCTTCAATGCCTCAATTCCAGGGTTTGAAATTGGGCCCGGAGTAAGGCCGGTGTGGCGGCGAGTATTATAGAGAGAGTCATAAGCAAGAACATCAGCATTGCTAATAAGAGTCTTTCTGTCAGGATCGACGAGGTCGGCAGCATATTTTGCAGTAACATCAGAGCCAAGGCTCATACCGACGCGGAGGCGGTTCAGGAAGACTTGTGCGACGCCATTCATATCAGCAGTTTTTGCCTCTTTTTGGACGATTGATGCAAGAATAATTCCCTCGCGGAGGCTAAGTCCTTTTTCTTTATACTTTGCCTCGAGGTCGTTACTTTCGACGACATCGCCAAGAGCATTAATCATTGTCGAGACGATCTTTTCAAGGTTTTCTTCTTTGTAGAATTGATAAGTATCACCAAAGATATAGCCTTCGAGTTGAACGGAACGAGGTTGTGCAACGGCAGAAAGATTGCCATTTTGGTCGTAAAGACCACTTAAGACCTTGTTATTGTATTGCTTTTCAAAGGCATATTTGATGTCGTCAGCACTGTAACCAAATTCGAGAAGTTTTGCCTTCACATCTTCGACAGTTTCACCAGGAAGAACCGTGATATTGAAGACGTTATCAGTTGGAGCGCCTTCAGTGAGTTTCTTGATGATTTCTTCAGTGCTCATCGATTCACGGAAGTTGTAGATGCCGTATTTGAGGCTTGGGCGATTCAATTTCACATAAATCTTAAATGCAAAATCCGAACGGATTAAACCATCATTTTTTAAGTTTTCAGCAATCACAGCCGAGGTGTCGTTGTCTTTAACGGTAAATTGTTTGTAGCGGCAGCCTTCGGTTTCGTCAGTTTCCTTGCTTGCAGCTTCTTCTTCTGGGGTTTTAAATTTACAATCTACATTCTCGATTACTGGAAGAAGTTGGTTATTATACCAATACCAAGCTGCGCCAAAACCGGCACCGCCAAGAATTACAAGTGCAAAGAAAGTGATTAGGATAACTTTTAGGGCTTTATGGGATTTCTTACCTGTTTTTTTCATTTTTTTTAGCGTGGTTTTATTACTAGGCGTGGTTGATTCAGCTTCAGCATCGTTCTCGATTTTAGCTTGTTCCGAAGTATAAGCATTCTCGGCAATTTTGCCATTGCTAATCAATCTCTCGAGAAAATCCTGAAGAATAATCGATGCAGCCTCGGCGTCGATTTCGCCTTTTTGATATTTCTTCTTGCGTTCTTTAAGGCGTCTCTCAGCTTCAACACTTGTTAAGCTTTCATCTTCAAAATAGATGCGAGCGTTTGGGATGCTCATTGCGAGCTGTCTTGCAAAGTTTCGAGCATAGATAGATTGCTTTGTTTCTTCGCCAGAGTTGTTACGTGGAAGACCGACGACAAAAGTCGAAGTTGAATACATTCTTGCAATACGAGCAATTTCGGCAAACTCTTGTCCGTTTACATTCACAAATCCGTCAGGAACAGCGATTTTTGTCGAAGAATCTGCTTTTGCAACACCGATGCGTTTAGTACCAACATCAAGTCCGATTAGTTTCATTATTTTTCCCCTCCCTCAGTATTTTCTTCGCCATCAACTTCAATTTCTATACCAATCTTATTTAAATCATCCGGAACTGAACGAACCCATGGGAAGTTTGGATTCACAGTTGCTTTACCGTTGCCGCCAAGATTATCGTTTATGAGTGCTTGAGCTTCACCAACTTTCTTGCCTTTTGCAAGGTCAAGGATTGAAGATTCGGAAATACCAGGACCAATCTTAACTACAGCTTTTAGTTTTGCAGTATACGTATTATCTTTTCCTTCAAGGAATCTTTCAAAGTGTATTTGATCAGTCGAATAGATACGATCGTGTTCGCCAATCTTATCTTTCTCGAATGCAGCCACATATTCATCAATTGCTGCACGGTCAACAACATAGATAGTATAGACGGTCGTTGCAGTTATTTTAACCTTTTCTCCGTCTTTTACCTCTTCACCCTTCTTCGGACTAATCTTTTCATCTTTGATATCAACTTTGTAGCTTGATTCAATTTTTACGACACCTTCACCAATTTGCTCATAAAGCTTTTGTTTTGATTCCTCAGAATTATCGGCATTTTTAAGCTGTGATTTTGCGTCATCGATGTCTTTTTCATCAACAACGGTGACATTTTTATCGGTACCACCAGTCATTGCTGAAGAACTTGCAATACTAACGCCAGATACGCTAGAAGTGCCGGTGCTTTGTGCGGCAATATTGTAACCTGTACCACCTTCAGACGACATTACAGCAACGCTACCAGTAGTAACATAGCAAGTTACGCCATCCAACTTTGGACAATTTACCACGCTTCCATCCCAAGATGCAGAAGCTGCATCGGTTGTAACGAATTTCTTTCCAGAAAGTGTCACGGTAGTTCCAGCTGGGATATTAATCGAACCAGCTTTCTCCTTGAATGCTGCCTTGAATTTTACAGTGCCTTTAGCTTTTTCGCCTTTGTTGGCTTTGCCGGTAGCTGGGACTTCAACAGAGCTATCTTCTTCATATTTGATTTGTTCAAGAAGGAATTTCCCCTCAGCATTATTTTTATTTTTCTCGTCAGTCACGAGTGTGATGTTTTCAGAAATATTTGAAGAAATCGTATTCATTTTAACAATAATTTTTGCATACGGTGCAATAACAAACATCCAAATGAGCAAAATCGTCAAAAATACTACGCTAACACCACCAATTACAATCCATTTGCGATATTTATCAAAATTAGGGATTTTTTCAGCAATTTTATTATCTTTTTTCTTTTTATTTTTCTTGTCATCTTCTTCGACTTCGTCAGAGTCGAGAGCCATTTCGTCATCTATTTTAGCCTTTTTCTTTGGCTTATCATCAATCACCTCTTCCGAATTTGAGTCGTCTTCGGCAGGCATGTCGAGGTCTTTTTCAGCAAGTTCCTCAGTTTCTTGTTTTTTACGCTTCGTAAATTCCGAAGGAAGCATCGGGCGCGAATTCAAAGTTTTCGCGACCGGAAGACCAGAAAAAGCCGAGAGTTTAATCAAACTCGGATCGGTTGTGATGATTACCGCAGCTTTATCTAGGGATTTTGCGGTTTTTGCGATAAGTTTAATATTTACAGCGCTGCGCATAATGCCGAGTTTTTTCGGCGGAACGAGCGCAATGATTTTTTGACTTGAGGATTTTATCCGAGAAATAACATCGGTAATATCATCCTCCGGCTCAATATAGATGACATCTTTATTCATATATATAATTTTACCATAAAAAGTTTCAAATTTCTAATGTTTTTGTGCTAGAATAAAGTTGATGGGTATTTTTGATAAATTCAAAACAGCAAAAAAAGTTGAAGCGCCAAAAGGCGCCGTAATTGCGTCACAAACTTCTGCTGACAGGATGGCGCTCGCAAATATGGTGCTCGATTCGATTACCGATGGCGTAATTATCATTAATGCCAATAATGCAATCCAGATGATTAACCCAGCTGCAGCAGCGATGGTTGGATACGTTTCCCCAGAAATGGCGGTTGGCGTGAATATTGCAAACGTCTTGAGATTCGAAAATGGCGAAGGCGTTGCAATCGAAGATTCTTCAAACGAAGTTTTGGGCGCAATTGTCAGAAATGAAAATTTCACAACTAGAAATTATGTTTTAGTTAACGTCCAAAAACAGAGGAAGCCGGTCGCGGTTTCAGTTGTTCCAGTTCGCACTGGACATGGCGAAAAAGTTATTACGCTCCGCGACATTAAAGCTGAGCTTGAACATGAAGGCGAGCAAACTGAATTCATCTCAACTGCATCACACGAAATGAGAACTCCAGTTGCATCGATTGAGGGTTATATTGGACTTGCTTTAAATCCACAATGTGCAACAATTGACGACAGAGCACGCAAATTCCTCGAAGAAGCACATACTTCATCGCAGCACCTTGGTCGTCTTTTTCAAGATTTGCTTGAGCTTTTTGTCTTCTTTCATATTCAGATATATATCTTTTATTTACTTCTTCAATTTGCTTTCTTTTTTCTTCTATAATATTTTCTGGAATAGTAGTTGTTTCAACTTTTTCTATTTTTTCTTTTTTAGGTTCAACTATTTCTGGTTTTTTGAAAGATACAAATACTTGTTT
>CAZCZD010000008.1:28521-35435 GCA_964503305.1 uncultured Candidatus Saccharibacteria bacterium | reverse complement strand
TTGCATGTGGAGCTTTCCAACCGTTCTTCTGCATCGCATAAAGAATACGGCGGTTAACTGGTTTAAGGCCATCGCGTACATCTGGGAGTGCACGATCGATAATAACCGACATTGAGTAACGGATGAAAGAATCTTCCATCACATTTTCAACTGTAAGCTCTTCAACTCCATCTGCGCCTTCAGATGCAGTGAGCCCACCAACTTTTACGACTTCGCCTTCTTCGGCATCATCTTCACGGGTGCCACCCTTTGTAAATGTCTCATCAACACCTTGGTCATCTGCAGAATCTGGAACACCAGTGTTCTTTGAAACATCTTTTTCATCTTCTGGATTTTCAGGTTTCTTTACCATAATCTATTCCTTTCCTAGAAGTCCAAGTCATCAAGATCAATGCTTGATGCTCTTGATTGAATGAAGTTTTTACGCAGTTCGACCTCTTGTCCCATTAATTTGGTAAAGATTGCGTCTGCCTTTTCGGCATCTTCAATATTAACTCTAATAATCGTACGATTCTCTGGGTTCATTGTCGTTTCCCAAAGTTGTGCTGCGTCCATCTCACCAAGACCTTTAAAGCGCTGTTGAGCAGTGTAACCAGCCTGTTTGAAACGTTCATCTTCCTCATTAATCTTCGTTCCAGCTGCCTTGCGCTCGTTAATTCTCTTAGTGAGTGTTGCCTCTAGAGCATCTTCGTTATAAATGTATTCAATCTTACGACCATTTCCAGTACCCTTAATGAGACCGAAAAGTGGTGGTTTTGCAAGATAAACGTGACCTTCTTTAATCAACTCTGGCATATACCTAAAGAAGAATGTAAGGAGGAGAGTTGAAATGTGGGCACCATCGACATCGGCATCGGTCATGAACACAATCTTGTCATAACGAAGTCCAGAGATATCGAATTGGTCACCAATTCCCGTTCCAAGTGCCTTAATGAGAGAAACAATCTCAGCGTTTGCATACATCTTATCAAGACGTGCACGTTCGGTGTTGAGAACCTTACCACGAAGTGGAAGAATAGCCTGAATACTTGAGTCACGACCTTCCTTTGCGGAACCTGCAGCAGAGTTACCCTCTACGATAAAGAGTTCGCAGTTGTCGCGGCTCTTTGAACTACAATCGGCAAGCTTCGATGGAAGATTTAATCCATCAAATGCACCCTTGCGGATGACGTTATCACGAGCAGCACGTGCAGCTTTACGAGCGCGTGCGGCAAGTGTTGCTTTCTGAACGATTTTCTTTGCGATTGCTGGGTTTTCCTCGAGGTAATAACCGAAGTATTCGCTCATCACCTTATCGACATAACCACGAACCTCTGGGTTACCAAGTTTGTTCTTGGTCTGACCTTCAAACTCTGGGTTTGGAAGTTTAACAGAGATAACTGCAACGAGACCTTCCTTAATATCATCACCAGTAAGATTATCCTCTTTCTCTTTAAGAAGATTGTTCTTACGTGCATAATCATTAATTACACGGTTAAGAGCAGTCCTGAAACCGACTACGTGAGTACCACCATCAGGGGTAAGAACGTTGTTTGCAAACGGTTTCATTGTCTCTGCGAAGGTGTCGTTATATTGAACTGCGATTTCAACTTCGCTATCTTCAATCTGTTTATCGACATAGAAAATACCGTCCGCGAGGACTTCCTTGCCATTATTAAGACGCTTAACATAGCTTGAGATACCACCTTCGAAATAGAAACTCTCTCTTGCGCCTGTTCTCTCGTCAGCGGTCTCAATTAAGATACCCTTCGTAAGATATGCTTGGTGACGTGCATAGTGGCTCACCCAATCATAATCAAAGGTTGTTGTCTCTTTAAAGATTGTTGGATCTGGATAGAATGTAATACTTGTTCCATTTTTGTCTGTTTTACCCGTAATCTGTAAGTCTGAGGTCGGCTTACCGGTATCAAATTCAATGTGGTGAACTTTACCGTCTCTGTAAACTTCCGCAATCATATGAGTTGAAAGCGCGTTCACAACAGATGAACCCACACCGTGAAGACCAGATGAAACTTTATATCCGCCACCTCCGAACTTACCACCGGCGTGAAGCACTGTAAGCACTGTTTCAAGCGTTGATTTATGTGTCTTTGGGTGAAGATCTACAGGGATACCACGACCATTATCGTCAACCCTTACCCCACCGTCACTTAAGATAGTGATTGTAACTTTGCTTGCATAACCCGCAATCGCTTCATCGATGGAGTTATCAGCAATCTCCTTGATAAGATGATGGAGACCGTCATAACCAGTCGAGCCGATGTACATACCAGGTCGGACACGAACAGGCTCAAGGCCTTCAAGCACCTGAATCTCAGAGCTGTCATACTCTTCTTTCTTTGCCATCTCTTTTCCTTTATTATTTTTCTATCCAGATACGAATGGGCAGAACCCACCAATTACCTCTCTTGTATCTTTTTCAAGTATAACCCTTGTGGTATTAAAAGTCAAGCAAAAATCCCCGTATGAGCCAATGAGAGCCGTTTTAAGGCGGCTCTCGGCTCAAAGTGCTATATTTTATCGTTTTTTATTTAAAATCGCGTTAATGAAGTTTTATTACGTCGCCGTCATTCATCTTACCGCGTTCACGCTTTTCCTTGCGCTCCAAAGCAGCTAATTGCTCTTCGGCAGCTTCTTTCGCCTCTGGCGTTGGCTCAGGTACCGGCTTTTTCCATTTATCAAGATAACTTGGACGTTTTTGGGCTTGTTCCAAAATCTGCTCTTCTTCCTCTGTTACTTCGTTCACAACTGGTCTTTCAACCCGTTTCCCTTCCCCTGGAAGAGCATTCACGAGTTCCTCAGCCTTCTCTGTCGACATCTTTGGTGTCGGCTTTTTCACCGCCATTCTCTCGTTAATTTCACGCTCCACCTCTGCAATTGGGCGACCATACTTTGTTGCTGAATAGTTTTTAAGACTTGCAAACACATCCGGATTCTCCTCTCCCATCGGAGGCAAGAGATTCATTGTGAACGGAGCAGTCGGCATATCATACATCATCACCGTTGCAATTGCGTGATAGTTAGGCTGCTTATGGAGATCTTCAGCCTTAAAGGTTGGGGTAAAGACCTTTTCGAGCATTTCCGCATCTGTCACGCCGACACGACCAGCGATAATCGTACCAACGTTACCAAGCACACCTTCCCTGATATTATCCGTAAGCTGCGTCATAAACTGGTTGGCGACAAAAAGGTTGAGACGGAACTTTCTAGCCTCAGAGAGAATCGACTCAAAGCTATCTGTTGCGAAGTTTTGGAACTCATCCACAAAGAGACAGAAATCTTTACGTTCATTTTCAGGAGTGTCAACGCGACTCATTGCTGCCGCTTGGAACTTCATCACAAAAATCATACCGAGAAGCTTTGAGTTTAATTCCCCGAGTTTACCCTTTGAGAGGTTCACTAAGAGAATTTTCTGATTATCCATCACGTCACGGATATTAAATCCAGAGTGAATCTGACCAAGTACGCATTTCATCATACGGTTAGCAATGAATGGTGACCATTTTGAGTTAAACCAAGTCACAACCTCGCCTGCATCGTTTGATTTTTGGCTTGCTGGGAACTCTTTTGTCCAGTAATCATAGACATTCTTATCCGTCACATACTTAAGTTTTGCCTTTACGAACTCCGGATCAATAAAACATTTCGGAATATCAATAAAGGTTGCGCCAGCCGGATCGGACATAAGAAGAATTGCCGCATTTCTAAACATTTGCTCGCCCCTTGGGCCAAAGATACCAGTGTGTCCAGGATCATAGAGTGAATAGAGCATATTAATTCCCTCTTGCACGATGAAGTCTTTTTGGTCCTCAGTTTGCCACTCGAACATATTCATACCAATTGGGTTCTCGAGGTCACTTGGATCAAAGTAGATCACATCATCGATTCTATCTGGTGGCACCATTGAAAGAAGCTCTTCCGTAACGTCACCATGCGGATCAATAAACGCAAAGCCACGACCATCAAGCATATCCTGATATGCCACATTTTTAAGGAATACAGATTTACCCATACCCGTAGCACCAATCACGTATGTATGACGACGACGGTCTTTTTCGCCGAGACGAATCTCTTTCTTCTCTCCGCGATATTCGTTCACACCGAGAATTACGCCTTCATCCATCAATCTTGCTGGACCATCAACTTGTTTTGTCTGTTGCCTTTCGACACCTGAAGTTGGAATTGAGTTTTGGCTTGGAAGATGGAAAATCGACGCGAGCTCAACGGTATTTAGTATACATTTTTTGTTCGAACGTGGGAAATTGTGGAAGATGTAATCTGATGCGAGCTGTTCACTTTTCTTATTAATATTATATTTAAAGCCATTAAATGTCTGCGAATCGAACTGTGAGAATGACGCTACAATTCCTCCAACCAGTGCTTCAGACCTCTGTTTTGAACTCGTTGCTGCTACTACGCGAATCAAAACTTCAAAGCCAGGATATTTAGCTTTGTTTTCAATTGCTTGAATTTCTTCTTGTTTTGGCTGCGAAAGTGGCTTATCCGAACCTTCGTCATATTTGTGTTCATCCGGAACTTCGAATGGTGCCTTAATTACGTCAATGAATAAATGTAGTATTCGCATTGGCAAATAGCTACCACTCCAGCTCTTTTTACCGTCTTTAATATCGGAAACCTTTTGCTCAGAGATTTTTGCCCATCCAGGATGTGCTGGCCTAAATAACACTTGGATTGCCATGCCTTCGTTGTCTTTTACCTTCGAAAAAGCGTTAAGAATAGCCGTTTGAGCATCCCATTTCGAATCTTCATAGGTTGCGATTGGATAGACATATTCTTTTTTAAGTTCAAACTCACCGCCTGCGATATTTGCAGCGGTCATACCATCACCAAAGATAACTTCCTCGTCTGACTCTTCGAGACGAGCTGTTGGGTAAGATGAAACTATTGCTTGTTTTACGGTTTCTTCGAGTACTGCTGGGACCATCGCATAATATTTAACGAATTTTCCGACCGTAATAATATCAAACGAGAAATATCTTTGACCATAAAGCCTTGTATCGAAACCTTTTTTCTTTAAAGTCGATGCAATAATTGAATACATCACCGTTGCAGCCGAAATTGCCTCGTCATTCACATCGCGCTCATCCCTCGAACCACCCTCGATATCATCTGTTGATGGTGGAAGATGAATTAAAAGCGGCACAAGTTTAAGCTGACGCTCATAATCCTTGAGTTTCCTCTTATGATTAAGATTTTTAACAATAATCACTATCACCCCCGTGATAACTGCGAGTACCAAAAGTAAAACCACCCAAGGAGACATTATTTTTGCCCTCCTAAGAGATAGTTTCTATCTGCGAAACTTGAAGCAAGCGACTTCTTCGCCTCAAGCATAAAATCAACGCTCTGTTTATAGAGATTTGGCTCTTTTTTCAAGTTGTCCAACCTCTGTTCAAGCTCCTTTGAAACGCCATTTTTCTGGAATTTCGAAGTATCAACATCTGTTCCAGAGATTTGCGCTTCAGAAAGGCTTTTCATACCGACATTACTCTCTGTTACAATCTCACCAAGCTCTGGCATAGTTTCTAAGTGAGCTGTCGCTTGGACCGTTGAAGCGCCAAGCATCGATGGATCGATATAAATTCCATCATTGACATTCGCATTATTTCCAACCACCTCTCCGATGCCACCAAAATCTTTTTCTTTATCATCTGGAGTTGGTAAAGTTTCCGGGTTAAATTGCGGCGCCTCAGTCATTGAGCGCTCAAAATCCTGAGCTACTCGATTGCCAGGTCCACCGTTCCCATTATCCATATGCTTATTTTATCACACTTTCTTGATTAGAAAAAGAATTAAAATCACCGAAATTGTCGCTCCCGCTATCGAGAAACCAATATTTGAAGCGCCAAGAGAAATAAAAACCAAAATCATCACTGGCCAAAAGGCCAAAACAGCACCATCAGCATAATCGCGCCAGGTCATCTGTTTTCTCTTGTAAACAAACCTAACGAAAATCTGAACCAAAGTCGTCATAACCCCTAGCATCACCACATAAGTCAAGATAAAGAAAAACAAAATTCCCACCGGACCGACGTCCGCTGGTGCTGTAAAGAAGAGCATCGCTGCCAGTACTACCCCTGCAAGAAGCGATACAAACAGAAAAACACGGTTTAACATACCTTAATTATAGCATAAATAGCATAAGCAGGATGAAAACCGCGTCCCTATTTTTTCCAGAGCTCGAAAACTGCGAGAAAATCGAGTTCTATTTTCATGTTTGTGTTTACTCCCATAAGTTAAGAGGTATCCCAGCGATATTGCAGGATATGGTCACGAGTTAGTTCGTGATACTTTTTAACGCCCTAAAGTTCAATCTCTAGGGCTAAAGACGGGGGGTTACCCGGTTCTAAAAACATTACTATTAACCGCAACCCTCACCGTCTATAGCTTTTGACCGCTCCTCGTATAGAGGGGCATCTGTCCTTGTTTCTTTTGCTTCCCTATTCTATTTATTTTTGATGTGCTAATAGTGAAGTTTTTTAGAAACGCGCTCAACGCTTCAGTTTGATCTCATCTTTTGTTTTTCAAACATCTCCTTACTTTTTTAGCTCCTCCTTCAAGGTTAATCGCTTAAGCTATCATTTGGAGTTATTTCCAGTAAGTATTGTTTGATTTTCAATTGATTTATCAAACGCTTTAGCGGAGCTTTAGGTAATTTCTTGTTATTGTAATTTATGGCTAGAAACTACCTTTTGGCTCGCTAACTTCCGATTTTAGTTGTTAATGTGTGCGTTTTTATTTTTGTCTTTCGACTGTCTTCATACTAGCATAAGTATTTTAAAAATGCAATAGTTTTGAGCACATTTTTTATTGTATTTTTTACAACACTCCGTCATTCTCCCCTGTTAATAACTTGAACACATTTGTTGTATTTTATACAACATTTTTACACA
>CAZCZD010000008.1:20967-28421 GCA_964503305.1 uncultured Candidatus Saccharibacteria bacterium | reverse complement strand
TTGTTCTAAAACTTGTTTGTCTTAGTTGGATTAAGTCAGCTAAACTGCGAGGAAAACTGACTTAATCCGTAGAGTGTGGAGTTATTTTGGCTATTTTTGTTTTTTGCCTCCTGAATAATATTTTTATTCAGAAGCTACCTCTATAATATCGCAGAAAAATGCTTATGTCAATAACTTTTCCGAACTTTTTTTGTACAATTTTTTTATCACTTTTTCACCACTTTTCCACAGGATTTTTTGCACACCATTTTTAAAATCTGAGCACAAAAAAGTGCCGATCACGGCACATTCTTATTTTGCTAAAATTTTGTTGGTGGAGCTGCCGGATACTGCCTCCGGGTCCGAAAAATCTTCATAATACCATTCTACATGCATAGTTCTCTGTTTTTATTCTTGGCTTATCAGATAGGCTGCAAAGAACGAAACCTAAAAGACGCCATAACTAAAGCTTCAATAAACCCCGCGTTACAGGGGTAAATCTATTCCCATAAGTTTATGATAGTCTAAGAATCTATGGAAACTCGACCCTTGGACCAGCCTATAAGTTTATTAAATTAGGCATAAACAGGTGCATAAAGCACGTGTTTTGAAGTTTTTTCTTCATTTATTCAATACTTACGGTATCAATCGTCATGCTTGGTATCTGTTAATAATCCGTCTAAGCTTTGTCAGCCCCAACTACCCCTTATTTTATCACACTTCTCCCCTATTTTCAAGGGAAACATTAGCTTTATAGATAGCGTATCTGTTTTATTATTTTTTACAACAAGTGCCCGTGGCACTTGATGAAAGGAAAACTCGCGAGCAAGCGAGCGAGGCAAACTTACAACAAGTGCTCAATCGCACCACTAAAACAGAGGCAAACCAGCAAAAATCGACATTTGTAACGCTAAATTTTCGTTATTCAATTTACATGGTATAAACGTCGCCCCTGTTAAAACCGCTTATGCTTGCATATTAAAAATTCTTTGGTAACATGCGGCTCTGCTATGATATCCAAAGTTTTTACATCCATTCCCTTCGGGTTCGACGGCCGCATTATTGAGGTCGAATGCGCTATCACCCAAGGTTTACCAAGATTTGACATCGTTGGAATGGCCGACAAAACCGTCTCTGAGGCCAGACAACGCGTCAGAAACGCAATCAAGAATGCAGGGCTAAAATGGCCCGATTCTCACATAACAGTCAATCTAGCCCCCGCAGAACTCGCCAAAGGTGGTATTTTCTTCGATATTCCTATTGCCGTTGCCATTCTAATTGCCTCCGGTCAGCTCCTTGAGTCTGACGCTAAAAACCGCATCTTTACCGGTGAACTTGCTCTTGATGGCACAGTTCGCCCCATCAGAGGTATTATTAACGTTCTTGAAGCTGGCAAATCTGCCGGTTATAAAGAGTTTTTTATCCCGAAGAACAACCTTGCGCAAAGTACGTTGATCGAAGGCGTCTCCGCTTTTGGGTTCTCATCTTTAATCGAACTAATTCTTATCCTAAAAGGCCAAAAAGCCCCAGAGACACCACCACAAAAAACAAATGTTGTAAAAAATAATAAAACAGATATAAGAGCCACTTTTCTATGTGATATACATGGTCAAGAACTTGCCAAGAAAGCCCTCATCGTTGCTATTGCCGGAAGACACAACCTTATCCTTTCTGGACCTCCTGGCGCCGGAAAAACCATGCTCGCTCGCGCCGCCATTAACCTTATGCCAGAATTATCAAAGGAAGAAATCGTCGAAATCACTAAGATTTACAGCCTCGCTAAAAATTCCACTAAAATCATTACATCTCGCCCTTTTCGTTCCCCACATCACACTTCCACCATCCTCTCTCTAATTGGCGGAGGTAACAATCAGCTAATGCCTGGTGAGATTTCCCTTGCCCATCTCGGGATTCTCTATCTCGACGAATTACCAGAATATAAGCGCGAAACTCTCGAATCACTTCGCCAACCGCTTGAGGACAAGAAAATCTCCATCTCACGCGCCAATGCTCGTTGTACTTACCCGTCGGATTTTATGCTTCTTGCTACTATGAATCCCTGCCCGTGCGGTTATCTTGGAGATAAAGCTCATGAGTGCAAGTGTAAAAATTTTGAAATACAGAGATATAAAAATAAGTTATCTGGGCCACTTTTGGATCGCATTGATCTAAGAATTAATGTTGAGCGAACAAATTCAAAAGACCTCTGTTCAAAAGTTTTATTGTCCGAAAATGAACGCATCCATAATCAGAATGTTGTAAAAAATACTATAACAGAGGCCATTAGTCGCCAACACGCCCGTTACCACAATCAGACCACCTATAATGCCAATCTCACTTCAACTGAGATTGTCCGCCTATTAGAGCTCGAAAAACCCGCCAAAGACCTTCTAAACCAGGCATCTGAGAAACTAAATCTCTCTGCTCGCTCTTATTTTAAGCTCATCAAAGTCGCTAGAACTATCGCCGATTTATCTAATTCCGACATCATCAAAGAGGTTCATATTCTCGAAGCATTAGCATATCGCATGGACTTATAAATTACCCCTATTTTCCCTCTTGAAAAAAATACCCTCTTTTGGTATAATGTAGTAGTTAAGGTTATAAGAGAAAGGACTATACCATTAGTAACAAAAATTCGCATACTCGCTTAAACGGAGAAATTCGTTATCCTGAAGTTCGTGTAATTGGTTCTAGTGGAGAGCAGCTTGGCATCATGTCGAGTAAAGAAGCTCAAGCCCTCGCTCGCGATCAAGGCGTCGATCTCGTCGAGATTGCCGCAAATGCAAACCCTCCTGTAGTTAAAATCATCGACTGGGGTAAATATCAATACCAGAAAATGAAAGAGGAGGCTAAAAACCGCAAAAAAGCTCGCGAAAAACAATCCGAACTCAAACAGATGAAGATTGGTCTTAAAATCTCTGATAATGACCTGAACATTAAAATCCGCAAAATTAAAGGATTCCTCGAAGATGGCGATCATGTCAAAATCATGATTATCTTAAGAGGTCGCGAAATGGCACACAAAGAGCTCGCAAACGAACTTCTTGACCGTGTCCTCAAAGACCTTGAAGAAGTCGCGATTGTCGAAGGAAAACCACAATTTAGCGGTCGCAACCTAGCGGTCGGAATTCGGAAGAAGTAATTTCCTACTTCCACGGTTCCCCGTTCGCACATCAATTAATAACAATAAACGAAAGGAAATATATGCCAAAGCTTAAAACGCACAAAGGCACTGCAAAGCGCATCAAGATTTCCGGCACCGGAAAACTTATCCGCGAACGCGCATATGGCAACCACATTCTTGCCAAAAAATCTAAAGCCCGCAAACGCAACATGAATACTGCTGCTTCAATTAACGGGAAAATTGCTAAAAACGTTAAGACAGCATTAGGAGTTTAATCATGAGAGTTAAAAGAGGCGTTCCTGCACGCGCAAAGCACAAAAAGATTTTAAATGCCGCAAAAGGCATGCAACATTACCGCACTCGTAGCTATCGTTTAGCTAAACAAGGTGTCATCAAGGCCCTTCGCTACGCTTACCGTGATCGTAGAAACAAGAAACGCGACCTTCGCGCTCTCTGGATCACCCGTATCAACAACGCAGCTCGCGAATACGGAATGAGCTATTCTAAGTTAATCAATGGCATGAAGAAGCAAGGTATCGTTCTTGACCGCAAAGTCCTCTCAGACCTCGCTGTTAACGAACCAGCTGCTTTCAAAGCTATCGTTGAAACAGTTAAGAAAGGAGATAAGTAATGGCTATCTGTGAACTTACCGGAAAAGGCAAAATGTACGGCCACAACGTTTCCTTCTCACAACACAAGACTCGTAAAGTTTTCAAGCCAAACATTCAAAAACGTACTTTGACTGTTAACGGCAAGAAAGTTAAGGTTAACATCAGTGCATCAGCACTCCGTACCCTTAAGAAAAAAGGTCTCGTTAAATAATCAAACCGATTAAAAAATAACCCCCTAGGGGGTTATTTTTTATGTATCATTTTGCTTTTAACGTATAAATCAGCACTTCTACTATTGAAACTATATGCTTTTTCCAAAACAGGTTCCTCATTCATAAGCATATTATACCACATACATCAAAAAACCTCGGTTTAACCGAGGTTCTCTGATATAGCTCTCAATAAGCCGGGTTCTGTACCCACCGTCGGGACGGGGGTGACAATCATCTATCTAGCCCAATCGTTGCCGATTGATTCTAGCGGTGAGCGTGCGTCTTCGGATCGAAGCTAATAGCACTCCTTGCAACAGGTAGGGTTTGCCTCCGGAATATGTCACCATGCTCCGCTGTGAGCTCTTACCTCACTCTTTTCACCTTTACCAGTAAACTGGCAGTCTTGTTTCTGTGGTACTTTCCCTATTCTTTCGAACGGTCGCCGTTAGCGACTACCTTATCCTATGTTGCCCGGACTTTCCTCTTGTAACCAAGCGATTGTCTTTCGAGCTAGTATTTATTATATCACACTTTCGTCAAAATGCCTATCGATGGCCAGGTTAGCCTGCTCATCCGCCTCTTTATTATATTCTCTACGGACGTGCACAAATGCCACCGCTTCAAATTGTTTCAAAAGCTCTTTTATATCGTTATAAATAGGGACTAAATCGTTATTTTTTATTGCATAAATCCCGTTCATCTGATTAATCATCATTAAATTATCAGATACAAAACGCACTGACTTATACCCAAGCTCAATTGCCTGTTCACAAGCCTCTTTAAGGGCATAATATTCCGCTACTCTTGAGGTTGCAAAGCCAATAAACTCACCACCACGCTTCACTTCCCGGCCATTCTCGTCAATAATGTAATAGCCAAGCCCAGCTGGTCCAGGATTACCCCTTGAAGCACCATCAGTATAGATTGTCACACCATTCGCTACATTGCGATAAACGTTCTCTGTATCTCCAGAGATAGGATTGTTGAAGAGCTGCGCCCTATCGGTGTTGCCGATTCCAAGTTCAATTGAAAGCACAGAGAGCGACGCATCGTCAATTTTCATCTTTGAAACACTATCCGCACCATATTTAAGGAACTTATATTGACTATATCTGTCCGAAAGGGCAATTTTCGCATCTTCCGGCAACGTTACTTCATAGATAATAAACAGATTATAGAGACGACTCGTCCCCGCAAGTGCGACAAAAGTAATCACATCTTTCAAATTGAGCGTCTCGACCGAGTTCCCAAGGTATTCGTCAATAGCACGCGCTATCGCCTCCTCTGGCTGTTCTCCGAAAGATATCTTCGCCGTAGGAAGCTCCCAGACCGGTTCGCCCTCTATACGCCCCGTAGAGCGTTTTAAGAGCAAAATATCGTCCCCTTTATGAACGATTCCGACTACTCTTATTCTCTGTTTCATTGCCCACTCTTTTAAATAATATCAGGGCCCGGTAACATATTGTTTCCCCTGTAGTATGTACAAGGTGGGTAAAATCTTATGCGCATTCCCACGGGAATAACGCCACGAAATCCCTATAATATGATTATTCAGGAAAATCATATCGTTACCGGGTTATCTTCATTATACCATAAACAAGCTATATTTGAACGCCAACCAAGGAGAAAAAGAGGGCTAAAATTCCCTTTGTCGCCCCAACAAGATAAGCCGAAAGATATTGTGAGAAGAAGAATACCATTACAAAGACTACAATAAGCCCTGTTGAGTATTCCATTCTCTCCATAAAGTCTCTAATTCCATCTGGAGCAATCGCATAAAGGATTCTCGAGCCATCAAGAGGCGGAATTGGAATAAGATTAAAGACCATAAAGCCGAGATTCGTCATCACTATCTGGAGTAACACCGAAGCCATAAAATCAGAGCCATTTACATAGAATGCCCCTGTAAAATGGCCCACCAAGAAGGCGATAAACGCCAAAATAAAGTTCATTGCTGGGCCAGCCACTGCAACAAGTGCCATACCCCATGGACCGCCTTTGAGGTTTCTCTTGTCAATTGGCACAGGCTTTGCCCCACCAAATACTGGTCCACCAGAAATAAATAAGAGCATCGGCACCACAATCGACATCCATGGATCGATATGTACGAAAGGATTAGGCGAAAGTCTTCCCTCATCTTTAGCCGTAGTATCGCCAAGCCAATATGCTACATAAGCGTGTGCCATTTCGTGAAGAATCATCGAAACAAGCACAATTACAAAGACGATTAGAATAGAAACTATATCCATGTCATTATTATATATGAAAAGTCGCAAAAAAATGGCATTTTCCAGAAAATTAGACAAATTTTAAGCATAAGCACAATATTAGACAAGTGTATAGTGTTTATGCTTTTTTGTATAATTTTTGTGTTCAAACTTTTTCCCTGTTAATTTTTGTTACATAGGCGTTCAATTTTTACACAAAAATCGGACAACTTCACGTCACGTTCTGAATAATAATCTTATAAAATCAAAAATCCCGGAGACTAATCCGGGACTTTCTGAACAATTTTAGTTTAAGACTACTACTTCCATTGCAGCAGGCAATGCATCTACGTTCTTAACTTTAAGCTTCTTCTCTGTTCTAGCAGTTAACTTAAGTTCGGTTACCATACCATCAACGTTGCCCATTGCAATAACAAGCTTTGGTGAAATTTCCCTCACTGCACGTACAGAACTTGTACAAAGGATGTCGGAAATGCCAAGGTCATCAAGTCCGTCTTCAATTCCCGCAGTAATGCCAATGTGCGTACCGCCGATTTCGACGTCATAGATAGTCTTTGCTTTATTTTCGCCAACACCAATACCGCGAATCGTAGCCTCTCCAACCTCGAATTCGCCAGGGCCAGCAAGCACACCTACAGCTAAATCTGCTGAGACAGTTGCGTCTGCCATATTAATAACGATGTTTTTAGTCGCAGTTTTAATTGCGATTTCATCAGGGTTCTTTGTTCCCTCAATTTCGAACATATTACCTCCTATTTTTTACCTTCTTTTTTTAAATCTCTAAGCATTCCATCTGGATCATACGTATCTGTAATTTCCATCATAAATACTTCCGAAAGGAATCTATCTCTTACTGACAAACGATAAGAGAAATCATCCGCTGAAAGAATCACATAGTTGAGTGGTTTTCCCTGTTTCTTTTCGACCACTGCTGCCCAATGCGTCAACTTCTTTGTCTTATCATCACCGACAATCAAGAGATCAATACCTTCTTGGCCAGGCAAACGATTCGTTACCACGAGACATTTTAAGAATGCCTTTACTGGACGGATATACTCTTCCCATCCGCTTGGGCGAACCTCTGCATCCTCAACTGTTACACTCTTTGCCGAGAAGAGCTCAGAGAGCGCATGTGCATATGGATGCTTCATATTTGCCGAATAATACACCTTATTATCAAAAGTTTCATTCTTAACAATCCCGATTCCCTCGAGATTCAAAAGTTCACGACGAACTGAATGGATTTGTTCTTCAATCACGCGAGTCATTTCGCGCACATAATATGATTTTTCCGGCG
>CAZCZD010000008.1:19799-20957 GCA_964503305.1 uncultured Candidatus Saccharibacteria bacterium | reverse complement strand
AATTTTGTTCTTGTTCTTGAGCCGAAAAGTTTTTCAAGTGGTGTACTATTTTCTTTTGCCATATTTTTACTCTCTTTTGTATAATTTTATTGTATCACAAAAGAGCAAAAATTTTAAGCAAGGCTCTCTAAAATTGCATTTTCTATCTTATCAAGACGACACCACACAATGTTTTTATTTCGTTTAAACCAAGTCATCTGCTTCTTCGCTAGATGAAAATCATCATAAATACTTTGTTCAATTGCTTCATCAAGGCTGCACTCACCGTTCAAATATTTATCAACAAATTGATAGACATTGCTCTTCATTGCCTGCGAGCCAAAGCCATACTTCTCTACCAAGAATTTCGTTTCCTCAAAAAGCTCTGGTGAATACATTCCACGCATTCGCTTCGTGATTCTCTCTCGAAGCTCATCCGTTTCCCAAAGAATCCCAAACACCTTAAAATCTTTACTCATTTCCTTACGATCTTTATATTCCTGAGCTTCTTTGTTGCCTTCTGGGGTGCCATGTTTGTCATCTTTGGACAACCCGTCGAATTTGTAATCAAAAACTAGTGCATCGACGTATAAACCTGTACCACCTGCCACAATCGGTACGTGTCCACGCGAGCGAATTTCGGAAATTTTTTGTTCAGCATATTCCTTAAAATCCGCGACCGTAAATCTCTCGCCCGGTTCAACAAGGTCGATTCCAAAATGTGGAATACCATCCTGTTCTTCAAGGCTCGGCTTTGCTGTCCCGATGTCCATATATTTATAAATAGCACGAGAATCCGCCGAGATGATCTCACCGTTGATCTTTTTCGCCAGAGCAATGGCGGCGCCAGTCTTCCCTGACGCCGTCGGACCTACAATGACAATAACTGGGCCTTTATAGGTTTGCAAGATATTCTCCAAGCTTGTTAGTCTTAACTTTTTCTTCTTTGTCCTTAAGGCGGACTGAGACCTCCTTAGCCTCAACATCTTTTGGACCAACGATTAAGACACATGGAATCTTCATTTCAGTTGCACGACGAATCTTCTTGCCAAGTGAGTCGTCAGAATCATCAATCGTGTAGCGAAGCTCGTTGTATTTAAGTGGCTTATCAAGCACGACTGTGTCGAGAATCTCTTTGATTTCATCAACGTATTTCGAAACTTGATCATTAACCGTCAA
>CAZCZD010000008.1:0-19699 GCA_964503305.1 uncultured Candidatus Saccharibacteria bacterium | reverse complement strand
ATTTGCTTCTGCGCCATCTCCCAAAGTTTCTTATCGCCAAGATATTTATCTTCATCATTGCGATATGAAAGACGCGCACGAAGTTTGCTCATCCCAACGGTTGAATAAAGTTCGCGAACAATCGAAACAAGTCTTTGAATTTCGTCTTTAATTTGGGTTGTACGACAGAAGACATGTGAATCATCTTGAGTGAGTGAACGAACACGTGAAAGACCGCCAAGCTCACCAGTCTTTTCATCACGATAATCAGTAGTTGGCTCCATGTAACGAACTGGCATCTCACGGTAAGTGCGAGGACGTGACGCAAAAATCTGTGCATGGTGTGGACAGTTCATTGGCTTAAGCGCAAATTCATCACCATTAACTTGCGACTTCACCATAAAGAGCTCATCGCCAAATTTTGCAAAGTGACCAGAGGTTTTATAAAGATCAGTTTTCGTAATATGTGGCGTCCAAACGCGCTCAAATCCAGCTTTTTTACGAAGTGAAAGCGAGTAGTTTGCAAGAACATCGCGAAGCACGGTTCCACGTGGGCTAAAAAGTGGAAGACCAGCACCAACGAGGTCTGAGAAGCAGAACAAATCAAGCTCCTTGCCGAGTTTACGGTGGTCACGAGCCTTTGCTTCCTCTTGGCGCTTCAAATATTCATCAAGCTCTTCCTGGGTTTCAAATGCGACACCATAAATACGAGTGAGCATCTGGCGTTTTTCATCGCCACGCCAATACGCACCAGCAACCTTATTGAGTTTGAACGGACCACATTCTGAAGTATTTTCGACGTGTGGACCCTTACAAAGGTCGCTAAAAATCTCACCGAGGTCGTAGAAAGAGATTTTCTCTCCTTCCGGAAGCTCCTCAATCAATTCTTTCTTTAAATCTTGTTTTTGTTCAATTGCCCAGTTCATTGCCTCTTCGCGAGATACTTCCCTGTAAGTCATAGGAAGTTTGCGAGCGACAATTCCGCGCATTTTCTTTTCAATACGAGCAAGGTCAGTCTCTGTTACCTTTGTTGTACCAAAATCAATGTCATAGTAGAATCCTGTGTCGATTGCAGGACCGATACCAAATTTAGCTTCTGGATACATCTCACGTACGGCTGCTGCCAAAACATGAGAAAGGGTGTGACGCATTTTCATCACGAGACTGTTTTCGTTTTCCTCTTTACTCATATTAAACCTTTTTTATTGCTAACTCTTTTATTTTATCACATTTTTCCCTGTTTTTCCACCTTAAATTAAAGTCCTTTTGCTTGCCGTCCACCCCTATTAATGGTATAATCTAGTTAGTATATTAACAAGGGGATTGTTATGAGTAGAATTCTAAAAATCGAAGACACAAAAACTGTCACCGAAAATGATCGAAAAATAACCCGCTATGTTTTTAATGACGACAAGGTTGTCCGCGTTGATGCAAGAACCGACGAAGTTATAACTAGAAATGTCCCTCAAGTTTATCTTGATCTAATCAGTGTTCATTCCGCCAAAACTAAAACCCAAAAGGAAGAAACTGAGAAACGCTCAATCAGAAAAAAAGAAGACGAAATTATTGAAAAAATTAAATCCGGATCCGGTGCTGGTCTCGGAGTATTACTTGGAATGTTATTAAAGTTTACAATCATTGGCCCAATTATTGCAGGCTTCGCTAGCTTTGACTTTCTTGATATGATCAGCGACAAAGACACATTGGTAGATTATATAGAAAAACACGGTGTCAGAAGGCTGAACTTTAAGAAAGGTTTCTATGCCTCAGCATTCTTCGGATGGTTAGTTGCATGGGGATGTTGCGATCAATGGAAGAGAGACATGGTAAGTGTTCTTTTAGATGATCCAACCAAACCAAGCCAAAACAGACATCTCTGTTATAAAGTTTGGTTCTGCTTAGACCTCGTAGTTTATGCCTTTTCTTTCGTCTCCGGCTTTATTCAAGGTTACAATAGTAATAGTACCACCAACTATCGAACTTCTACCTACTATTACAATAAATATTAGACATAAAAAATGGTGGGTGATGAGGGGCTCGAACCCCCGACCTTCTCGGTGTAAACGAGACGCTCTAGCCAACTGAGCTAATCACCCACAGCTTTTGCAATTATATCACACTCTTCACTATCTTGCAAAAACTATTCCTTTACTAGAATCCCAGCTTTGTTTTTCTTGTATTTTCGTTTTTCATTTATTTCCATTTTCTTTAAAATCTCAGCTTCGAGATCAATCCCATTCATCTCTGCAATTCCTGCAAGATAAATAAACACATCTGCAAGCTCCAAACCAAATCCTTCTTCGCCTCTCAGCCATGCAAGATATGCTTCAGAAACTTCACCTTCGAGTAAACAAAACTCCCTTTCAACATTCGTTGTGTTGAATCCGTGCTTAATCTTATTTTCCCACGTCCTCTTTTGAAAATCCGAAACGCTTGTCATTATTTCAACTTCACCGCTGTTCCGTAAGCAAGCATTTCTGATGCGCCAGCCATTACTGAGCTTGAACCATAGCGCACGCCAACGATTGCGTCTGCACCAAGCTTCTCAGCCTCTGCAATCATTCTCTCGGTTGCAATCGTGCGCGCCTTGTCGAGCATGTCAGTATAGCCCTTGATCTCACCACCAACCATCGTCTTAAGTCCGGCCATAAAATCACTACCCATATGTTTCGATTGGACAACCTGCCCTTTCACAACGCCAAGCACTTCTTTAATAGTTTTACCAGCAATATTTTCAGTTGTTACAATAATCATATGTTCTCCTTTTTTTCATTATACACTTAAAACCGTGAAAAAGGCGCCGGATTTTTCCGACGCCCAAGGTGGTGGTTATGCACACAGGTTCATATGAACGATTCTTTTGTCATCAATTTGGCAGATTCTTGATGCCTGCCTGAGAATCTCGTTAATGTCCATTTTCGGATTTGCAATTGTTGTAATTACTGCAACTCTTCCTTTGAAATAAACCAGATTTAACTTGTTTCCGCCATCAACGACGTTCCAAGCGATCAGTCCATTCGGAAGCCAGTTATTCCCAACAACCTGTCCTACTTTATATGGAGTTAAACTGCGGAGATCCTTCATTCCGACTTTTTCGAAATTCACAACCGGAATCTCTTCGTCAAATTCTGTTGTATAGCTATTTCTTCTCTTTAATCTTTCGATAATACTCATACCGTATCCCTCCTTATCAATCGATTATTTGTGTCAACATAGTCATTGCCCTTCCTAGGCTATCTTGTGTGCAGTTTATGTGTAAATGTACCAACCAATCTTATAACTACATTATACCATAAACGCATTAAAAAGTCAATAGTTCTAACGCTTATTTCCCCTGTTTTTTATCTTTAGGCACCATAAACATTGCCATCAAAATTGAGAAAACTAGTGAAAGCCCAGCAAAGACATAAGCGAATCCAGAAACGTTCGCCGTAAGATAAATAGCGAGACCTCCCAAGAAAACTGAATTTACGATTACCGAAGCGACTTCTGCGACATTTTTCTTCCTTATCAGCACCATTCCAATCATAACAGACACAAAAAAGGCCAAAATTACACCGTAAAACACTCCAAGAACACTAATTTTATGCGTTCCAGCCACCACTGCTGAAGTGAGCAAAGTTTCATCAAGAGCTTTCATCCAAACTCCCATCGTTACAACTAAAAGAAAGAAATTCGTAACAGATACAACCGAAAGAATGATATTTAGGATTTTTATCAGAGTATTTTTCATATAAAGCTCCCTTTTCCCCATTATACCACAGTCAATTTATGGTATAATAATGAAAACTAAAGGAGAAAAAATGGCAGAAAAAGTCAACTCAAAAGATTTAGTCCAAAGAACTCTCGTTCTCTGTAAACCTGACGCTGTCCAACGCGGCATCGTCGGCGAAATCATCCAACGCTTCGAACGCGTCGGTCTCAAAATCGTCGGCATCAAGATGGTCGCTCCAGACGCAGACCTCTATGAAAAGCACTACGAGGAAATCGGAAAACTCATCACTCGCCGCGGCGAACAAACCTTCCGCTACAACCTCAACTACATGCTTACTGGTCCAGTCATTGCAATCTGTCTCGAGGGTATCGAAGCTGTTGAGCTCGTCCGCAAGATTGTTGGCCCAACCGAGCCTAAATCTGCTCCAATGGGAACCATCCGTGGTGACTACAGCCACATGAGCTTTGGTTACTCAGACGCAAAAGGTATCGGCGTTCCAAACCTCGTCCACGCTTCTGGCTCTGTTGAAGAGGCTAAAGAAGAAGTTAAACTTTGGTTCACCTAATCTGAGACCTACGATTACGAAGATCTTAACGAGAAATACACTCGCGGTAACTTCTAAAATAACGAATAAAAAGAACCTCAATCGAGGTTCTTTTTTATTCCCTATTATTCACAAACAATCGAAGTGACGTATTCTTTACATCCACCAACCTCGCGGTTGTAGTTGTTTTGGTAAGTCTCTTTAATGTAGTTATAAAATTCTTCGAATTTCGCATAAAGTTTCGCAGTGTCGACGAGTTCGAGTGGATAAAGTTCAGTAACTTTTGGCTCTTTTTCCTTCTTCCACTTCGTAAAGGCCTCTTGTTTTGCCTTCATGTTATTACTGAGCGTTACGAGGTCATCTGCGGTATTAAGAGCGTGATGGAAGTAAGCATTTGTTGCTTCCGCTGCCTCTTTTTTGAGCTTATACCACTCCTCACCATACTTCTTGAATTCTTCGGTTTCCGACTCCGTCAAAATTTCCGAAGCCTTCTTCATGTCATTATACGTCCAGTCCCATTCCTGGTGCGCGGTATTCCCTGACGTTTCTGCGAGAATCCATTCGTGCCATGTTGCATAAATCTTCAAAAGCTCATCGAGCTCTTTGTTTCCGTCTTTCGCAGCATCAAGCGCCGTCTTCAAAGTCTCATAACGACGACGAACTTCCTCGTCCTTCAAAACGCCAGCCGTCTCACCAACCGCCTTCACGACCGAGTCCTCAACGCCGTTACCAATCTTTTGGCATTCATCAACATACGTCTGATAAACTGACATCGCAGTATATTGATTGTTCACATATTCGATTACCTTATCGCAGTTCGCATCCGAACGCAACTTCTGCATCTCGTTTTTTAAATTCTTCGATGCAAGATAAGTTCCAGAATAATCAATCTTAAACATTCCTGTCACAGTTGCAAAAATCACAAATCCGCCGACTAAAAGCACAATCGCCGAAGGAATCGAAATAGCCAAAATCTTCTGTTTTTTCGTCATTTTCTTGCGCGCGTGTTTCATTCTCTCTCGCATCGATGGCTTTTTCGGTTTCTCAATCTTTTTCATGTGTTCATTTGGACCATATCCAATTGGAAAACCATTGTCAGGCACTTTCCCTTCTATTTCCGGTTCAACAAGAACTGAGCTTCCTGTCAGAGGCTCAACAACACCACGTGGAGGGTTCATATCAATGTGCGAATCCTTCACTTGCTCATCATAAGAAACGTTTTCGGCTTGCTGTATTGAAGGTGCCGCACCCTCTTTATTTTCCATGTCTATATTATACCATAATCCGTTTATGCTATAATAAAAATATGTATGTTTCTGATTTAATTCCCGAATTTCTCCAGAGCCTCGAAGTCGAAAAAGGTCGCAGTCTAAATACGACCAGAAATTATGAGCTTTATTTGAATCGTTTTTATGAACTTTGTTCCGAAGATATGACACGCGAGCTCGAACCGAAAGATATCACTCCGGAAATGCTCAGAAAGTTTCGTTTGAAACTCAATCGTTTCGAAGATAACCAAAATCACGAACGCCTCTCGACTTTAACCCAGAGCTATCACCTTATTGCCCTTCGCGGATTCTTAAAATATCTTAGTAAACGCGGCATCAAATCCCTCGACCCAACTCTCGTCGACCTTCCTCGCGCCGCCAAAAAACAAGTGACATTTCTTCATTACGATGAAATCGAGCGCCTTCTAAACGAAATCCCTGAAGACACCGAAACTGGCCTTCGAGATCGCGCAATCATCGAGCTTCTCTTCTCTGGTGGTCTTCGTGTTTCTGAACTTTGCAACCTAAATCGCGATTCAATCAATCTCGAACGTCGCGAATTCGTCGTCCGCGGTAAAGGTCGAAAAGACCGTCCAATTTTCATTGATCAATCAACCGCCGATTGTATAAAAGATTATCTCGACATGAGAACCGATTCCCTTCCGGCTCTGTTTTTAAACAATTCAAAGAATCTCCAAGTTCCATCGACCTCTGGCGATTATCGCCGTTTAACTCCACGTTCAATCGAGCGCATCGTCCAAGGCTATGCCAGAAAAGCTGGCATCACAAAACACGTCACTCCTCACACTCTTCGTCACTCGTTTGCAACCGACCTCTTGATGAATGGTGCCGATATCCGCTCTGTTCAATCTTTGCTCGGCCACGCCAATATCAGCACAACCCAAATTTACACCCACGTTACTGATCCTCATCTTCGCGAAGTACACGAACGTTTCCATACCGAAACAAAGGAGTAGTATAATAGAATTATGGGTATCGATTTTATCGCTTTTTACATTGTCATCTTCATTCTTGGTAGTATCTTTGGCTCCTTTGCTTGTTGTCAAGCATGGCGTATTCACGAAAAATCCGAAGGGAGAAAACTTGGTTCGCGTTCCGTCTGCATGCACTGTAAAAATAAACTAAAATGGTACGATAATCTACCGATATTTTCATGGCTCATACTTCGTGGAAGATGCCGTAATTGCCATAAAAAAATCGGCAAAGCCGAAATCCTATCCGAACTCGGGCTAGGTTTAGTGTTTTTTGCCATCTTTTTCAAATATTCATATACCTTCAACTCGGTCACTAATTTCTTCGCAAGCAGTTTTTTGGACACATTAGCCTTTCCAATTCTTCTCTGCCTTGCATTCATTCCATACTGGATTCTTCTTATCTATGACGCCAAATGGGGAGAACTGCCGGTTTTCCTCATGCTTTTGGAAATCCCTCTAGCTCTTCTCTGGCTTTACTTAAGTCACGCAAACTGGATTTATGCAGCTGTCGGCACAGCTCTTCTTTCAGGACTGTATTATCTACTTTACTTCTTTAGCAAAGAAAAACTTGTTGGCGGTGGCGATTGGATTCTCTGCATCTCTGTAGGTCTTTTCCTTGGGCATTGGGAGCTAGCAATCATTGAGTTATTCCTCAGTAATCTAGCGGCGAGTATCGCAGCCGCCCCTCAAGCACTAAAAAAAGACAAGAAACAAATTCCATTCGGACCATTCCTCATTATCAGTCTCCTCGTCATACTACTTGTTTCTGAATATCTCCTAAAGTTCCTTGTGATATATTAATTATTTCGTGAATGGAGCACGGAGACTACCGCCCCTCGGGACGCGGAAAGGTGCCAAGCGACCTAGATAGCTACACAGCGTACCGATTGACCTTCGTTCTTATCGTCGACACTGACCGAGCCGACATGACTATCATCTAGGTACAGGTCGTACGCGCTGTTAGCATCGCGGACAGTAGAGGACCAGAAGAAGCCGCCGGCGCCCTGTGCGCCCACAATGCCATTCCACACGCGGCCGGAAAGGGTGAAGTTCGGTTCACCCATCATTTGACTTAATGAATTGTAGTTATTATTTAGTGTTCGGAATTCACCACTGTTACCACCGGTTGGGAGTCTCCAACCTTTAGGGCAGATGGAGCTTGGAGCGTTACCGGAAGTTAGACTTGTCCCGCCAGTACCTGCTGTTGCGGTATAGAAGGTATAATAGCCGCCATAAGTGCTGTCTACGTAAGCATTATTAGTATCTTGTACTTTGAAGCCAGATTTTGAAGAAGCTGGGATAGTGAAATTTGATGTTACGTTAGAATCTGCACTGGTAATGGTCTTGTTTGCGATGCGGAGGTTTTCGGTCATCCAGCATTTTCCGTCTGCGAGTTTCTTTACGATATAGGTGTTATTATCGCGGGAATCGGTGAGAGTGACAGTCGCTCCTGTGGCCTCAGCAGAACAGATTGTACTTGTCATCTCCTGCATGGCCAAGATACCACCGAAAGGTGCTGGTGTTGGGTGAGCGATTGCGGAGAACACAACATTCTTCTTATACTTTCCAGCAATGAGGTCTGAACCGACTTTTGTGCCGATTTGGACAGCAGTAGTCTTTTCGGCGGTGGTTGGGTAGTGGTCGATATCCTTGATTTTCGCTTGGGAACTGAGGGCTGGGATTTTGCTGAAGTTCGTATCATCTAGGCTGTATCCCCACTTGTTATTAGCCATAGTGGAGCTAGTTACAGTTCCAGAAAAATCTGATGCGATAACGCTAGAGACACCAGTGTTCTCATGCACCATATCAGTATTATTATCTTCTGAGCTGAAATAGAGTTCATAACCACCGGTACTGTTGGTTGTGGTGGTGGCGGTGATGGTGCCTTTGGTGAAGACACCTTCAGCGGACGGAGTAGCAACAGAAAGCTCAAGATCGTTCGTATCGAGAGTTAGAGAGATTACTTCGCCAACCGAGACGGAGACTTTTGAAGACTCTGAGGTTTCTACAGCATCTGACTTAATTACCGGAGAATAAATATACGCAACAGTTGCTGCGACAAGAAGAGAAGCTGAGAATATACCGAGCTTGCTAAAAATATCTAGATATACTCCCCGTGGGCCTTTAGTATGAAGTTTTTTCATGTTTATATTAACCCTCTCACAACCTTTATGTTGGTTCTAGTTTAGCATAAGCGTCTTCCTGTTGTCAAGAATACTCTATTATAACTCATCTCATCTGTGCTATAATAAAAATATCATGGGAAACAAAGTTACAGATGCAGCAAAAGCTGCCAAGGCTCGCGCAAACGAAGCAGCCGCAAAAGTTCATAAAAAACAACCTAAAGTAGTAAAAGAGTTCGCTGAATTCATCAACCAAGGCAACGTAATTGACCTCGCCGTAGGTGTCATCATTGGTGCTGCTTTCGGTAAAATCGTCACTGCACTCGTCGATTACATCATCATGCCAATCGTCGGAATGATTATCGGTGGTGTTGATTTCTCGGATCTCTACATCACAGTTCCAAACTGGCTCGGTGATGGCGCAGGTGTCGCACTTCGCTATGGACTTTTCCTCCAAGCAGTTGTCGATTTTCTCATCGTCGCTTTCTGTGTCTTCGTTTTCGTAAAGCTCATCAACCAATTTAAATTGGACTTCAAAAAAGAAATGGAAGATGCCGCTGAAGCTGCTCCATCAAAAGAAGACCAAATGATTACTCTTCTCGAAGACATCAAGAAAAATACTTCTAAGAAATAGTCAAATTATAAGAAAGTCTAACTAAATCGTATAGTTCCTCTTGGGAAATTTGTCCTGAGAGGACTATTTCTATTCCGCCACGTCCAAAATAACGTGATTGCATAACACTTTCATATTTCTCACACAAAACTTTCGAAAGGTTCGAGTCAGTGCGAACTTCAATCGTTTTTCCCTCGTGAAGCACCGCAAAGGCCTTATTGTTTGGTGCAAGAAAAATTTTACCGTCTTTACGTTCTTTTACCATCAAATCTTCGAATGAATATTCGCCGATTCCAGAAACTTCTTCAATTTTAAATTCCATTTTTACCTCTTTTTCTTTTCAAATTTTGAGCCCTTGACTTTCTCAAGATAATACGAAATTTCTTCGATTGAGCCTTCAATATCATCGAGCGCCCTATGCGCATCACGCTTCGTAAATTTAATCTTCAAAGCGTTCTCGAAATAAACTTTCCAAGCTGAAACATCAAACATACGATAGTGAAGGCGTGCATCTAGTTTCTTCCATTCATTGCGGATAAACCTACGGTCTTGATGAATCGAGTTTCCAGCAAGAATTACTTCGTCGCCAAAATATTTGTCGACAAATTTAAGTACTTCTTCCTCGACTTCTTTACTCTTCTTCCCCGTTTCGTTCTGCTTAAATAATTCAGCGTAAGATTCGCGGTTCTTCTCCCAAAATTTGCCAACCATGCGTTTTTTCATAAGAGATTTTGGAACCTTACAAACTGCAGTCGTTCTTGCGACCTCATTAAAATCCCAATCCGTCGCAATACAAGCCACCTCGAGAATTTTATCCTTTTTTGGCTCGAGGCCAGTCATTTCAAGATCAACCCAAAGAAGTTTCGCTTTTTTCATTACATCCTTTCTGGCACTTCAATTCCAAGAAGTCCTAAACCGTGTGTCAAAACTTTTAAGTATGCTAAAACAATTTGTCCGCGCTCGAATTCATATTCACTTCCTGCAACCTTCGTAGTTTCATAGAATCTTGAGAATTCTTGTGCTAGTTCATAAAGATAAGTACAAAGTTTGTTCGGAGCAAGTTCGCGAATTACCGTCGAGAGCTCGTCTGGATAAGCAATAATTTTCTTGATCAGTTCGCGTTCTCTCTCTGTTAATTCCCAATTTTCTTTTGCGCTCGAAACACCGTCTTTAAGAAGATTTCCGATAATTTTCGAAGCACGAACTGCTGAATATTGGAGATATGGGCCCGAATTTCCAGTCATTTTCACCGATTCTTCCGGCTCGAAAATGATATTTCCGCCGACTTTATACTTCAAAAACGCATATTTTGTCGCGCCAAGCGAAACTTTCTCGTCTAAGCTGCCATGTTCCTTCTTAAGTGCTTCGTTCACTGCTTCGAGCACGTCAACTGCCTTAAGGAAGTTACCTTTTCTCGAGCTCATCTTCTCGTTTCCAGGAAGACGCACGTTCCCATGCGTGAGATGCAAAGTTCTCTCGACAAGTTCCGGTGCATATTTCGAAATTGAAGTAAGAACCACTTTCATATACTCAATAATGTCGTTTCCAGTAATCACAATCGACTTATCGAAGTTATAATCGTCATACTTCGTAAAAATCAAGCCAACATCTTTCGCCTCATAGGTTGGAAGGCCGTTTTTATTGATAAATACACGCGTATGAAGGCCATCTTTCTCGCCTTTATAAACGATTGCACCATCGCTTTCTTCGTAAACTGGTCCAACGTGTTCTTGCACCTCGTGGAGGCCACGAGAAGCCACGGTCGACTCTGGATAATACTTATCAAACTTCACACCAATTCTTGCATAGAAATCTTTGAAGTAGTTGTAAGATACTTCACGTCCAGTCCAATAAAGCTTAGCGATTTCTGCCTTTTCGGCATCATCATAGTTAAAATCTTCGCCGTTTGCTGCGATTTCATAAATCGTTTTGTTAAGCTTCGTAATTTCCTCGTGTGCCGCTTCATCTTCTTCATAATCGCGAGTTCCTTCAACATAACACTTAGCAATCATCTCGATGTTTGAAGTGTCGACGCCGTTCTTGCGGACTGCATAAATCGTTTTTGCAACATGGAGACCAACGTCACCACCGAAGTTCGCACGCACAACTTTACCACCTGCAAATTCTACGATTCTCGAAATCGAATCGCCGACCATTGATGTGTAAAGATGGCCGACATGAAGCACCTTGAATGGGTTTGGATCTGAGAACTCACAAATCACAGTTTGGCCAGAATATTCATCGTGTGATATATTTTCAGTAAATTTTGCGCCAAAATCAGCAATTTTTTGTTTGAAATATTCATCTGAAGACTTAAAATTCAAAAACCCAGGACCAGCAATTTCGATATCATAGCCAGAGCCTTCAAGCGCTTTTACAATTTCTTCTGCTACCTGACGAGGATTCTTTCCGGCCTGTTTACAAATTTGCATTGCAACATTCGTCGAATAGTCAGCATCAAAATCTTTTGGTGCCTCTGTGACATTCGGCTCGACTTGAATCCCGAAAGTTTCGGAAATCGCCGCTTTGAGTTTTTCCTTGATATCTTCCATAAGATATATTATACAACAAAAACCGCCCTCATTAAAGCAAGAGCGGTTTCATTCTTCCCTATTATTATTTCAAGCTCTTCACAAACTCATTAAAGAGCGGGTGGACTGTAAGTGGGCGTGATTTAAATTCTGGGTGCGCTTGGGTTGCGACGAAGAATTTGCACTTTGGAGCCTCGACAAATTCAACGAGTTTTCCATCCGGAGACGTACCGGAAACAACGACGCCACCCTTCTCGATCTCTTTGAGGAACTTTTGGTTCACTTCGTAGCGATGGCGATGACGTTCAGTAGTTTTAACTGAGCCATCTTTCTCGACAGTCCCCCACCAGTCTTTAGCGCCAGAAACTTTTCCAGATTTCAATTTCTCAATGTTTTCGGCATAAATTTTTGCGGTCTTCGTACCAGCTTTAAGTACTGCTGGATAATCACCAAGACGCATCGTTCCACCGGTTGATTCTTTACCCTTCTGTCCTTCCATGATGTAAACGACATTGTATGGAGTTTCAGTATCAAATTCTTCTGAGTTTGCTTTTTCAAGTCCAGCTTTACGAGCTGCTGCTACACATGCCATCTGAAGACCAAGACAAAGTCCAAGATATGGCTTGTCATTGTCGAGCGCATAAGTTGCAGCTGCAATCTTTCCTTCGGTTCCACGGACGCCAAATCCACCAGGGACTACGAGACCATCAACTTCTTTAAGCTGTTTCTTAGTCTTTGCGTCGTCTTCACCAAGTTTTTCAGCATTAATCCACTCGATATCCATCTCGACTTCATTCCACGCTGCAGCGGCCTTGAGAGCCTCTGTAACACAGATATAAGTGTCTTCATTGCCAACGTACTTCGCAACGAGACCAACCTTAACAGTCTTCGCATATTTCTTTGCACGGCGTTTTGAGAAATCTTCCCAACGGCTCATGTCAGGTTCGGAATCATCGCCAACAAAATCATTCAAAATCGAAAGCACACCCGATTTAAGCACGTTAAATGGCACATCGTAAACGCTTGCGATGTCAGGGAGATTAACCACTGCATCATCAGCAATTCCGGCGAATCTTGCAATCTTCTCGCAGATTTCACGACCTGCTGGTTTTTCAGTACGAACACAAACGATATCAGGGATGATGCCGAATCCACGAAGGTCTTTGAGTGCGTTTTGTGCTGGCTTAGTCTTAAGTTCCTTTGAAGTATTAATCCAAGGGACATAAACCACATCAATATAGAGACAGTTACGACGTCCAACACGGTTTGCAAAGAGACGAATTGCCTCGAGGAATGAAAGACCTTCATAGTCGCCAACTGTACCACCAATTTCAACGATGTGGATGTCGGAATTTTCCGATGCTTTCTCAATCTTCTCTTGAACGAGATTTGTAAAATGTGGAACGAGCTGGACAGTTTTTCCATGGAAGCCACCTGCACGTTCTTTTTCGATCAACTCTTTATTAATTGAGCCTGAGAGAGTAATTGAATATTTTGAGGTTTCAAAATCAAGAAATCTTTCGTAATGTCCGAGATCAAGGTCGGTCTCGACACCGTCGTGTGTCACATAACATTCACCGTGCTCAACTGGGTTCAAAAGTCCAGCATCGACGTTGAGATACGGATCACATTTCTGCATCGTAACTTTATATCCTTTGGCCTTCAGGATTGCACCCATCGAAGCGGCCGTAATTCCCTTGCCGACTCCAGATAGGACTCCTCCGGTCACAAAGATATATTTACATTTTTTATTTTTATTATTACCAACCATTGGGCTTACCTCTCTCCTTTCGCCCACACTCTAAAATTAATTGATATTAAAACCTCTAGTTACCTCTATTTTACCACAACCAAAATAAAAATGGCTAAAATTAGCCATTTTTATATATTTTATGCGCATTGATATTTCTTTTGAATCGGATAAACTGTTATAGCCACACCGTTTTCAAACCAGTAGATAAAACCACGATATACTTTGCAAATTCCACCATACTTTTGACGTTCTTTTAGATGGATTTTAAGAACCTCATCTTTAATCGTTTCATAACTCTCGCCGAAGTAATAAGCATAAGTTGCAGATTCTTGTAGCTTTTTCTTGCTTTTAGAGACGCGTTCTTTATATCGTCTCTTAAAGTGTTCCGTTAAATAGACATCACTACTCATCTAAACTCTTTTCCACGAAGTCAATCAAGACCTTCGAAAATTCCTTAGCAAGCTCTTCTTTTGTTTTATCCTTACCAGCATAGGCAATATCCGTAATCTCTTTAGCCATTTTTGGAGTAAAGCAGAACGTATTTTCTGGAAATACTTTCTCATATTTTCTGCCATATTCAACAATCATTGCTGATACTAATGGCCAAAGTTCACTCGTAACATAAAGACCAATTTCGTTATAATCATGTTCTTCATATTCCGAGACGATATTAACTTGGATATTAACGACATAATCATTCTTAAATTCTGGAACTATACAACCATCCCAATCGTAATCACGTCCATACTTTTCGTTCATATAAGCCGATACAAAATCAGGCACATTTTCATAGTAATCACTTAATGGCCAAACCAATCCTTTTGAGTTAAGTTGCATAAGCAATTCTTCGTCATCTAGTTTTCCAAGTTTTTCCGCCATTTTTTCAATATAGCGAATCATTATTTCTTTAGACGCGTCTTTTGAGCTACTTGCATAATTTTGTGCATAAAAATCGAGCCAAGTATTAATCATCGATCCTGTCTTAACGCCAGCTTCTTTTGCCATCGAGTCAAAAATCGCTAAAGTACTTTCTTTTACGCGAAGCGATACTGGAACAGTGTCTTCTTTTGCTTTTTTAATTAACATTTGTGGTGTTGGTAAGTTAAAATCTCCATTTTTCATAATATTTTCCTTTCTTTTTTAAAATTGATAACCTTAACTTACCCCTATAATATCAAAAAGAATTGCAATTGTCAATACTTTTTGTCATACATTTTGTATTACAAAATACTAAACCTTCTTCCACCCAAAAACGTGTAAAAATCTCTCAAATAGACTTGGCTTCCTTGGAAAATCAGGTATTTCAAGATTAACTTCATATTCTTTTTCCCCAATTTTCACCTTTAATTTTTCATCAGAAATCTCCGATTCACGCTTCGCATCCTTATAATTCATCTCCGAAAAATCTTCGCCAGAAGAGACCGAGATCTTCCCCGTCCACCAAGATTCATAATGCCCAACTTCATCCCCCTTCTTCAAAATCTCCTGTTTCACCAACTTTTCTTGCAAATCTTCCACGACCGACAAATTATCACTAAACGATACGTCTCTCGTTTTTGCATTGAGAAGCGCCACCGTTACAATATGTCCATCTTTCTCATACCCTGAAACAATACAATAACCACTCGGTTCGCCAATATAGCCAGTTTTCACCCCTGAAATTCCCGCTTTCCCGAGCAATTGATTTGTATTCGAAATCTTTCCCGCAACCGGCACCTCCGCCGTTTTTAAAGACACAATTTCCGAAAGCACCGGATGTGTCATCACGCGATATCCAATCTCCGCGAGTTCTTTTGCCGTCGAAGTTGTCGACTCATCATATCCACTCGCATCCTTCGTTCCAATCGTTGTTTTCTCGAGCCCCCAGCCCTTCACCATCTCTGTCGCATATTTCTGATACTCCTCAATTGAGCCAAACGCCCAAATCGCAAGCGAATCCGCCATATTATTCGAAGACTTTAGCATCACCGAAACCAGCGCATCGTACTCCGAAATCTTCTCCCCGACTTTCACCGCCGTATTCGAACCATTGTTTCGAATATACCACGCATATTTGTCGTACATCTCCTTTGTAATCTCGATCTCTTCCCCCTTCTCGCCTTTTTCAAGTGGCTTCTTCTCGAGCACTGCGAGAGATAAAATCATCTTCGTCGTCGAAGCTGTCGCCTGAACTTTTTCCTCGTCATTTCCAACTACAAACTTGCCGTCAACTGCCGCCGCCCATCTGTTCCCAATCTTCTCGCCAACCGTCTCAAGCGAAACTCCTTCCGGAACCGAAAAAGTCGTCGAAAGCGAAATATCCGCTTCCATCGTCGCCATTCTAAAACCAATGAATACAAAAATTATCGCGACAAGCGCCAAGATAATTGGTCTTTTTGAGCGACGCCTAACATTTGCCATTCTTTAAATCCGAAACCTTTCCTGTTTGTTTTAAATAGTGCTCAAGTGAATCATATTTTCCGTTATTATATTTCCCAGTCGCAATCTCCGTCGCCACTTCGACGCCAACATATCTAAAGTGCCACGTTTCATAAAGTCCAGTTGTTCCGTTCGCGTCAACATTCAAAGGCTCACTCATCGAGCCACCGGCCCAAGCTTTCGGAAACCTATCAATAAATCCATATTTATATGAATTCTCGCGAAGCCATTGCCACTCTTTGTGGTTTTGATAATAATCCGTATCAAGCTCCGTACCATATTGCGGATCAATTAAATCACAAGTCAGCCCCGTGTGGTGATCGCTCGTTCCAGTTTTTGCACAAAGTCGGCCACAACTCGTTCCACGCGCACGATAGCAACTCCTTGTTACCATCGTATGCCCATCGTTGTATTCTTCATAGGCTTTCACCATCTCATTCAAATGTTTTGCCGCTTCCGCGTCGAGTAAATTATCGCCATTACTCGATTTCCCCTCCTTAATTCCGTAAGTTTTTGAAACCGAAATTAGTTGCCTTTTTCGATTATCAATCCACTTTGTTGTAACCGTAAAATTTGGGTTCACAAGCATGAGATTTCCGAGTTTTTCCGTGCAATTTCCGCCTTCCGAAGCTGTTTTCTCTTCTGTCTTTTTTTCTTCTTCCTTCACCTCTTCGACTTTCGCATCTTCATCAATTGAAACCGAATTCTCATTCGAATTCTTTTCGGTTTTATTGAATGCTCCAGAGAAAAACAGCGTTGAAAAAAGTCCGCCCAAAATCAAGGCGAAGAAAATTCCGAAGAGAATAACTTTTTTATTCACCTTCGGAACTTTTTTCATTTCTTCTCAATCTCCGCATAAATTGCTAGGTGGTCCGAGACAATCTCTGGAATCACGCCGAACGACTTCACCTCGATGCCGTCGTTTACCAAGATGTGGTCACAAGGCACTTTTCCATCGAATTTCATCCCTGAAAGAGTCGTTTCAAGCTTATTTTCATCTGTTAAATCACGCAAGAAATCAAGAGCTCTAAATGCCGGAGATTCATGAGTGATATTCAAATCACCACACATCACAAGTGGGCCTTCCTTTGCGAGCGGTTCAACTACTTCACCAACTTTTTTGAAAACTTTAATCGAGTCTTCGTCACCCATCGGATCTTTGCGCCAAAAACCATGGTGATTTACAACCGTAATTCCATTCTCGAGTTTAACAATATTTACTGCTGTATTATTCGAAGGTGTTTGAACAAGCACGGTGTTCTCTGTATATTGCCCGTTCACAAACACCGAATTCTTCTCGACGATTGGGATTCTTGAAATAATGAAGTTTCCCATCTGGAGTGAACCGTCAACAATTCTCGTTGACCAGTTCGCAAAATAAGCTGAATACGGGAATCTGTCGCCCGCCGCCTTTAAAATTCTCGAGGTTTCAAACCAAAGCCTTGAAACATGAAGTGTTGCATCGTCAGAGTTAATCACCTCTTGCATACAAATCACATCAGCGTCAGTTGTTTCGAAAAATCTCTGGAGTTGCCCTTCAATTTTTCCCATCCAAATATTAAGCTGAATAATCTTCATCTTTCCCCACCTTTTATTCACCAGAAGTTGTCGTTTCTTCTTCGCTACCACCTAAGAGATCTTGGTTTTGCGAGTAATAAAGCACGTAATATTGTTGGAACAAATTGTTGTATTCTTCGAGTTTCTTGGTGTATTCTTCTCCTGGATCGATGATGTAAACGATAAATTTAAGTGGAGTGTTTTTGCCACCACAAATTTCTTGCTTGTCGCCATAAGCAAGCTCGCCAGGAATATCAATTTCACGAACACCACCGGTCTTCATGCCAATCACGCCTTCCTCCCAACCAGCCACGAAGCTTGATGAACCATGAGTGTAGTCCATTGGTGCAACAAGTGACTTTGGAGATTTAAAATCATCGAATGATGAGTCGAAGACTGTCTCATCTGCACACCAACCGATGTAATAGCTATAGTACGAGCTATCTTCCTTGATTTCTGCGCCGTTACCTTTCTTAAGATCGGTAGTTTTAAGACCTGCATTATCAACCGACTTTGCATTATATGATCTTACGTTTGAACGGTATGAAGCGAGAGTATCATAGTGCTTCTTTGAAAGTTCGTCTGAAAGAGTTTCGAGTTCTTTTCTCTTCTCTTCCATCTCTTTTTGAACTTCTTCAAGCTCTTTTGAGGCAACACTATCTTTCTTCTTTGTATTTTCATTCGAAAACACAATCAAAGCATAAACTGCAACCGTTGAAAAAAGCATCAAAAATGCAATAATTCCGATGATAATTCTTGTTTTCCAAGACGTCTTAAGTTGATTCTGATCCATTTTTACCTCCTTAAATCAGTTTTTACTGTCTTAAACTATTTCTGCACCTACTTCAGTAACAGCATTTTCTACTTCCCTCATTATATCAGAGATTTCATTTGCCTCGAGCGTTTTATCTTTGCTTGAGAATGAAATGTGGAAGGAGATATTCTTCGTATCTTTATCGTCACCTTGATAAACTGAAACTGGAATTACTTTCCAAACGAATTCAATCTTAGTTTCAAAAACTTCTTTAATTGCAGCTTCAAGTCTTACATATTGTTCCCCAACTTTGACCTTTGTCGTAATGTCGCGTTCAACAAATGGGAATTTCGAAAGCTTCAAATTTGCAGTGATGTTGCGTGGAGCTTTAACGATTTCATCAAGATTAAGTTCAAAACCAGCTGCTTGCTTTACCTTAAAGTTGCGAAGCACTCTGCCTTTAATTTCGCCAACTACACCAACAGTTTCACCATTCAATGTAACTTTTGCGGAACGGACTTTTTCAAAATATGGGAATTCAGCAACATTGTTTTCTTCAAGTTTGAATTCAACATGAAGTCTCTTGCCCATCTCAAGAAGAATTGCCTTTGCAGTATAGAAATCAGCCGTTGAAATCATCGCAACATGATTCTCGATTTCAGGTACTTTTTCCTCTGTTAAGCCAAGCTTTTTGTTTGTGACTTGGTTAAATTCGAAGAGTCCAAATTCTTTGTGTCCAGCACGAATATTTTCGTACATTTTATCAATCAAACTTGGTGCGATTGATTGACGGAAACATTGAAGTTCTGGCGAAATTGAGTTTACGATTTCATAAGACTCACTAAAGTCTTCCCCAACTTTTTCTTGGAGGTCCTTTGAGACGAATGAGTATGTCAAAACTTCGTTAAGATTCAGTCTATCCGCAAGAATTCCGCGAAGCTCACGCTTGAGCTCGAACATTGGGTTCTTGTCTGCGCCGATAAATGGACGAAGTGGAAGATTGTGTGGGATATTATCATATCCACGAAGACGACCAACTTCCTCAATTACATCTTCTTTAATATGAATGTCTGTTCTCCATGCCGGAGCCTTAACCGAAAGTTCATCATCACCGGAAACTTCAAATCCAACATTTTCTAATGTCGTAGTGATTTCGTCTTTCGTATATTCAGTTCCGAGAAGGTCATTAATATCAGAAACAGTAACTTTAATCTCAGAATTTTCAAGTTCACCGACTTATTCATCTTTAAATCCAGAAATTTCCGAAGCATCTTTAAGAAGCATCGAAGCACATTTTGCGAGTGCTGGAATTGTGCCAGATTTTGGTTGGCCCTTTGTGAAGCGAGTAATTGCCTCAGAGAAGATGCCGTGAGCCATCTGCATTTTGCGTTCGTTATAAAGACTGAAAGTTGCAGATTCCACAATAACTTTTGAAGTATTCTCGTCGAT